>JAIBEO010000242.1 GCA_019459185.1 Rhizobium sp. | reverse complement strand
CCGTGGGTTTGTGCTTCTATGCGCCCCCCGGGGGCGGGGCCTGTCCGGGGGCGCGGCCCCGCTAGAATGGCGGCATGACCGCCCCCGCCGCTTCCCCCTTCGACGCCCTCAAGCCCCTGGCCGGCCGTGCGCTGGAACAGGCCTTGAACCGGCTGGTCGCCCTGGACCCCGACACCGGCCACGCGCTCGCGCGCCTGGGTGGCCGGCGCATTGGCCTGGCGCTGGAAGCCCCGCCGATCGCGCTCGAACTGTCCGTGCACGAGGGCCGGCTGAAGGTGGGCCCGCCCCGTGAAGAACCCGACCTGGGCGTGCGCGCGACGATTTCCGGCGTGCTCTCGCAGTTGCCCTTCCTGCGCCCGCCCGGCGCGCCGCCGGTGGGCAAGGTCCGCCTGAACGGCGACGCCGAGCTGGCCCGCCAGCTGCAGCGCCTGGCCGAACGTTTCGACCCCGACTGGGACAAACCCTTCGCCGACCTGCTGGGCCCGGTGTTCGGCCCGCAGGCCGCACGCGTGCTGCGCGAGGCCCTGCGCGGCGGTGCCACGCTGGCGAAGAACCTCTCCCGCGAAGCCGTCGACTACCTCACGGAGGAATCCCGCGACCTGGTCGGCAAGGCCGAACTGGCCGCCTTCCACGACGACGTGGACGAACTGCGCGACCAGGTCGAGCGGCTGGCCGCCCGCGTCGCGCGCCTGCCGGGGAACGCCGAATGAGCGGCCTGCGCGGCAGCTGGCGCGCGCTGGGCATCGTGCGGGTGCTGCTGCGGCACCGGCTGGATTCGCTGCTCGAAGACACCGCCGTCGGTCGCTGGCTTTGGCTGCTGCGTCCCATCACCCGCCGCGCCAGCGACGACGACGCGCCGCGCGGCAAGCGCCTGCGCCTGGCCCTGCAGGAGCTCGGCCCCATCTTCGTGAAGTTCGGCCAGGTGCTCTCCACCCGCCGCGACCTGCTGCCGCCGGACATCGCCGAAGAGCTTTCGCTGCTGCAGGACCGCGTGGCGCCCTTCCCGGGCGAACAGGCGCGGGCGCGCGTGGAAGCCGGACTCGGCCATCCGATCGGCGAGCTCTACGCCGAGTTCGAACTCACGCCGCTGGCCTCGGCGTCCATCGCCCAGGTGCACGCCGCGCGCCTGCACGACGGCCGCGAGGTGGTGGTGAAGGTGCTGCGCCCCGGCATCCGCGAGCGCATCGCCGACGACATCGCCCTGCTGCGCACGCTGGCGGCGCTGGCCGACCGCCACCACCCGCGCGCCGACAAGATCCGCGCCCAGGAAGTGGTGTCGGAAATCGAATCCACGCTCTACGCCGAACTCGACCTGCAGCGCGAAGGCGCCAACGCCAGCCTGATGCGTCGCACCTGGGAAGGCAGCGACGAGCTGTACGTGCCCGAGGTGTTCTGGAACCACACCAGCGAAACCGTGCTGACCATGGAGCGGGTGCGCGGCATTCCTTCCGACGACGTCGCCGCGCTCGATGCCGCCGGCATCGACCGCAAGGCCCTGGCGGCGCGCGGCGTGCGGGTGTTCTACCTGCAGGTGTTCCGCGACAACTTCTTCCACGCCGACGCGCACGCCGGCAACATCTGGGTCGACGCCGACCCGGCGCGCAAGGCCAACCCGCGCTACATCGCCATCGATTTCGGCATCGTCGGCCAGCTCACGCGGCGCGACCAGTACTACCTGGCCGAAAACTTCATGGCCATCTTCCAGCGTGACTACCGGCGCATCGCCGAGCTGCACGTCGAAGCGGGCTGGATGCCGGCCACGGTGCGCATCGACGAACTGGAAGCCGCGACGCGCGCGGTGTGCGAGCCCTACTTCACCCGCCCGCTGAGCGAGATCTCGCTGGGCGAGGTGCTGGTGAAGCTGTTCAGGACCGCGCAGCGCTACGAGCTCACGCTGCAGCCGCAGCTGATCCTGCTGCAGAAGACCCTGCTCAACATCGAAGGCGTGGGCCGGCTGCTCGACCCCAGGCTCGACATCTGGGCCGAGGCGCGGCCGGTGCTGGAAAAGATCCTGCGGGAGCGCTACAGCACGGCCACGCTGGCGGCCGAATTCCGCAAGCGCCTGCCGGAACTGGTGACGCACGCGCCCGACATGCCGCGCCTGGTGCACGACTTCCTGGCCCAGCAGGTGCGCGGCGACCATTCGCTGCACATGCGCAGCGAGGACCTGGCCGAGCTGGCGCGCATCTCCCGCGCCGGCCAGCGCCAGACCGTGTACGCCATCCTCGGCACCGGCCTGATGATCGTGGCCGCGGTGCTGTACGCGCTCGAAGCCGGCGGCCCGCGCCTGGCCGGCATCCCGGCCGCCGCCGCCATCGCCGGCCTGGGCGCCTTCGGCGCCTTCCTCGCCGCCTGGCCCCGCCGCTGAAAAATGGGGTCAGAGAACATTAGCGTTTCAAACAAATATGTTCTCTGACCCCATTTCCGTGGTGTGGGGGGATGAGCGCTTGGCGGTGGTGGCCAAGCCGGCGGGGCTGATGGTGCACGACAGTGCGCTGGCGCGCGGCGAGACCGACTTCATGGCCGACCGCCTGCGCGAGCAGTTCGGCAAGCCGGTGTTCCTGGTGCACCGGCTCGACCGCGCCACCAGCGGCTGCCTGCTGCTGGCCTTCGACCGCGACACCGCCTCGGCCCTGGGCCGCAGCCTGATGTCGGAACAGTTCACCAAGGACTACCTGGCCGTCTGCCGCGGCTGGCCCGAGCCCGCCGCCGGCACCATCGACCACCCGCTCGACGGCGGCCCCGGCAAGCCGGTAAAAAAGCCCGCCGTCACCGACTACCGCACGCTCGCCACCGCCGAAGTGGACTGGCCCAGCCAGCAGCACCCCAGCTCGCGATACGCCCTGCTGCAGTGCACGCCGCGAACCGGCCGCTTCCGGCAGATCCGCCGGCACCTGAAACACATCCACCACCACCTGGCGGGCGATTCGAGCCACGGCGACGGCCGCCACAACCAGGCCTTCCGCATGCGCGGCGTGCACCGCATGCTGCTGCACGCCTGGCGCCTGTCTTTTCCGCATCCTCACGACGGCCGCCGCATCATCGCCGTGGCGCCGGCGGACGCGGAATTCCGGCGCGCGCTGGAACTGCTGGGCCTGCCGGAACCCGACCCCGCGGCATGACGGGTGGCCCATGCCACCGACCTGCCACGGTGGCAAGGTTCGCCACGTCCCCCGACCCCCAAGGAACGAGCCCCCGATGCGACCGATCGCCCTCGCCTGCGCCACCCTGCTGATGCTGGCCGCCGCCACGCCCGTGCTGGCCCAGGCCGACAACCCCGAGGACCGCGCGATCATCTCCTCGGGCGGCTTCCTCGGCGCGCACCCCGACCTGCGCTACCGCCTCAGCGGCCTGGCCGCCTACCGCAAGGGCGACTACGAAGAGGCGATGACCCGCTTCCGCCGCGCCGCCCGCTACAGCGACAAACCCTCGCAGGGCATGGTGGCCGAGATGTACTGGAACGGCACCGGCGTGCAAGCCGACCGCGTGCTCGGCTACATCTGGATGGACCTGGCCGCCGAGCGCGGTTACCCGCTGATGCTGGTCAAGCGCGAAAAGTTCTGGAAGGAACTGACCGAAGCCGAACGCGCCCGCGCGCTCGAGATCGGCCCGGCCGTATACGACGAATTCGGCGACGCCGTGGCCAAGGAGCGCCTGGCGCGCGAACTGCGGTTCGCCAAGCGCCAGACCACCGGCAGCCGCGTCGGCTCGGTGGGCGCGCTCACCATCGTCATCCCCACGCCCGGCGGCAGCACCCAGGTGGACGGCACCGCCTACTACGACGAGAAGTTCTGGGATATCGAGCAGTACGTGCAGTGGCAGGACCGCGACTGGAAGGTGGTGGGCCAGGGCACCGTGGACGTGGGCGAGGTGATGGTCACCGACACCCCGCTGCCCGAGGACGAGCCCGAAGCCGGGGACGCCGCCGCGGAAGACTGAGCGATAATGGCGCCACGTCACCGCGGGACCGTGCCTTGGCCAAGCTCTACTTCTACTACTCGGCGATGAACGCCGGGAAGACCACCACGCTGCTGCAGAGCGCGCACAACTACCACGAGCGCGGCATGCGCACGCTCATCCTCACGCCGAAGCTGGACAACCGCTTCGGCGAAGGCCTGGTCGCCTCGCGCATCGGCCTGCAGGCGCGCGGCACGGTGTTCACCCGCGAAGACGACCTGCAGGCGCTCACAGAAGCCGACATCGCTGCGCGCGGCCCGCTGCACTGCGTGCTGGTGGACGAGGCGCAGTTCCTGTCCAAGCGCCAGGTCTGGCAGGTCACCGAAATCGTCGACAAGCTCAATATCCCGGTGCTGGCCTACGGCCTGCGCACCGACTTCCGCGGCGAACTGTTCGAAGGCAGCCAGTACCTGCTGGCCTGGGCCGACAACCTGGTCGAGATCAAGACCATCTGCCACAGCGGCCGCAAGGCCACCATGGTGCTGCGCGTGGACGAAAACGGCCGTGCCATCAGCGACGGCCCGCAGGTGGAGATCGGCGGCAACGAGCGCTACGTGTCGGTGAGCCGCGGCGAGTTCAAGCGCGTGATGGCCGGCGAAGGCCATATCGACCTGCAGCAGCCGCAGCTGCCGCTGGGCACGCCGGCCGACTGAATCAGGCGCGGCCGCAGCTGGCGGCTTCGGCGGACAGTTCGTCCTGCAGGCGGCGGCGTTCCGGGTGGCGTTCGGCGGCGCGCGTCAGGGTGGCCGCGCGCAGGTCCTTGCCGTCGCCCAGGCGGCCGACTCGGCAGTGAAGTTCGGCCTGCAGCGCGTCCAGGTGCAGGGTCCAGGCCTCGGCCACCGCGTTGCGGGCGCGGGCCTGGGTGCGCAGGCTGGCCAGCTGGGCCTCGGCCTCGGCCCGTTCGCCGCGTTGCAGCGCCAGCCGCGCCACCAGCAGCGTGTGTTCGGCCTGGGCCAGGCTGTCGGTGTCGCCCAGGTGCACGCTGGCATCCTCGAGCAGGCGGCGCGAGCTGGCGGCGTCGCCGCGGCGCCAGGCCAGTTCGGCCAGCAGGCCGCGGGCGCGGGTGGCCAGGGCGCGGTCCTGCGAGCGCGACAGCTGCAGGCATTCGTTGGCCAGCAGCGCGGCGTTGTCGTCCAGGCCGCGCGCCATGCGCACGCGCGCCAGTTCGCACAGCACGGCCACGTGGCGGTCGAGTTCGTTGCCGCGGCGGCGCAGCTGCAGGCTGCGCTGCAAGGCTTCGTCGGCCTGCGCCAGGTCGGCGCGCTCCCAGGCCAGGCGGCCCAGTTCGTGCCAGGACTCGGCCACCTCCGGGTGCTCGGGCCCGAAGCGCGCCAGCAGGCGTTCGTGCGCTGCGCCCAGCAGGCGCGAGGCTTCTTCGAGCTTGCCGGTTTGCACCAGCAGTTCGCCCAGCGGTCGCTGCACGGCGGTGGTGAGCGGGTGGTTGAGTCCGAAGCGGTCGAGTGCGATCTGCAGGGCCTGGCGGTAGGACGATTCGCCTTCCACCGGGTCGCCCAGCGCGCGCTGGAAGGTGCCCAGTTCGCGCCAGACTTCCACGCCGAGCGCGTTGCGGTCGCCGCCGCTTTCGCGCAGCAGGCCCAGCGCTTCGCGCATGGCGGTGACGGCTTCTTCGTAACGGCCCTCGTCGGCCAGCAGGCCGGCCAGGTCGGCGCGGCTCTCGGCCTGCAGCGCCTTGCTGGCGTCGCCGGCGCCCCGCAGGGCCAGGGCGCGGCCGAACAGGTCGCGCGCCACCTCGCGGCCGCCCAGGCGGCGGTGGCAGCGGCCCAGCTGCGACAGGAATTCCGCGGTCGCGCGCGGCTGCGCCGCCGACTGCTGCTGCGCCACCGGCAGCCAGGGCAGCAGCGCGCGCACGCACACTTCCGGCTGGCCCAGCGCGCGCAGGCTGCGGCCGCGCAGCGCCGCCGATTCCACGCCCAGCCGCGCCGGCGCGTCGCCGGGCAGGCCGCCCAGCAGGCCGGACTGGCGGTCGAGCAGCTCCAGCGCCTGGCGGTCGTCGCCCAGGCCCTGGCGCAGGCGCGCGATCAGGCCCAGAAGTTCGGCGCGCGCCTGCGGCTGGCCGCGCAGTTCGGTGTCGGCGCGGCGTACGCCGGCGTCGAGCAGGGTGCGTGCGTCCAGGCCGCCGTCGCCGTTGGCCTGTTCGGTGTTTTCGAACAGCGCGATGACGAAGTCCTGCATGGCCTGCGCGCGTTCGGCTTCCTGCAGCGCACGTTCGGTCTGCCAGGCCATGAAGCCCAGCGCCGCCACCACCAGCGCCGAGATGGTGGCGCCCACGCCCAGCGCCACCGAATTGCGGCGCGCGAACTTGGCCGCGCGGTAGCCCAGGCTCTGCGGCCGCGCCAGCACCGGTTCGCCGTCGAGGTGGCGGCGCAGGTCCTGGGCCAGGGCCTCGACCGAGACGTAGCGGTCCTCCGGCGCCTTGGCCAGGGCCTTGAGCAGGATGTTGTCGAGGTCGCCGGCCAGTTCGTGCGACAGCCGGCGCGGGTGCGGGTCGCCGGCTTCGCGCGCGTGCCGGTAGGCGGCCTGCGAGGGGCGCACCGGGTCGGCGCCGAGGATGGCTTCTTCCCAGGCCGCGTCGGTGCTGCGCGCCGGGTCGTAGGGCTTGCGGCCCACCAGCAGTTCGTAGAGCACCACGCCGAGCGAATACACGTCGGTCATGGTGGTGATCACGCCGTGGCGCAGCTGCTCGGGCGCGGCGTAGTACAGGGTGAAGGCGCGCGTGCCGGTGCCGGTGATTTCGGTGGTGTCGCCGGGGGATTCGTCGAGCAGCTTGGCGATGCCGAAATCGAGCAGGCAGACCTCGCCGGCCGAGGTGACCAGGATGTTCGAGGGCTTGAGGTCGCGGTGCACCACCAGGTTGGCGTGGGCGTGGCTGACCGCCGCGCAGACCTGCAGGAACAGTTTCAACCGCGCATGCACCGGCAGCTTCAGCTGCTGGGCGTACTGGGTGATCGGTTCGCCCTGCACGTAGTCCAGGGCCAGGTAGGGCTGGCCGTCGCTGCTCACGCCGGCATCGAGCAGGCGGGCGATGTGGGCGTGGCCCAGCCGCGCCAGGATCTGCCGCTCGCGGGTGAAGCGCTGGCGCAGGCCGGCGTCGCCCAGGCCCGGGCGCAGCAGCTTCAGGGCCACGCGGCGGTGGTACAGGCCGTCGGCGCGCAGCGCCAGCCACACCTGGCCCATGCCGCCTTCGCCCAGCGGGCGCTCGAGCTTGTAGGGGCCGATGGACTGCCCCGGCTGGGGCGCGAACAGCGAGGCGTCGACCACCGATTCGGCCAGGAAGTCGGGCCGTTCGTCCTCGAGCGCGATCAGCCGGCGCAGTTCCTCGCCGAGCGACGCGTCGGCCAGCGCGATTTCGCCGAGCCGGCGGTCACGCGCCGGCGGCTCCATCTCGAGCAGTTCGTCGAGCAGCAGCGACAGCGTGGTCCAGCGCTCGGTATCCACGCGGGCGTGCCCGGATCAGCCTTGCAGGGCGGCCAGCAGGAACATGCGGGCCTTCTGCCAGTCGCGGCGCACGCTGCGCTCGGAGCGCTTGAGCAGGCCGGCGATCTCGGTTTCCGACAGGCCGGCGAAGTAGCGCATCTCCACCACCTGGGCCAGGCGCGGGTCGAGGGCATTGAGTTTGTTCAGCGCCACGTCCAGGCCCAGCATGTCCTCGTCCAGGCGCATGCCGCCGCCGGCGTCCTCGGGCAGGTCGGTGACGCGGTGCAGGTCGCCGCCGCGTTTCACCGCCATGCGCTGGCGGGCGTAATCGACCACCACCGAGCGCATGGCGCTGGCGGCGTAGGCGAAGAAGTGGGCGCGGTCCTCGAACTCGGCTTCGGCGCGGCCGGCGAGCTTGAGGTAGGCCTCGTGCACCAGGGCGGTGGTGTCGAGCGTGTGGCCGTGCTGCTGGCCGCCGAGCTGGCGCCGGGCCATGCCGTGCAATTCGCGGTAGAGCGTGGCCAGCACCCGGTCGAGCGCGGACTTGTCACCGCCACGGGCGGCGCTCAACCACTGGGTGATTTCGGCGGTGTCGTTCATGCTTCCCCGGAACCCGTCTGCGCGGGTTGCCGACACTATAGCTAATGCGGGTGGCAGGCGGGCGACACCGGCTTCAACGCTGACAGCCGGGGCACCAGGCGGTGGCGCGGTTGCCCATGCGGCCATCGCGGACAACCCGGCCGCAAACCTTGCAGTTCTCGCCTTCCCGGCCGTAGACGAACAGCTCCTGCTCGAAATAACCGGGCGCGCCGTCGGGGCTGAGAAAATCTCGCAGCGTGGTGCCGCCGCGGGTGATGGCGTGGGCCAGGATGGTCTTCACGGCCTCCGCCAGCCGCCGGTAGCGCTCGCGGCTGACCGAACCGGCGGCCCGGCCCGGGGCGATGCCGGCCCGGAACAGGCTCTCGGCGGCGTAGATGTTGCCCACGCCCACCACCACCGCCTGGTCCATCAGGAAGGCCTTCACCGGCGCCTTGCGGCCGCGGCTGAGTTCGAACAGATAGTCGCCGTCGAAGGCGTCCGACAGCGGTTCGGGGCCCAGGTGGGCCAGCAGCTCGTGGGTTTCGCCGGCCGGCTGCCAGAGCAGGCAGCCGAAGCGGCGCGGGTCGGTGAAGCGCAGCACGCGGCCGGAATCGAGCGCCAGGTCCACGTGGTCGTGCGCGGCCACCGGCGTGGCGGCGGGCAGCACGCGCAGCATGCCGCTCATGCCCAGGTGCAGCAGGGCGCTGCCGGGGGCGGTGTCGAGCAGCAGGTACTTGGCGCGCCGGCGCACGCCCAGCACGCGCTGGCCGGGCAGTTCGCGGGCCACTTCGGGCGGGATCGGCCAGCGCAGGTCCGGGCGGCGCAGCACCACGCCGGTGACCAGGCGGCCTTCCACGTGCGGCGCCAGGCCGCGCCGGGTGGTTTCGACTTCGGGCAATTCGGGCATGGGCGAAGTGTCGCAGAGCCGGCCCGGCGCGGGTCAATTGCCGCGCCCCGGCGCGCGGCATAGCCTAGGCGGATGCGCCTTACGCCCCCCGTGTCCCGTCTTGCCCTGGGCCTGGCCCTGCTGCTCCTGCCCGCTGCCCTGCTGGCCGCGCCCTCCGGGCCGGTGGAAAGCCTGCGCGGGGCCCTGTCCACGCTGGCCGACCCGCAGCGCCAGGCCGCCAGCGACAACCTCGACGCCGCCACCGCCGCCGACCGCGACGCCGCCCAGTTCCGCCAGCAGTTCGAGGCCCTGCGCGCCGAGGCCGGCAACGCCCCGGCCCGCACCGCCGAATTCGAGCGCGACCTGCAGCAGGACCCCGGCCAGGCCCTAGCCCGCTGGCGTGCCCGGCTGCCGGCCACCTCCGACGTGGAGCTGCTTGAGCGCCTGCTGGAACAGGAGCGGCTGGAAGCCGAGCGCCTGGGCGACCGCATCGCCCGCCTCACCTCCGACCTGGGCGCCGCCCTGGCCCCCTCGGCCGGTGCGGTCGGGGGCGTGGACGACCTGCGCCGCCGGCTCGAAGACCTGTCCGCGCCCGTGCCGGCCACCGAGGGCGAGCCGGCCGCGCTCACCGAATCGCGCCGCCTGCGCCAGGCCGCCGAGCGCCGCCGCGCCGAGGCCGAACTGCAGCTGCGCGAGGCCGAGCAGGACTACGCCGGCACCCGCCAGCGCCTGCAGGAACTGGAGCTGCGCGTGCTGCGCCAGCGCCTGGCCCAGCACGAGCCGCGCCTGGCCCTGCTGCAGCAGCGCATCGCCGAACTGGGCCGCGAGGCCCTGCAGGCCCTGGCCGACCAGGTCGAAACCCGCGCCGTCGCGCTGCCCGCCGGCGACGCCGTGCTGGCCACGGCCGCCGCCGACAACCTGGCCCTGGCTCGCGAACTGCTGGCCGCCAACGAAGCCCTCGCCGGCCAGCGAGGCAAGCTGGCGGCCCAGGAACAGGCCCTGGCCCGCGACCGCGCCGCCCTGCGCGACAGCCGCACCCGCCTGGAACTCGGCGGCCGCAGCGAACAGGTGGGCACCTGGCTGTGGGCCGTGCTGCGCCGGCTCGACAGCGAAGCGGCGCTGTCCGAACGCCTGGCCGAGGTGCGCAGGGAACTCGCCGGCGTGCGCCTGCGCCTGATCGCCCTGGACGAAACCCAGCGCGAACTCGGCGACCCGGCCGCGCTGGCCCGCCAGCTGCGCGCCAACGACCCGGCCCGCCAGGACGAGGACGGACCCGCCGCCCGCGCCGCCGGCAACGACCCGGCGCGTGCCTGGCTGGAAGCGCGCGTCGACCTCGCGGCCCGGCTCGAACCGCTGCTCTGGCGCCAGGTGGCGGCGCTCGAACAGGCCGAACGCACCCTGCAGGCGCGCCTGCAGTCCACCACCGAACTGCGCCAGCTGCTCGACCGCAACCTGCTGTGGATCCGCAGCCATCCGCCGGTGGACACGGCCTGGTTCGGCCGCTGGCCGGAAGGCGCACTCGACCTCGCGAAACCCTCGCGCTTCGCCACCAGCGCGCGGCTGCTGTCGGAATCGGTGGCGCAGCGCCCGCTGCGCTACGTGTTCTCGGTCGTCCTGGTGCTGGCCCTGCTGTGGCTGCGCCGGCGCGCGCCCGTGCGGCTGGAGGGCCTGGCCCAGGCCGTGCGCGACGTGTACCACGACCGCTACCGCCGCACCCTGCAGAGCCTGGGTTGGACCGTGCTGGCGGCACTGCCCGGTGCGGCCGCGCTGTGGCTGTCCGGCGATTTGCTGCAGCAGGTGGGTGAACGCGGCAAGTACAGCGATTCGCTCGGCGGCGCGCTGCAGGCGCTGGCGCCGGCGGCGTTCACGCTTTCCTTCCTGGCCTGGCTGGTGCGCGAGCGCGGCCTGGCGCATGCGCACTTCCGCTGGGTGCGGGCGCGCCGCGAGGCCCTGCAGCGCTGGCTGCCCTGGCTGATGGCCGGGCTGCTGCCGCTGTATTTCATCGTCGCGCTGGCCTTCCTGCGCGGGCAGGACCTGGCCATTGATGTTTCCGCGCGCCTGGGCATCGTGCTGGCTTCGCTGCTCTCGGCCTGGGCACTGTGGCGGCTGCTGGCGCCGGACGCGCTGTGGATGCGCCGCGGCGTGGTGCTGGAGCCGTCGAATTCGCGCCGCGCGCTGCGCTTCCTGCTGCCGGGCGCGCAGCTGGCCTGCGCGGCGCTGGCCATCGATGGTTTCGTGTATTCCACCGCCATCGTGCTCGACGCGCAGTTCGCCAGCGTCGGCGTGTTCACCGCGGTGGCGGTGCTGCACGGGCTGCTGTCGCGCTGGTCGGCGCTGGGCGAACGCCGCCTGGCCTATCGCCGTTTGGAACTCAAGCGCGAAGCCGAGGCCGTCGCGCGCGCCGAGGGCGGCGGCGATGAAGACGGCGGCGAAGCGCTGCCGGTGGAAGTGGACGCCGACCTGGCGCTCGACAAGGTCAACGCCCAGACCCGCCGCCTGCTGCGCGCGGTGAAGCTGGTGCTGCTGGTGCTGGGCCTGGCCTGGGTGTGGTCCGGCGTGATGCCGGCCTTCGCGCGCCTGGACGAAGTGGTGCTGTGGTCGATTTCCGAAACCGCGGCCGACGGCGGCTCCACCGCCGTGCCCATCACGCTGATGGCGGCGCTGCTGGGCGTGGTGGCGCTGGCGCTGACCGTGGTGGCGGCGCGCAACCTGCCGGGCCTGCTCGAGATCGGCCTGCTGTCGAAGGTGAACATCGATTCGGCCTCGCGCTACGCCATCACCAGCGTGTCGCGCTACGCCATCGTGATGGTGGGTATCGTCATCGGCCTGGGCCTGCTGGGCCTGCGCTGGGGCCAGCTGCAGTGGATGGCGGCGGCGCTGACGGTGGGCCTGGGCTTCGGCCTGCAGGAGATCTTCGCCAACTTCGTTTCCGGCCTGATCCTGCTGTTCGAGCGGCCGTTCCGGGTGGGCGACGTGATCACGGTGAACAATCTCGACGGCACCGTCACCCGCATACGCACCCGCGCCACCACCATCCTGGACTTCGACAACAAGGAAATCGTGGTCCCGAACAAGACCTTCATCACCGGCCAGCTGGTGAACTGGACGCTGAGCGACGAAACCACCCGCATCGTGGTGAAGGTGGGCGTGGACTACGGCACCGACCCGGCCCTGGTGCACCGGCTGCTGGCCCAGGCCGCGGCCGAGAACCCGCGCGTGCTTGAATCGCCGGCGCCGCGCAGCTGGCTGCTGGAGTTCGGCGCCAACTCGCTGGATTTCGAGCTGCGGGTGTTCGTGGGCGCCATTTCCGACCGCCTGGCAGTGCGCAACGAGCTGAACGTGAGGCTGGTGGAGCTGTTCGAACAGCACGGCGTCGGCTTCGCCTACCCGCAGCTGGACGTGCACGTGCGCGACCTGCCGGCCCCGCCGCCGGTCGCCCCGCCAGCGCCTGGAGCCCGCCCCGGCCCCTTGTGAAGGCCGGGCGCCAACCCCATACGAGGCCGGAGGGTGACGCCACCGGCGACGGCGGGCATCATCGTCCCTGATACCGGGCCAGAGCGCCCGACCCCCTTGGAGTCCTGGATGTCCCCTGAGTTGTTCGACTGGCTGGCCCGCGGCCTCACGCAGGCCAGTTACTGGCAGATGGCCCTCTATTTCCTGGTGGTGGTGCAGGTCACCATCTTCACCGTCACCCTGTACCTGCACCGCAGCGCGGCCCACCGCGGCGTCGATTTCCACCCGGTGCTGGCCCACTTCTTCCGTTTCTGGGCCTGGCTCACCACCGCTATGGTCACCAAGGAATGGACCGCGGTGCACCGCAAGCACCACGCCAAGTGCGAAACCGCCGAAGACCCGCACAGTCCGCGCTTCCAGGGCATCAACAAGGTGCTGTGGCGCGGCGTCGAGCTCTACCAGAGCGCGCGCGAAGACAAGGCCATGCTCGAGAAGTACGGCAAGGGTTCGCCGGACGACTGGATCGAGCGCAAGCTTTACACCGCGCACCCGTCCTGGGGCCCGAGCCTGATGTTCTTCATCAACCTGGCCCTGTTCGGCCTGCCGGGCATCGCCATCTGGGCGCTGCAGATGGCCTGGATCCCGTTCTGGGCGGCCGGCGTCATCAATGGCCTGGGCCACTGGTGGGGCTACCGCAACTTCGACACCGCCGACACCGCCACCAACCTCACCCCGTGGGCGTTCTGGGTGGGCGGCGAGGAGCTGCACAACAACCACCACGCCTTCCCCAGCTCGGCCAAGTTCGCGCTGCGCCGCTACGAGTTCGACATCGGCTGGACCGTCATCCGCGGCCTGCAGGCCGTGGGCCTGGCCAAGGTGCTGCGCGTCGCGCCCGAGCTGGACGTGCGCCCGAACATCCAGGTGCCCGACGCCGACACCATGCGCGCGGTCATGGCGCACCGCTGGCAGGTGGCCACCGACTATTTCCAGCTGGTGCTCAAGCCGCACCTCAAGGCCGAGGCCCAGGACCTGCCGGGTCGCCTGCGCCGCGCCTTCCGCAGCGAGGGCAAGTGGCTCAGCGACGACAACCGCGCGCGCTTCAGCGCCTGGATCGCCGAACGCCCGAACACCCAGCGCCTGCTCGAGTTCCGCCAGCGCCTGCTGGCAATCTACGAGATCAAGAGCGCCGAGGCCGAGACCAAGCTCGAGGCCCTGCGCGCCTGGTGCGCCGAGGCCGAGGCTTCCGGCATCCGCCAGCTTGAGGAGTTCTCGGCGCGCCTGAAGGGTTATTCCATGGCGCCCGCGCGCGCCTGACGCCGGCCCCACGGCACTGCCCCGGGGGGGGGGGGGGGGGGGGGGGGGGGGGGGGGGGGGGGGGGGGGGCG
>JAIBEO010000042.1 GCA_019459185.1 Rhizobium sp. | reverse complement strand
CAGCCGCGAAGCTCTTCGCGAAAAGCTTCGCGGCTGAAGCCGCTCCTACAACAGCATCAGGTGTTCAGCCCAAATCGCCGTAAAGGGCCTGCAGCGCGGCAATGGCCGCCAGGCCCGCGGTTTCGGTGCGCAATATGCGCGGCCCCAGCCGCAGCCCGCGGAAACCTGCGGCGTGCAGGGTGGCGCGGTCGCGGTCCGACAGGCCGCCTTCCGGCCCCACCGCCAGTGCCACCGTGTCGCCCGGCGCCAGCGCCAGGTCCGGCAGGCTCAGTTCGCCCGCGGGGTCGAGCATCAGCTTCACCTGCGCCGTTTCCGCCGCGGCATAGGCCGCCAGCGACACCGGCTCGGCCAGGCGCGGCAGGCGCGCGCGCCCGCTTTGTTCGCAGGCCGCCGCCAGGATGCCGCGCCAGTGCGCCAGGCGCTTGGCCGCGCGTTCGGCGTCGAGTTTCACCTCGGTGCGCTCGGTGTTCACCGGCGCGAAGGCCAACACGCCCAGTTCGGTGGCCTTCTGCAGCACCAGGTCCATCTTCTCGCCGCGGGCGATGCCCTGCGCCAGGGTCAGCGCCAGCGGCGATTCGTTCGCCACCGCCACCGACGAAAGCACCTCGGCTTCGGCGCCGCGTTTGCCCAGCGAAACAAGCCGCGCGGCGTAATCGCTGCCGTCGCCGTTGAACAGCACCACCGGGTCGCCCATGCCCAGCCGCAGCACCCGCACCAGGTGGCCGGTGGCCAGTTCCGGCAGGGTGACGGTGGCGCCGGGCGAAAGCGGCGCGTCCACGAAACTGCGGATGGTCCTCATGGCGCGGTCGCCTCCTCGATGGCCGAGGCGGTGACCGCGGCCAGGTGGGTCAGTTCTTCCTCGCCGACGCAGTAGGGCGGCATCCAGTACAGGACGTCGCCCAGCGGGCGCAGCACCACGCCGCGTTCGAGCGCGTGGCGGTAGGCGCGCAGGCCGCGCCGGTCGGAAGCGGGGAAGGGCTGTTTCGTGGCCGCGTCGGCCACCATTTCGAAGGCCAGGATCATGCCGGTCTGGCGCACTTCGGCCACGTACGGGTGCGCGGCCAGTGGCGCCGCCAGCTGCGCCATGCGGGCGGCGGTGCCGCGGTTGCGCGCCAGCACGTCGTCGCGGTCGAAGATGGCCAGCGAGGCCAGCGCCGCCGCGCAACCCAGCGGGTTGCCGGTGTAGCTGTGCGAATGCAGGAAGGCGCGGTCGCGGGAATCGTCGAGGAAGGCCTCGTACACGTGGGCCGTAGTCAGCACCGCCGACATCGGCAGGAAACCGCCGGTGAGCCCCTTCGACAGGCAAAGGAAATCCGGCGATATGCCCGCCTGTTCGCAGGCGAACAGCGTGCCGGTGCGGCCGAAGCCCACCGCGATCTCGTCGGCGATCAAATGCACGCCGTGCGCATCGCACAGCTCGCGCGCGCGCCGCAGGTAGGCCGGGTGGTACATGCGCATGCCGCCGGCGCACTGCACCAGCGGTTCCAGCACCAGCGCGCAGACGGTGCCGGCGTGCGCCTCGAGGAGGGCCCCCAGCTCGTCGGCGCGGCGCAGGGCGCAGGCTTCGGGCGTCTCGCCCGGTTCGGCCTCGTAGGCGTCGGGCGAGGGTGCGAACAGCGGCTCGAGCAGCAGCGGCGCGTACACGCGGCGGTAGAGCGGGATGTCGCCCATCGACAGCGCCCCCAGGGTTTCGCCGTGGTAGCCGTTGCCGAGCGAAATGAAGCGCGTGCGGCGCGTATCGCCGCGGTTGGCATGGCTGTGGAAGCTCATCTTCAGCGCCACTTCGATCGCGGCCGAGCCGTTGTCGGCGTAGAACACGCGCGACAGCGGCTCGCGCCCGGCCTGCCGCGGCGCCTTCGCCACCAGCGCCTCGGCCAGGGCCAGACCCGGGCCGTGCGAGAAGCCGGCGTAGATCACGTGTTCCAGTTCGTGGGCCTGGGCGGCGATGGCGGCGGCAATGCGCGGCTCGGCGTGGCCGAACAGGTTGGTCCACCAGCTGCTGACAGCATCGAGGTAACGCCGGCCGTCCACGCCCTCCAGCCAGGCGCCGCGGCCGCGCCGGATCGGCACCAGGGGCAGGGTGCCCGGGTGTTCCTTCATCTGGGTGCAGGGGTGCCAGACCACGGCCAGGTCGCGGTCGCACCAGGCCCCGGCATCGTTCGGGAGGTGATCGGGGGCGTTGCTCATGCGCAGATGATCCGTGCCACGGCCGGCCCTGTCCACGCCGGGACGGCGGGTGGGGGCAGCCGGTAGAATCGGGCCATGCGCCGACTTCCCACCATCCACGCCCGCGAGGAGCAGCCGCTGGACGGCGGCCGTCGCGAAATCCTGCACCTGGAGTTCAGCAATGGCGAGCGCCGCCGCTACGAACGCCTGATCAGCGGCGGCCACGGCTCGGTCATCATCGCCGCCGTGCCCGATCCCGGCACCGTGCTGCTAGTGCGCGAATACGCCGCCGGCACCCACCGCTACGAACTGGGACTGCCCAAGGGCCGCATGGACGCCGGCGAGAGCATCGAGGACGCCGCCAACCGCGAACTCAAGGAAGAAGTGGGCATGGGCGCGCGCAAGCTCACCGTGCTGCGCCCGATCACGCTGGCGCCCACCTACATGAACCACCAGATCCACCTGGTGCTGGCCGAAGACCTCTACCCCGAACGCCTGCCCGGCGACGAACCCGAGGAGCTCGAGGTCGTGCCCTGGAAGTTCGACGCCCTGCACGAGCTGATGCTGCGGGAAGACTGCTCGGAAGGCCGCTCGCTGGCTGCGCTCTTCATCGTGCGCGAACTGCTGGCGAGGCGCGCATGACGGCGCTGCGCGAAGCCTGCATCGGCCTGGCCCTCGAGGCCGGCGCGGCGATCCTGGCGGTTTACGCGCAGGACTTCTCGGTCGAGACCAAGCACGACGATTCCCCGCTCACCCAGGCCGACCTGGCCTCGCACCGCATCATCGTCGCCGGCCTGCACGCGCTGGCGCCGGACATCCCGGTGCTGAGCGAGGAAGATGCCCGCATTGCCTGGGAAACCCGCCGGCAATGGCCGCGTCACTGGCTGGTGGACCCGCTCGACGGTACCCGCGAGTTCGTCAAGAAGAACGGCGAGTTCACCGTCAACATCGCGCTCATCGAAGACGGCCGCCCGGTGCTGGGCGTGGTGTACGCGCCGGTGTTCGACTACCTGCTGCATGCCGAACGCGGCGTCGGCGCCTTCCTGCGCCAGGGCGGCGAGGACATCTCGCTCAGCACCCGCCGGCCCGCCACCGCGCCGCTGCGCGTGGCCGCCAGCCGCTCGCACCTCGACCCGCGCACCGCCGCGGCGCTCGAGCGCATGGGCGACACCGAGCGCCACGGCCTGGGTTCGTCGCTGAAGTTCTGCCGCATCGCCGAAGGCCGCATCGACGTCTATCCGCGCTTCGGCCCCACCAGCGAATGGGACACCGCCGCGGCGCAGTGCGTGCTGGAAGCCGCCGGCGGCGCCGTGCTGCGGCTCGACGGCACGCCGCTGGACTACAACCGCAAGGAAAACATCCTCAACCCCGACTTCATCGCGCTCGGCGACGCCGACCTGCCCTGGCGCGACTGGCTGGACGAGGCCGCGCATGGCTGAAATCGACGAGCTGCTGGCCATCATGGCCCGCCTGCGCGACCCCGAGCGCGGCTGCCCCTGGGACGTGAAGCAGGACTTCGCCACCATCGCGCCCTACACCATCGAGGAAGCCTACGAGGTGGCCGACGCCATCCAGCGCGGCGACATGGCCGACCTGCGCGACGAACTGGGCGACCTGCTGCTGCAGGTGGTCTTCCACGCCCGCATGGCCGAAGAAGCCGGGCATTTCGCCTTCGCCGACGTGGCCGCCGCCATCAACGACAAGATGATCCGCCGGCACCCGCACGTGTTCGGCGACGCCGCCAACCAGGCCGACGCCGAGGCGCAGCTGGCCAACTGGGAAGAGCTCAAGCGCCGCGAGCGCGAAGCTAGGGGCGCCGCCGACACCAGCGTGCTGGCCGGCATTGCCCGCGGCCTGCCGGAATGGCAGCGCGCGGTGAAGCTGCAAAAGCGCGCCGCCACCCTGGGCTTCGACTGGCCGGGCCCGGCGCCGGTGATCGCCAAGCTGCACGAGGAAATCGAGGAAGTCCGGGTGGAATTCGACGCCGTCGCCGCGGACCCGGCCGACGCCGCGGCGCGCGACCGTCTGGAAGACGAGCTGGGCGACGTGCTGTTCGTGGTGGCCAACCTCACGCGCCACGCCAAGGTGGATTTCGGCGCGGCGATGCGCCGGGCCAATGCCAAGTTCGAACGCCGCTTCCGGCGCATGGAGCAACTGGCGGCAGGGGAGGGCGTGGCCCTGCAGGACCTGCCGCTGGAGGCCCAGGACGCCTACTGGAACCGCGCCAAGGCCGAAGAAAAGGGCGTTTGACGCCACCACCACGCCGCTGCGGCACAATGCCGGCAACACCGGGGGACGACACCATGAGCCAGGGTTTTTCCAGCTTCGCCGAGTTCTACCCGTTCTACCTGGGCGAACACGCCAACCGCACCTGCCGGCGCCTGCATTTCGTGGGCAGCTGCATCGCCCTGGGTTTCGCGGCCGCCGCCCTGGTGACGCTCAATCCCGGGTGGCTGCTGGGCGCGCTGGTCAGCGGCTACGCCTTCGCCTGGGTGGGCCACTTCTTCTTCGAACACAACCGGCCGGCCACCTTCAAGCACCCGTTCTATTCCTTCGCCGGCGACTGGGTCATGTTCAAGGACATGCTCACCGGCAAGATCCGCTTCTGATTTTCTTGGCCTGGCGTTGCCAGGCAGGTCACGGGCTCGCGTTCGTTGGTTGGCGGCAGGCGTCATCGCACGCAGAGGGGGGATGTCTGCCCGGCGTCTTGCTAGCGCCATCCCTGGCAGCAAACGCCGGCCGCTACGGGCATCCTGCCCTCCACTTCGTCCATACCCCTCTGTGCACGCTGCCGCAGTCGTGACGGCGCGGCCAGCCGGTGGGCGAGCTCGTGCGCGCAGCGCACGCGTTTGTCCCCGCGGAACGCCGATGCGCCGCGATTGCGGCAGCGTACGCCGAGGGGGGATGTGTGGAGCGGAGGTGAGGGTGCCCGGGGCGGCCCGCGGTTGGTGGCAAGGCTTGGGCGAGGAACACGCCCGGCAGCCAACCCCCC
>JAIBEO010000218.1 GCA_019459185.1 Rhizobium sp. | reverse complement strand
GGCGGGCGGGGGGGTGTGGGGCTGCGCTGTGGGGGTGTTCGCCGCCCGCATCGATGCGGGGCTGCGGCGCGTGCTCCCCGCGCGCCGGTGACGCCGCGCTGGTGACGCTGGTGCGCAAGGACGGCCGCTGGGAAGTGCTCGAGCGCGCCGGCTGGCCCGCCAACGAACGCGAGATCAGCCGCGCCCTGTTCCGCCTGGGCGAGGCTCGGCGGGTCGAGGCCAAGACCGACAACCCGGCCCTGCATGCGCGCCTGGGCGTGGAAGACATCGCCAAGCCCGACGCCAAGGGCGCCGAACTGCGCTTCATCGGTGGCGGCGAACCGATGGCGCTGGTGGTCGGCAGCAACCACCCGGTGCTGGGCGGCAGTTACGCCCGCCTGGCCGGCGACCCGCAGGTCTGGCTTCTGGACGAAGACCTGGCGCCGGCGCGCGACCCGGCCGCCTGGCTCGACCGCCGCCTGGCCGACCTGCCGCTGGCGCGCATCGAACGCGTGCGCGTGTCGCCGGCCGGCGGCCGCGCCTTCAGCCTGGTGCGCCGGGACGGCGGCTTCACGCTCGACGGCGCGGTGCGCGCCTCCGACGCGGCCACGGCCACCGCCGGCACGGCCGAACAGCTGGCGCTGGACGATTTCGCCGCCGACGACGGCACGCCGGCCGCGGTGCAAACCACCGTGTTCGAAAGCGTCGACGGCGTGTCGCTCACCGTCGCCAGCTGGCAGGACGAACGCGGTGTCTGGGCGCGGCTGTCGGTGGCGCTGGATGACGACGTGGCCCTGGCCTGGTTCGCCAAGGCCGATGAAAATGCCGACCCGCCGCAACAGCGCCTGGCCGCGCTCGAATCGCAGCTGGCGGAGTGGCAGGAAGATTTCAGCGGGCGGCGTTTCCTGCTGCCGCCGCACAAGGCCGCGAACCTCGTCAAGTCGCGCGACGAGTACCTGGGGGCGCCCTGATGGCCGCCGTCGCGCGCGCCCTGGCGGCCGCCGGTGCGCTCGCCTGCGGCCTGGCGGTGGCGCTGGGCGCCTACGCCAGCCACGGCCTGGACGGCGAAAACGCCAAACGCGCAGGGCTCGCGGCGCTGTTCGCCTTCGGCCATGGCCTGGCGCTGCAGCTGCTGCTGCGCGGTGAAGCGGGGCGCGTGCGGCTGGCGGCCGGCATCGCTTTGTTGGCGGGTTTGCTGCTGTTCGCCGGCAGCCTTTGCGGCGCGGTGTTCTTCGGATGGCCCACGGCGCTGGCGCCGGCGGGTGGATTGCTGTTGATGCTGGGCTGGCTGATCATCGCCGCCGACACCCTGCGCCGCTGAGGCCCGCCATGCCCCGTTATTCCCGCGGCTTCGACCTCGACACCGCCGCGGCGCACCTGCGCAAGCGCGACCGCAAGCTGGGCCGCTGGATCGACCGCATCGGCCCGCTCGAGGTCGGCGAGCGCTGGCGCAAGCGCTTCGACCCCACCGACGCGCTGGCCCGCGCCATCCTGTACCAGCAGCTCTCCGGCAAGGCCGCGGCCACCATCGTCGGCCGCGTCGAGGCCGCCATCGGCGCCGACAAGCTGCACGCCGACACCCTGTCGCGCATCGACGACGCCGGCCTGCGCGCCTGCGGCGTGTCCGGCAACAAGACCCTGGCCCTGCGCGACCTGGCCGCCCGTGCCGCCGCCGGCGAGGTGCCGTCCACCGCCGAGATGGCGCGACTGCACGACCACGAGATCATCGAACGCCTCACCGCCGTGCGCGGCATCGGCCGCTGGACGGTGGAGATGATGCTGATGTTCCAGCTCGGCCGCCCCGACGTGCTGCCGGTGGACGACCTGGGCGTGCGCAAGGGCGCCCAGTTGCTCGACAAGCTCGGCGACATGCCCAAGCCTCGCGAACTGGCCGAACGCGGCGAAGCCTGGGGCCCTTACCGAACCCTGGCCGGCCTCTACCTCTGGCGCATCGCCGACTTCACCGCGCCGCAGAAGGCGCCGGTGAAGCGCTCGCAGGACTGAACCCACTCACCCGGCCGGGTGCCAGCACCAGTGCCAGGGTTCGTAGACGATGCCGTGCGGGTTGCCGCGCGGGTAGCTCATGGCGAAGCCGAACAGGCCGGCGTGCTCGCCCAGCCAGGTGAACGCGGGCGTGGCCTCGAAACTTTCCTCGGCCGGCGGTTCGCCCGGGCAGCCGATGTCGATGGCGCGGCCGCCGTGGTGTTCGCTGTAACCGGGCGCGGCGTTCACCGCCAGGATCTGTTCCACCGTGAGCCCGCGCGCGAGCTTTCGCTCGAAGATGCCCAACTGGTAGGCGTGGCTGCGGTAGCCGGAGATGGCCTCGAGCGCCACGCCGGCGTCGCGCGCCGCGGCCTGCATGCGCCGCCAGGCGCGCGCGGCCGGGGCCAGCAGCCACAGCGGCCGGCGGTAGCGGTCGAAGCCGGCGAACTCCAGGCGCATGGGTTCGGCCACCAGCGGCAGGCCGGTGCGTTCGCCGTAGGCCTCGTCCAGGCCGAGTGCGGCCAGGTGGCCGAGCAGGCCGTCGAGCGGCAGGTGCAGGGCTTCGCCGGCGCGTTCGTGCAGCGCGTGGATGGTCGAGAGTGCCTCGCCGACGCCGGGTTCGCGGGCCAGGCCGGGTTGCAGCGCGTGCAGGCGGCCGGCGTCGTCGAGAGCGGCCAGGAAACGGCCATCTCGCTTGCGCCGCAGGCACCAGCGGGCGCGGGCCAGGGCGCGGGCATCGGCGTTCGCGCGCGGGCGCAGCAGCCGGGCCGGCCAGGCCTCGACCTCCGCGCTGTTCACCAGGTGCCAGTCCAGGGCGTGCATGGGCGCAGCTTAGCCCGGCGGCTCAGTGTTGCCCAATCCAGTCGGCGATGTCGGCGACCACCTTGGTGTCCACCCGGCCTTCGCGCCGGTACTCCTCGGGATTGGGCGGCCCCTCGCCGCGCATGAACAGGTGGTTGAGGCCGGGGTAGCTGATGAAGCGTGCGTCGGGATGCGTGGCCAGGCCCTCGCGCCAGCGGCGGAAGTCGTCGTCCAAGGTGACCTGGTAATCGCGTTCGCCCTGCAGCAGGAGCATGGGCCGGCCCAGGGCGAGCGCGTCCTGCACCGGGCGCATGGCCGCGTGGTCGCGCCAGTAGGCCGCCGGGATGCCCAGCATCGGCCGCCGCGGCGGCGGGCCGCCGGCAAGGTGGGCGACGATGTCGTCGCGCTGGCGCTCGGCTTCCTCCACCGATACGCGCTCGAGTTCGGTCAGCAGGCCGTCGCGTCCGGCCAGGTAGCGCATCTGCTCCGGCACGGCCTCGAACAGCGGGTGCGCGAGGCCTGCCAGCAGCACCATGCCCGCCAGCGTCGGGTCACGCGCTCCGATGCGCGGGGCCAGGTAGCCGCCCAGGCTGTGCGCGGCGATGAATACGCGGCCGTCGTCCACCTCGCGCAGCGCGCGCACCTGGCGCACGGCCTTGAGCACGTCGCGCACCTGCACTTCCTCGGCCGTGGCGTCAGGTGGCAGCGTGCCGGCGCGCAGCCAGGTGCGTTTGTCGAAGCGCAGCACCACGATGCCGCGGCCGGCCAGGCCATACGCCAGGTCGAGTAGGGGTTTGTTCGGGCCGAGCGTGCCGTCGCGATCGGCCGGCCCCGAGCCATGCACCAGCACCACCGCCGGGAAGGGGCCGGCACCGCGTGGCAGGGTCAGCGTTCCGCCCAGGTCGCCGACCGGGAACTCGCGCTCGGTGAAGCGCGACGTGGCCACCGGCGGCGGGGCGTCGATGGCGCGCGGCGGCAGCGGCAGGCGCAGGTCGGCAGGCACCAGCCAGAAGCCGTCGATGCGCCCGCGCCGGTCGCCGCGCAGGCGGGCTTCGACGGCCTGCTCCTCGAACTCGAGGCGGAAAACCACCGCGGGCTGGCCGCCGAGCCTGTCCAGGCGCCCCGGGCGCCGCAGCACCAACCGGCCCAGGCGCGGGGGCAGCGCCTCCCATTCCGCGCGCAGCCGCGCCGGCGGGTAGTCCCGGGCGGCCTGGCCCGACAGCAGCGCGGACGCGGCCTCGTAGTCCGCCGCTTCCAGCGCCGCCATGAAGCGTTCGCCGCTGGCCACCAGCGCCGACTCCTGCCGGTCCACGGCGCCGCCGGGCAGGCTCAGCAGCGAGAGGGCCAGGACCAGCAGCAGGGCGAGCGCGCGGGGCATGCGCGCAGCTTAGCGGTTCAGGTGGCGGCGCGGCGAAGGATGTCGAGTACGGCCTGGGGGTGTTCGAAGCTCAGCAGCCAGACCCGGCCGTCGGTGTGCGGCAGCGCCAGCACCTTCGACGGGTCGGTCACCAGGCAGAAGGCCTTGCGGCGGTCGCGCAGGCGGAAGTGGCCGGCCCAGTAGCCGGGCAGGGCGAAGCCATTGGTCTTGAGCAGCGGCTTGAAGCCGGTGTGCTCGCGGGTGTCGACGACGCGGGCCTGGTCGAGCCGGAATTCCGACAACGGCGCCTGCCGCGAGTAGTAGGTGGCCTTCACGCGCAGCTGCTTGCCGTCGAAGGCCACCTGCCGCCGCCACATCGGCAGCAGCACGGCCAGGATGGCCACCGCCACCACCGCCTGCAGGGCCAGCAGCCCGACCGGGTCGGCGCCGGACTGGCGGGCGGTGGTGATGCCGATGCCGGCCACGACCAGCGGCACCACCGTGCCCAGGGCCACGGCGAACACGATGGCGCCCTTGCCGACCGGGCCGATGGCGAAATTGCGGAAACTCATGCGTCCTGGTCCTCGTCGGGCTTCTTCAGCCGGCCGGCCTTGCGCAGGGCGTCGCGCAGCACGTATTCGATCTGGGCGTTGACCGAACGCAACTCGTCGTCGGCCCAGCGCTGGACCGCGTCCAGCACTTCGGTGTTGATGCGCAGCGGGTAGGCTTTTTTCTCGGCCACCGGCCGGCCTCAGTAGATGCTGCCGGCGTTGACGACGGGCTGGGTGCCGCGTTCGCCGCACAGCACCACCAGCAGGTTCGACACCATGTGCGCGCGGCGCTCCGGGTCGAGCTCGACGACGTTGCGGGCCGAAAGCTGCTCGAGCGCCATTTCCACCATGCTCACCGCGCCTTCGACGATGCGGGTGCGGGCGGCGATGATGGCGCTGGCCTGCTGGCGCTGCAGCATGGCCTGGGCGATTTCCGGGGCGTAGGCCAGGTGGCTGATGCGCGCCTCGATCACGTGCACACCGGCCTGGGCCAGGCGCTCCTGGATTTCCTCGGTGAGGTGCTTGGCGATTTCGGCGGCGTGGCTGCGCAGCGAGATCTTGCCGTCCTCGTGCTGGTCGTAGGGGTAGCTGGTGGCCATGGCGCGCAGCGCGGCTTCCGACTGGATGTGCACGAAGCTCTCATAGTCGTCCACGTTGTAGACGGCCTCGGCCGAGTCCACCACCTGCCAGACCACCACGGCGCCGATTTCGATCGGGCTGCCGTCGAGGTCGTTGACCTTGAGCTTGCCCGACTCGAAGTTGCGCACACGCAGGCTGACCTTCTTGGCGGCGAAGAAGGGGTTGTTCCAGCGCAGGCCCTGTTCCTTGACCGTGCCCACGTACTTGCCGAACAGGCTCAGTACCGCGGCCTGGTTCGGTTCGACCATGAAGAAGCCGCCCAAGCTGACCATCAGCAGCACGCCCAGCACGATGGCCGAGGTGATGCGGATGGCGTCGACCTGGCCCAGGCCGGTGGCGAACAGCCAGATCGCGAGCGCCGTCAGCGCGATGATGCCCAGCAGGGTCGGGATGCCGGGAAGGGACTGCTTGGACTGTTCTTTCATGGGGACTCTCCTGGGTGTCGAGAGAATGATATCGAAGTGATATCAGTTGTCAACAGGCCGGACGTCAGGCCCCCGGGAACTAGCGGGGCGCGGGCTTCACCCGGTAGCGCAGGAAGGGCGAGGGCAGCTGTTCGCTGCCGATGGCCAGGCCGGCCCCGTCGGCGTCGAAGGCCACGGCCTCGGCCTGGGGCAGCCAGGGCAGGTCCAGGGCGGAGACCTCGTTTTCCAGGGCCTGCGGCCAGGATGCGCCGGGCCCGCGCACCAGGAAGTGCAGGGCGCGGTAGTTCAGCACCGCCAGCACGCGGCCGTTCGGGCTGAGGCTGGCGCCGGTGACCTGGGCGCGGTAGCGGCCATAGACCGGGTTCTTGAGCAGGTCGCCGGAGGAAGGCTGGGCGATGCCGCGCAGGGTGCCCAGGAACTCGGCGGCCACCACGGCTTCGTCGCCGCGCAGCGGCACGCGGAACAGTTCCGGCGGCACGCGCTTCTTCGACACCAGCAGCACCTCGCCGGCGACCGGGTCGACGGTGGCGGCCTCGCAGTCGCGCGGGCCGTCGGGCCAGCGGAAGCGGCGGGTCCAGGCCAGGCGGGCGGGCTGGTCGAGGCTGGCGGGTTCTTCGATGACGTAGAGCTGCAGTTCCTGGCGCAGGCCGCCGTTGTCGCCGGTGTCGGCGATGAGCAGGTAGCGGCGGCCGCCGAGTTCGAAGCTCGACAGGTCTTCCCAGTCCACGTTCGGAACGCCCTCCACCGGCACGCTGCCGCGGTGGCGGCCGCGGCCGTCGACCAAGTGCAGTTCGGCCGAGCTGCCGCTGTCGTTGATAGCCCAGTAGTGCCCGGGGTGGCTGCGCGAGGCCGCGAGGCCGCTGATCTCGTCGATGGCGCCGTCGGTGACCAGGCCGGCGATGTCGGGCTCGCTCCAGCGGGCGCCGTGGGCGAACGCGGGCAGCAGCAGGAGCAGGAGGGCGGGAATCAGGCGGCGCATGGCGGTTCGACGTGGTGGACGCCGAGCATGACAGAAAGCCTGGCGGGCCGGCAGCGTGGCCACAGCGGCTACAATCGTGCTTTCCCGCCCACGCCGCCGCCGACATGACCGACCCGCGCCCCGTCACCCTCGGAACCCCGCTCTCGCGCTCCGCCCGGCGCGTGCTGATGCTCGGCTCGGGCGAACTGGGCAAGGAAGTGGCGATCGAACTGCAGCGCCTGGGCGTGGAGGTGATCGCCGCCGACCGCTACGACGACGCCCCGGCCATGCAGGTGGCGCACCGCTGCCACACGCTCAACATGCTCGACCCGGCGGCGCTGCGCGACCTGATCGCGCACGAAAGGCCCGACCTGGTGGTGCCCGAAATCGAGGCCATCCACACCCAGACCCTGGTGGAGCTGGAAGCCGACAAGGGCCAGCGCGTGGTGCCGACCGCGCGCGCCGCGCGCCTGACCATGGACCGCGAGGGCATCCGCCGGCTCGCCGCGGAAACCCTGGGCCTGCCGACCTCGCCTTACCGTTTCGTCGACACGCTGGAGGAATACCGCGCCGCGGTGGCCGCCATCGGCCTGCCCTGCGTGGTGAAGCCGGTGATGTCGTCCTCGGGCAAGGGCCAGAGCACCGTGCGCAGCGAGGCCGACGTCGACCGCGCCTGGGAATACGCGCAGTCCGGTGGCCGAGCCGGGCAGGGCCGCTGCATCGTCGAGGGTTTCATCGCCTTCGACTACGAAATCACGCTGCTCACCGTGCGCCACCGCGACGGCACTTCGTTCTGCGACCCCATCGGCCACCTTCAGGTGGACGGCGACTACCGCGAAAGCTGGATGCCGCAGCCGATGTCGGAGGCCGCGCTGCGTGAATCGCAGCGCATCGCCCGCGCCGTCACCGAAAATCTCGGCGGCTGGGGCCTGTTCGGCGTGGAGCTTTTCGTGAAGGGCGACCAGGTGTGGTTCAGCGAAGTTTCGCCGCGTCCGCACGACACCGGCCTGGTCACGCTGATTTCGCAGGAGCTGAGCGAATTCGCGCTGCACGCGCGCGCCATCCTGGGCCTGCCGATTCCGAACATCCGTGCGCTGGGTCCCTCGGCCTCGTGCGCGGTGCTGGCCGCCGGCCACGGCGTGCCGGTGTTCTCGCACGTGGATGCCGCGCTGGCCGAGCCGGACACGCAGCTGCGGCTGTTCGGCAAGCCGCGCGTGGAAGGCCACCGCCGCGTGGCCGTCACCCTGGCGCGCGACGTGGACGTGGAAACCGCGCGCGCCAAGGCGCGCCGCGCCGCCGCGGCGCTGCAGGTCCACCTCGACCCGCCCTGAGTGCGTTCGCCGGGCGCGTCTTACGGGCGCCAGCACCGAAAGCTTCTGTATGAGCGGGGGGGGGGGGGGGGCGGGGGCGGCGCGCGCTGACCCGCGGGGGGCCGCGCCGGGGCGGGGGGCGGGGGGCGGGGGGGGGGGG
>JAIBEO010000216.1 GCA_019459185.1 Rhizobium sp. | reverse complement strand
GCGAAGCTTCTCGCGAAGAGCTTCGCGGCTGAAGCCGCTCCTACAGGTTTGGCGCGTCAGTCGCGCCAGCCCGAGGTGATGGGGTAGCGGCGCTCGCGGCCGAAGGCCCGCCGCGACAGCTTGGGGCCCGGGGCGGCCTGGCGCCGCTTCCATTCGTTCACCCGCACCAGGCGCAGCACGCGCTCCACGATGGCGGCGTCGAAGCCCTCGGCGACGATCTCGGCCGGTGAACGCTCCTGGTCGACGTAGCGCAGCAGGATGCCGTCGAGCACGTCGTAGGGCGGCAACGAATCCTGGTCGGTCTGGTTCTCGCGCAGTTCGGCCGAGGGCGGGCGCGTGATCACCAGCTCGGGGATGGCCGGCGACCGCGCATTGCGCCAGCGGCACAGGGCCACAACCTCGGTCTTGTACAGGTCCTTGATGGGCGCGAAACCGCCGCACATGTCGCCGTAGATGGTGGCATAGCCCACCGCGTATTCGCTCTTGTTGCCCGTGGTGAGCAGCAGGCCGCCGAACTTGTTCGACAATGCCATCATCAGCGCGCCGCGGCTGCGCGACTGCAGGTTTTCCTCGGCGATGCCGGGCGCCAGGCCGTCAAACAGCGGCGCCAGCGCCTGCAGGAAACCTTCGAACGGCGTTTCGATGGCCACGGTCTCCAGCCGCGCGCCCAGCAGGCGCGCCTGCTCTTCGGCCAGGTCGTTGCTCAGGTCGGAGGTGTAGCGCGACGGCAGGCGCACGGCGTTGACGTTGCGGGCGCCGAGCGCGTCCACCGCCAGCGCCAGCACCAGGCCCGAATCGATGCCGCCGGAAAGACCCAGCCAGACGCGGTCGAAGCCGTTCTTGCCGCAGTAGTCGCGGATGCCGCGCACGATGGCGCGGTAGGCCAGCGAGGCGTGGCTTTCGTCGTCCTCCTCCGGCCAGTGCACGCGGGTGAAACGGCGGCCGGCGACGTCGAAATCGGCCACCAGCCACTGGTCCTCGAAGGCGCGAGCCGCGGGGTGCACGCCGCCGTCGCCGTCGGCCAGCACCGAGGCGCCGTCGAACACCAGCTCGTCCTGCCCGCCCACAGCGTTGAGGTAGGCCACGGCCACGCCGGTTTCCTGCACGCGCTGGGCCAGCAGCATGTCGCGCTGGGCGGTCTTGTCGCGCTCGAAGGGCGAGGCGTTGGGCACCAGCACCAGCTCCGCGCCGAGCGCGGCGGTCTGGGCCAGCGGCTCGGGGAACCAGAGGTCCTCGCAGATGACCAGGCCGACCTGGACGCCCTTCACTTCGAAGGCGCAGGCGCCCCCGTCCGGGTCCACGTCGAAATAGCGGCGCTCGTCGAAAACGGCGTAATTGGGCAGTTCGCGCTTGCGGTAGGTGGCCTCGACGCGGCCGTCGCGCAGCACGCTGGCGGCGTTGTAGACGATGGCGCCGGCCGCCTGCGGCCAGCCCACCACGGCGGTAATGCCGGTGCAGGCCTTCGCCACCTCGGCCAGCGCCGCCTCGCAGGCGGCCAGGAAGGCCGGGCGCAGCAGCAGGTCTTCCGGCGGGTAGCCCGAGATGGCCAGTTCCGGGAACAGCACCAGGTCGGCACCGTGCCGGTCGCGCGCCTCGGCGACCAGCTGTGCGATGCGGCGCGCGTTCGCGTGCACGGCCCCCACGGGGAAGTCGAACTGGGCGAGGGCGAGGCGGAGGGTGCGAGTCATTGCGGATTCCCAGAAAAGCGAAGGGCCGCACGAGGCGGCCCTTCGGTTCCGTGCGTTGGCACGATCTTATTACCTGGCCAGCTTCGCCGCGATGGCCTTGCCCAGGTCGCCCGGGCTCTTGACCGTGGTGACGCCGGCCTTTTCCAGGGCCTCGAACTTGCCGGCCGCGGTGCCCTTGCCGCCGGAGGCGATGGCGCCGGCGTGGCCCATGCGCTTGCCGGCCGGGGCCGAGGCGCCGGCGATGAAGCCGACCACCGGCTTGGTCACGTATTCGGCGATGAACTCGGCCGCTTCTTCCTCGGCGCTGCCGCCGATCTCGCCGACCATGATGATGCCCTCGGTCTGCGGGTCGTCCTGGAACAGCTTCAGGGCGTCGATGAAGTTGGTGCCGTTGATCGGGTCGCCGCCGATGCCGATGCAGGTCGACTGGCCGAGGCCGGCGTCGGTGGTCTGCTTCACGGCTTCATAGGTCAGCGTGCCCGAGCGCGAAACGATGCCGATCTTGCCCGGCATGTGGATGTGGCCCGGCATGATGCCGATCTTGCACTCGCCCGGGGTGATGACGCCGGGGCAGTTCGGGCCGATCAGCACGACGTCGTCGTAGCCGCGCAGGGTGTTCTTCACGCGCAGCATGTCCAGCACCGGGATGCCCTCGGTGATGCAGACGATCACCCGGATGCCGGCGTCGGCCGCCTCGAGGATGGCGTCGGCCGCGAACGGCGGCGGCACGTAGATGACCGAGGCGTCGGCGCCGGTCTCGTCAACGGCCTCGCGCACGGTGTTGAACACCGGCAGGCCGATGTGGGTGGTGCCGCCCTTGCCCGGGGTGACGCCGCCGACGACCTTGGTGCCGTACTCGACCATCTGCTCGGCGTGGAAGGTGCCCTGCTGGCCGGTGAAGCCCTGGACGATGACCTTGGTGTTCTTGTTGATCAAAACGCTCATGGAGGATGTCCTTGTGGGCTCAGGCGGCGACGGCCGCGACGGACTTCTTGGCGCCGTCGTTGATGTCGTCGGCCGGGATGATGGCGAGGCCGGAGTTGCGCAGCAGCTCCTTGCCCTTCTCCACGTTGGTGCCTTCGAGGCGCACGATCACCGGGATCTTGACGCCCACTTCCTTGACCGCGGCGATGATGCCTTCCGCGATCATGTCGCAGCGCACGATGCCGCCGAAGATGTTGACGAAGATGGCCTTGACCTTGTCCGAGGACAGGATGAGCTTGAAGGCCTCGGTCACGCGCTCCTTGTTGGCGCCGCCGCCCACGTCGAGGAAGTTCGCCGGCTCGCCGCCGTTGAGCTTGATCACGTCCATGGTGGCCATAGCCAGGCCGGCGCCGTTCACCATGCAGCCGATGTTGCCGTCCATGGTGACGTAGTTGAGGTCGTGCTTGGAGGCCAGCACCTCGGTCTCGTCTTCCTGGCGGATGTCGCGCATGGCGGCCAGTTCCGGGTGGCGGAAGGTGGCGTTGTCGTCGGAGTTGATCTTGCCGTCGAGCACGGCCAGGTCGCCGTTGGTGAGGATGGCCAGCGGGTTGAGCTCGACCAGCGCCAGGTCCTTGTCGTTGAACAGCTTGTACAGGCCCAGCATGATCTTGCTCAGCTGGCCCACCTGCTTGGCGTTCAGGCCCAGGGCGAAGCCCATCTCTCGGCACTGGTAGGGCTGCAGGCCCTGCACGAAGTTCACGTTGAGCGACTTGATCGCTTCCGGGTTCTCGGCGGCGACCTGCTCGATCTCCATGCCGCCCTCGGCAGAGGCGATGAAGGTGATGGAGCGGGTGGCGCGGTCGACCAGCACCGAGAGGTAGAGCTCCTTGGCGATGTCGGTGGCCTGGGTCACCAGCACCGAATCAACCGGCAGCTCGACGCCGGCGGTCTGGTAGGTGGCCATCTTGGTGCCCAGCATGCCCTCGGCGTACTTGCGCACGTCCTCGAGGGTCTTGGCCAGCTTGACGCCGCCGGCCTTGCCGCGGCCGCCGGCGTGGATCTGCGCCTTGACCACCCAGAAGTCGCCGCCGATGGCCTTGGCCGCTTCCACGGCCTCGTCGGGGGAGCGGGCGACGCGGCCCGCCGGGACGGCGATGCCGTAGTCGGCGAACAGCTGCTTGGCTTGGTATTCGTGGAAGTTCATGCCGATACCTTGTATGGGGATGGGGTCGCGAACGGGGGCGGTATTGTCGCCGACAGCGCCCACCCAACGCAAAAAGCCCCCTGCCTTGACAAGCCGGCCGCAGGGCATACTGGGAGCCATGGCGTCCACCCCCCGAAAACCGGCCAACCCCAGCCCCCAGCGGCGCGAGTTGTACTTCTTCACGCTCTACCGCGTGCTGGAAGCCTGCCTGCTGGCCCTGGTGGCCTTCAGCCCGGCCGGGGAGTTCCTGCTGCAGATCCGCGAAGCGGCGATGCTGCAGACGATCGTGGTGCTGTACATGGTGGCCGCGATCTCGCTGCTCATCGCCGGCTACCGCAGCGAACTGTCCCCGGCCCGCCAGGCTGGCATCGGCCTGGCCATCGACATCCTGGTGGCCGCGCTGGTGCTGGCCACCACCAGCGGCAGCCAGGGCGGCGTGGCCCTGCTGCTGCTGTTCAACGTGGGCGCGGGTGCGCTGATCCTGCCGCAGAAGGCCGGCCTGGGTTTCGCCGGCGCCGCCTGCGCGGTGGTACTGGCCGACAGCCTGTACCTGCGCGCCATCGCTTCGGAAAGCGCCCGCCCGCTGGCCGAATCGGTGATGTTCTCGGTGACCTACCTGGCCACGGCGGTGCTGTGCGAGCTGCTCAGCCGCCAGGTGCTCGAGTCCCAGGCCCTGGCCGAGCAGCGCGGCGAGGAACTGGCCAACCAGGCCGAAATCAACGAGCTGGTGATCCGGCGCATGCGCACCGGCATCCTGGTGGTGGATGGCGAGCACCTGGTGAAGGTGTGCAACGAGGCGGCCTGGGGCCTGCTGGGCAAACCCTCGCCCGACCGCCGGCAGCTGGCCGACATCGCCATGCCCCTGCACCGCGCCCTTCTCACCTGGCGCCAGGGCCGGGGCGAAACGCCGAAGGCCATGACCCTGGGCGACGGCACCCCCGAGGTGCTGCCGCGCTTCGTCTCGCTGAGCCTCACCGACAACCTGTTCCTGATCTTCCTCGACGACAGCCGGGTGTTCTCGGACCGGGCCGAGGAACTCACCCTGGCCACCCTGGGCCGGCTGTCGGCGTCGATCGCCCATGAAATCCGCAACCCGCTGGCGGCCATCATGTATTCGGTGCAGCTGCTGGAAGAGGCCACCGAGCTGCCCGAGGCCGACAAGCGCCTGCTGGAGATCATCCACACCCAATGCCACCGCATGAACGGCATCGTCCAGGACATCCTGGGCCTGGCCCGGCGCGAACGCAGCCAGCCCGAGTCGATCGACATCAGCCAGTTCGCCCGCAAGTTCGTCGACGAGTACCGGGCCAGCCACCCGCTGGAAACCGACATCCTGCAGTCGGTGAGCGAACGCAGCGTGCTGGCCATGGCCGACCCGCGGCACCTGCACCAGGTGCTGACCATCCTGGTCCAGAACGCCCTGACCTACGGCCGCATGCCCGGCGAACCGGCCAAGGTGACGGTGTCGGTGCGCACCGCCCCGCCGGGCGCGCCGCCCGAACTGAACGTGATAGACCGCGGGCCGGGCATCCCGCCGGCCGTGGCCAGCCAGATCTTCACTCCCTTCTACACCACCAGCGAACACGGCACCGGCCTGGGCCTCTACATCGCCCAGCAGCTGTGCGAAGCCAACCAGTGCACCCTGAGCTACCAGCCGGTGCCGGGCGGCGGCAGCTGCTTCCGCATCATCCTGCCCCCGGGCATGACCCTGATGAAGGACGAAACCAGCCCGGGGCGGCTCAATCTGGCCTGAGACGGCCGTGTTCAGCTAATGTGTAGGGGTCCCCAGCCCCTCCTGACCGCATGGCCACCCCCCGCAGCGCCCTGGTAGTAGACGACGAGCGCGACATCCGGGAGCTTCTGGTCCTCACCCTGGGCCGAATGGGCCTGCGGGTGGATACGGCCGCCGACGTGGCTTCGGCCAAGGCCCAGCTGGCCCAGGGCACCTACGACCTGTGCCTGACCGACATGCGCCTGCCGGACGGTTCCGGCCAGGAGCTGATCGAGCACATCGCCCAGCGCTACCCCGAACTGCCGGTGGCCATGATCACCGCCTTTGGCAACGTCGAGGCCGCGGTGAACGCGCTCAAGGCCGGCGCCTTCGACTTCGTCACCAAGCCCGTGGACCTGGCGGTGCTGCGCCGGCTGGTGCAGCACGCGCTCGACCTCAACGAACAGCGCAAGGCGGCGCCGGCCAGCGCGCGCCTGCTGGGCGACTCGGCGCGCATGCAGCAGCTGCGCCAGACCATCCAGCGCGTCGCGCGCAGCCAGGCGCCGGTGTACATCAGCGGCGAATCGGGCGTCGGCAAGGAACTGGTGGCCCGGCTGATCCACGAGCAGGGTTCGCGCGCGGGCGGCAGCTTCGTGCCGGTGAACTGCGGCGCCATCCCGTCGGAGCTGATGGAAAGCGAACTGTTCGGCCACAAGAAAGGCAGCTTCACGGGCGCCCACGCCGACAAGGAAGGCCTGTTCCAGGCCGCCAACGGCGGCACCCTGTTCCTGGACGAGGTGGCCGAGCTGCCGCTGCACATGCAAGTGAAGCTGCTGCGCGTGATCCAGGAGAAGTCGGTGCGACCCGTGGGCGCCCAGGCCGAACTGCCGGTGGACGTGCGCATCCTGTCGGCCACACACAAGAACCTGGCCAAGCTGGTGGAAGACGGCAAGTTCCGCCAGGACCTGTACTACCGTATCAACGTGATCGAGCTGGCGGTGCCGCCGCTGCGCCAGCGCCGCGAGGACATCCCGGTGATCGCCGAGGCCATCCTCAAGCGCCTCGCAGGCGACCAGGCCGAACAGCTCCCGGCCCTGTCGGAAGAGGCCGAGGCCGCGCTGGCGGCCTACCCCTTCCCGGGCAACGTGCGCGAGCTGGAGAACATCCTCGAGCGCGCCGTGGCCCTGTGCGACGGACAGGCCATCGAGGTGGCCGACCTGTACCTGCCCCAGGTGGACAGCCTGATCGGCCAGGAGGCCGACATGCCCCTGCGCCCCATCGCCGCGGCGCCCTCGCCCGCCATCCCACCCGGCCTGGCCGACGGCACCGCCCTGCCCGACGCCATCGAGCAGATGGAGCGCGAAACCATCCAGAAGGCGCTCGAGGCGAATCGCTACAACAAGACCAAGACCGCCGCGCAGCTGGGCATCACGTTCAGGGCGCTGCGGTACAAGTTGAAGAAGCTGGGGATGGAGTAACGGGGGCGGGGCGGCCTTTACCTCAATCCACCGGCTTCGTGCGTTGTACGTCAATCCACGCCAGCAGGTAGCTGCGCACGAAACCATAAGTCGTACTCGCAGCGACGCCTTGCCCTTGCTTACGCTCAATCGCCTCAGCACCGTCCAGGTCGCCTTCGAGGATGGCCCCCAGGATCGCCACCGTGAGCAGTTGCTCCCGCAACGCCACCGGTCGACCTTCGCCAATTAGCTCAAGTGCCGCCAGACCGTCCCGACGCATCGCCACAGGGTCACGAAGCGCGGCCGCACGATAGGCCGCAAGCACCGCGTTCACTTCCGACCCCTGTTCGTCTGCTTTTATCCAGGCTGGAGTCAGCCACATCGGCCCCTGGTCTTCGGGGGGCAGATAAGCGATCGAAAAATCGGCGGCCACGCTGACCGCCTGCAGCCAGGCATTCAGCTCGTCTTCGGCCACGGTGCCGGCCGACAGCGTGCGCAGTTCGCCGATGTAGTCGTAGAGCACCGCCTCGACGGACTTGAGTTCGGCGGAAGTTCCACCCGCCAGTAGCTCACGCACCAGACGTGCCTTGAGATGATCCTTTGCGCCGCTCTCATCCTGCGCACGAGAGACACCAGACGCCAAGCTAACAGGCATGCGGCCCGCAGTTACCTCGAGCACGGGCATGCCGGACCTGACCAGGTTGTCGATGCCCTGGGCGCTCGAGCCAACGAACCTGGCCCGCGGCGCGTTGAGCGACACCACTGGCAGGAAGTCCGAATGCGCCTTTGCGCCATAGAGCCTCGCGTAGGCCTGAAGCATGGAACGATCACCCACGCGACGAACGAGAAAGTCACCATCGCCAGACAATCCCACCCTGACCAGTTCGGGGGCGACGACTTCATCGGCGAACGGGCGCATCGACGGCGCACCCAGCGGAGAGTCGGAAAGCACGAAGATCATGTCGGATCCGTTGGTTGAATACGCATCGACGTATTCGAAATTCTCGAGCAGGGCAGCAACCATGGTTGCCAGCAAAGGATCGTCCAGCTCGTAGCCTTGGACCCATTGCACGACCATGCCGCCCGGCTTGAGATGCTGGCGTAGGAAGTCGTAGAACTCGGTCGTGAAGAGACTGGCAACGCCACTAACCCAAGGGTTGGACGGCTCGGAGATGATCACGTCGTAACGGCGGTGGCCGCTGGAGAAATAGGTACGGGCGTCGTCGAACTGCACATGCGAACGTGGATCGAGATAGGCGCGGACGACCCGGCTGCCGAAGTTCCTGGCGCCGTCGTACATCGCACGTTCGATCTCGACGGTCTCGACGCTCTTGACCACGCTGGACCCAAGCAGCAGATGGGTTGTCATGCCGGAGCCCCAGCCAATAACCGCTACGTCTTCGGGCTTTGGATGGATCGCCAGCGGCAAGACCCCAAGCATCGCCATGGTGATTTCGTCACCCGTTGGCTCACCGCCCTGCAACAGCTGGATCGACGCATCCGGTTTGCCGTTGGTGGCAATCACACCAACAGTGCCCCGCGTGATGAAGGAAACGCTGGCCGTTTTGCCGTCACGTATGTAGTGCACCTCGACGCTGTCGTCGAGCCTGGCATCGCCATGCCGGAACACCCCAGACGCCAACAGCCTCGGATCGATCTTTCCCATCAGAAGAATCGCGGCGATCGCCGCCACGCCCGCCGCCGTCGCCGTCCAAGCCGGCACTGCTCGCACTTGATCCGCATACAGCCTGAGCAGCACGACGCCCAGCAGGATGTCCACGGCTGCTGCCGTCGTCAGCGCCAATCGCAGCCCCACAAGGGGGATCAAGATATGGATGACGATGACCACGCCCAAGATCGCGCCCAACGTGTTTGCGGCATAGATACGCCCGATGCTTTCCTCTCCGCCCTGTTTGCGCAGCAGTGCCATCGTGAGCAAGGGCAGAGTCATACCGGCGAAGAGTGCCGCTGGAAACATTACTCCCAAGGAGATCACACCGCTTGCCAGTGTGAAGAGAGAGTAGCCGCTCTCGGTCTTGGGAAGTGATTCGATCAAAAAACCGACCCAGCGGAAGCTCTGGCTGAAGACGGGGATAGAAAGGAGTGCCGCGATACCCATGAATATCTGCGCATATCCGACATAAGCGACCGGATCGGTGATTTTCCTGCTGCGTTTGCGCACCCAGAGGCCGCCAAACGCGAGGCCAAGGATGAATGCAGACAACATCAGCTCAAAGGAATGAACGGTGGTTCCAAGCGCCTGATTGAGCAGGCGGACCCAGCTGATCTCGTAAACGAACGAGCTGGCGCCGGTGATCAACGCGGCAGTCAGCAACATCTTTCTCAGACGCGGACTCCCAGCATCCGGGATGTCGGCCGAAGCAAGTGGAATTGGCCGGGGCCGGTTCACGTCGGCCCGCCGCGAAGCCATCCAGGCCAGCAGGCCGACGCCGAGGTTGACCACACCCGCAACCACCACCGCGCCAGGCATGCCTACGTTGGGAAGAAGCACAAAGGTGGCAAAGAGGGCTCCGAAGGCGGCGCCAATGCTGTTGGTGAAATACAGTCCGCCCAGAATCTCCCCATCCTCGTTGGGCGCTACCCTCAGGTAACCGCCGCTCATCAGCGGGAAGGTCATACCCAGCAGCACACTTTGCGGGGCGATCAGCAAGGCTGCCGTGCCCCACTGCCATGCGCGGACCGCGCCCGCCGACTCCAGGGCCGGGTATACCGTGTCTTGAGAGAAGCCGGTGTAGGCCTGGAACATCGGGTGGAAGGCCAGCCCGGCCAGGCCGATCAGGATCTCGACAATGGCGTAGGCGAAAATCAGGCGGGTCCAGCGCACGCCAGCTCTGCTGACGATCCAGGCGCCAACCGCCATGCCGCCCATAAAGATCGCCAGGACAAGAGTCTGGGCGTAGGCGGCGTGACCGAGAGTCAGTCCAAGATAATGGGACCAGATAGCTTGGTAGATGAGGCCCGCAAAACCGGATGCGATGAAGAGGGACAGCAGCGTCCTTTCCAATCCCCTGCTATGACCCGTCATTCGGCCCCTTCCCCAATACCGGTCAGAATTTTAACCTTGGCGAGAATATCCGATTTTGGAGATACTCTGGGCCGACGCAGACTGCAAACCCCGTCACAGTTTCAAAGGGCACTTTGTGACGATCTGCGTCGCTTTGTGACGCGTCCCCTAGAAACGTCATGCCCGTGGCCAGCCTTGGGCTAGTCTTGCGTTAGTTGATATGCCTATAGTCCGGCCTGTGACGGCCGTCAAACCGCTGGCACAGTAAATGCATCATTGCAACAGCAGGGATCTGGCCGCGATTGTCCATGGACCCGGACATCAGGCCAGAAAACTGCAAATCTCAATCCACCTAGGGGATTCACCCATGAAGAATATCCAGAAAGGCTTCACCCTGATCGAGCTGATGATCGTGGTCGCGATCATCGCCATTCTGGCCGCGATCGCGCTGCCGGCTTACCAGGACTACATCGCCCGTTCGCAGGTCGCCGCCGGTCTGTCCGACATTCGCGGTGGTGTCACGGCGTTCGAAGAGAAGATCAACCGTGGCTCCACCTCGTTCACCGACGTCACCGGCATCGGCCTTCGCGCCAGCACGCCGCGTTGCTCCGAGATCAAGCTGGCCGGTAGCGCCACGGGCACCCTGACCTGCAAGCTGCGTGGCAACCCGAAGGTCCTGGACAAGGTCGTTACCCTGACCCGCGCCAGCACGGGCGCGTACAACTGCACCATCCCGTCGCTTGATGCCAAGTACCTGCCGACCGGCTGCCAGTAATACGTTCCTTCATAGCGTCACCGCTGTGGCCCGCGGGGGGCCCCCCCCCCGCCCCGGGCGGGGGGGGGGGGGGGGGGGGGGGGGGGGGGGGGGGGGGGGGGGGGGGGGGGGGGGGGGGGGGGGGGGGGG
>JAIBEO010000209.1 GCA_019459185.1 Rhizobium sp. | reverse complement strand
CCCCCCCCCCCCCCCGCCCCCCCCCCCCCCCCCCCCCCCCCCCCACGCTCAGGCGGCGGCCGCCGGGCGCTCCCCATGGAACTGTTCCTCTTCCGTCGAGCCCTTCAGGGCCACGGTCGAGCTCTGCCCACCCTGGATGGTCTGGGTGATGGCGTCGAAATAGCCGGTGCCGACTTCGCGCTGGTGCTTGACGGCGGTGAAGCCCTTCTCGGCCGCGGCGAATTCCTTCTCCTGCAGCTCGACGAAGGCGCTCATCTGGCGGCGGGCGTAACCGTGCGCCAGTTCGAACATGCCGTAGTTGAGGCTGTGGAAGCCGGCCAGGGTGATGAACTGGAACTTGTAGCCCATCGCGCCCAGCTCCTTCTGGAACCTGGCGATGGTGGCGTCGTCGAGGTTCTTCTTCCAGTTGAAGCTCGGCGAGCAGTTGTAGGCCAGCAGCTTGCCCGGGAACTTGGCGTGGATGGCCTCGGCGAACTTGCGCGCGAACTCGAGGTCGGGCTTGCCGGTCTCGCACCACACCAGGTCGGCGTAGGGCGCGTAGGCCAGGCCGCGGCTGATGGCCTGGTCCAGACCGTTGCGGGTCTTGTAGAAACCCTCGACGGTGCGCTCGCCGGTGCAGAAGGGCTTGTCGTTGTCGTCGATGTCGCTGGTGATCAGGTCGGCGGCCTCGGCGTCGGTGCGCGCGACCACCAGGGTCGGCACGCCCATCACGTCGGCGGCCAGGCGCGCGGCGATCAGCTTCTGCACGGCTTCCTGGGTGGGAACCAGCACCTTGCCGCCCATGTGGCCGCACTTCTTCACCGAAGCCAGCTGGTCCTCGAAGTGCACGCCGGCGGCGCCCGCTTCGATCATGGCCTTCATCAGCTCGAAGGCGTTGAGCACGCCGCCGAAGCCGGCCTCGGCGTCGGCGACGATGGGCTGCAGGAAGTCGATGTCGTCCTTGCCCTCGGCGTGGTGCAGCTGGTCGGCGCGCAGCAGGGTGTTGTTGATGCGCTTGACTACCAGCGGCACGGAATTGGCCGGGTACAGCGACTGGTCGGGGTACATCTCGCCGGCGACGTTGGCGTCGGCCGCCACCTGCCAGCCGCTGAGGTAGATGGCGTTGAGGCCGGCCTTCACCTGCTGCATGGCCTGGTTGCCGGTGAGCGCGCCGAGCGCGTTCACGAACGGCTTCTCGCCCAGGTACTTCCACAGTTTCTCGGCGCCCAGGCGGGCCAGCGAATGCTCGATATGCACGGTGCCGCGCAGGCGCACCACTTCCTCGGCGCTGTAGCCGCGCCGGATGCCGGCCCAGCGCGGGTCGGTGGCCCACTGCTGCTTGAGCTGTTCGGCGGTCGGGAGCTTGCTGGTCATGGCGGCGTTCCTTTTGGCGTGGGGTGTGGTTTTGATGTTGTAGGAGCGGGTCAATCCAGGCGCTCGTAGGCGGGCAGCGTCAGGAACTCGGCGAGTTCGTCGGCGTGCGTGAGCTGGTCGAGCAGGGCGATGGCCTCGTTGATCTTCGAGGCGCCCGGCAGCTTCATGCGGTCGGCCAGCTTCGAGGGCAGCGCCAGCAGCGCGCGGTCGAACAGCGAGAAGTCCACCGGCGTGCCGTCGTCGAGGTGCAGGTGGCCGTGGTGCAGCCACTGCCAGAGCTGGGCGCGGGAAATCTCGGCGGTGGCAGCGTCTTCCATCAGCCAGTGGATCGGCACGCAGCCCTGGCCGTCGAGCCAGGCGGCGAGGTAACGCACGCAGACCTCGACGTTGTTGTCGAAACCCTTGCGGGTGATGGTGCCGATGCTCGGACGGATCAGCGCGTCGCGATCCACCTGCACGTCGTCGCGGCGAACCGCGTGCTGGTGCGGGCCGGGCATGCGCTCGTCGAACACCTCGCGCGCCAGCGGGATCAACGCCGGGTGCGCCACCCAGGTGCCGTCGTGGCCGGCGCTGGCTTCGCGTTGCTTGTCGGCGCGCACGCGGGCCAGGGCCTGCTCGTTCGCCGCCGGGTCGCCGGCGATGGGGATCTGCGCCGCCATGCCGCCCATGGCGTGGGCGCCGCGGCGGTGGCAGGTCTGGATCAGCAGCTCCGAGTAGGCCTTCAGGAAGGGCTGGGTCATGCCCACCTGGCCGCGTTCGGGCAGCACGCGGTTGCCATGCCGGCGGAAGGTCTTGAGGTAGCTGAAGATGTAGTCCCAGCGGCCGCAGTTCAGGCCCACGATGCGGCTGCGCAGCGCGTGCAGGATTTCGTGCATTTCGAACGCGGCCGGCAGGGTTTCGATCAGCACCGTCACCTTCATGCAGCCCGCCGGCAGGCGCAGGCGCTGCTCGATGAAGGACAGCACCCGCTCCCACAGCGTCGCCTCTTCCATGCACTGCAGCTTGGGCAGGTAGAAGTAGGGGCCGCGGTCCGTGGCCTGCAGCGCCGCCGCGTTGTGGAAGGCGAACAGGCCCAGGTCGAACAGGCTGGCCGAGAGGCGCTCGCCGTCCACCAGCACGTGCTTTTCGTCCAGGTGCCAGCCGCGCGGGCGGACGATGAGGGTGGTGGTCGAGGCCTTGTCGAGCACGTAGTGCTTGCTGCCGTCCGGCGCCATCCAGTCCAGGGTGCCGGCGACGGCCTTGCGCAGGGCGCGCTGGCCGGTGAGCAGGTTGTCCCAGGTGGGGCTGGTGGAATCCTCGAAGTCGGCCATGTAGCAGCTGGCGCCCGAATTCAGGGCGTTGATGACCATCTTCGGGTCGACCGGGCCGGTGATTTCGACGCGGCGGTCGGTGAGCGCGGCCGGGGCCGGGGCTACGGCCCAGTCGCTCTCGCGGATGGCGCGGGTGTCGGCGCGGAAGTCGGGCAGCTCGCCGGCGTCGAAGCGGGCCTGGCGCTGGCGGCGGGCGGCCAGCCGGGCCTGGCGCTCGCCCTCGAAAGCGCGGTGCAGGTCCACCAGGAAGGCCAGGGCGGCCGGGCCGAGCAGGTCTTCCTGGCCGGGCAGCCGGGGGCCCACGAGTTCCACGGGCGGATGGGTCGGGGAAGCGATGGCGGCCATGGGCGGCTCCGGTGTCGGGTCGGATTCGACTCTGGACCCCGGAATCTCGCTTTGACAAAGCAAATGTTTTGATAACTAATATAAGCCACGCTTATAAACATGCAGAAACAGGGGCTTATGGCCGGTCCCAACGCCCGTTTCTATTACAAGGGTGACCGCCTCAAGCCGGTTCGCGCCTTCTGCCAGGTGGCCCGGCTGGGTTCCGTCTCACGCGCGGCCGAGGCGCTGTTCCTCAGCCAGCCGGCGGTGACCCTGCAGGTGCAGGCCCTGGAGCGGGAACTGGGCGTGGCCCTGTTCGAGCGCATCGGCCGGCGTTTCAGCCTCACCCGCGAAGGCCAGGTACTGTACGACCTGGCCCGGCCGCTGGTGGAAGGCCTGGACGGGCTGGACGGCGAATTCCGCAGCCGCATCAAGGGCCTGCAGGCCGGCGAGCTGCACGTGGCGGCCGGCAGTTCGACCATCCTCTACCTGCTGCCCAAGCTGGTGCAGGCCTTCCGGGCCAGGTACCCGGAGGTGCAGCTGGTGCTGCACAACGTCACCGGCCAGGACGGCCTGGGGCTGCTGCGTTCGGACGGCGTGGACCTGGCCGTGGGCTCGATGCTCGACGTGCCCACCGACCTGGCCTACGCGCCGGTCTATTCCTTCGACCCCATGCTGATCTGCCCGCCCGGGCACCCGCTGGCCGACAAGCCCGACCTGCGGCTCGAGGACCTTTCGCCCTACGGCCTGATCCTGCCGCCTCGCCGGCTCACCACCTACCGGCTGGTGGACCTGGTGTTCCAGCAGCGGCGCGTGCCCTACACGGTGGCGCTGGAAGTGGGTGGCTGGGAGGTGATCAAGCAGTACGTGGCCATGGGCCTGGGCATCAGCATCGTCACCGCCATCTGCCTCACCGACGCCGACAAGGAGCGCCTGGTGGCGCGCAGCCTGGCCGAATATTTCCCGCCGCGCAGCTACGGCGTGGTGATGCGCAAGGGCAAATACCTCAGCCCGCAGGCGCGTGCCTTCGTGGATCTGGTGAAGCCGGGCTTGTTCGAACGCCGCGACTATTTCGAAGCCGGCCACTCCGAACGCTGACTGTAGGAGGGCGCGGCTTACAGCGTGTCGCGGTTGCGTCCCACGTGCGGGCGGTAGAGCGCGCGGATGCGGGCCATGTCGGCGTCGAAGTCGTCGGTCAGCTCGACCAGCTGGTCGAGCACGATGGCCTTTTCGGGGTAGTGGAAGGCGGCGCAGAACACCGGCACGCCGGCCTGGCGGGCGATCTTCCAGAAGCCCGGCTTCCAGCGCTCCACCCGCCGGCGCGTGCCTTCCGGCGCCAGCAGGAACCAGATGTTCGCCGTGTCGCGGATGCGCGCCGCCGACTGGTCGACGATGCCACCCGGCGCGCTGCGGTCCACGGCGATGCCGCCGAACCAGCGCAGCAGCCAGCCCAGCGGCCCCCTGAACAGTTCGGCCTTGGCCATGAAGGCGATGTCCAGCCCCATGGCCAGCTTCGCCGCCAGGCCCCAGACCGCGTCCCAGCCCGAGGAATGCGGCGCGACGATGATCACCACGCGGTCGAGGTCGGGCCATTCGCCGGTGACGCGCCAGCCGCCCAGCCGAAGGATGCTGCGGCCGAACCATCGCCCCAGGGCGGAGCCCACGCGCGGGGCCTTCGGCGGCAGCGCCGGGACGACGGGCCTCATTCGCGGTCCCAGCCCGTGCTGCTGCGCTGGCGCTTCACGGTGGAACGCTCGCGCTTGGCGCCCAGGCGGCGCTCCTTCGAACCCTTGGTGGGCTTGGTGGCGATGCGCTTCTTGGGCGCGATGGTGGCGGCGGCGATCAATGCGGCCAGGCGCTCGCGGGCGTCCTCGCGGTTGCGGTCCTGGGTGCGGAAACGCTGGGCGCTGAGCACCAGCACGCCCTCGTCGGTCAGGCGGCGGTCGCGACGGGCCAGCAGGCGCGCGCGCACCGGTTCGGGCAGCGAGGGCGAGTTGGCCACGTCGAAACGCAGTTCCACCGCGGTAGAGACCTTGTTGACGTTCTGCCCGCCCGGCCCGCCCGAGCGCACGAAACGCTCGACCAGCTCGTCGTCGGGAATGGCCAGCGTCGGCGTCACCTGCAGCATGCCCGCGATTGTAATGTGTCCCTGAAGCAGGTGTACCAGGTTTATTTTATTGCCCGCCGGGCCGTCCGCAGAAAACGCGACGCCTTGGCCGGGCAATAAAATCAACCTGGTACACGGCTACAATCCTGCCGGCATGCACGGCCTCAATCCCCCACAGAAAGAAGCGGTCGCCTACACGACCGGCCCCCTGCTCGTGCTGGCCGGCGCCGGCAGCGGCAAGACGCGCGTGATCACCGAGAAGATCGCCCACCTGATCGCCTCGGGCCAGCGCGAGGCCCGCCACATCGCCGCCATCACCTTCACCAACAAGGCGGCCAAGGAAATGCGCGAGCGCGTGGCGCGGCGCATCAAGGGCGACGCCGCCGAAGGGCTCACGGTCACCACCTTCCATTCCCTGGGCCTGCGCTTCCTGCAGGTCGAACACGACCGCGCCGGCCTGCGCCGCGGCTTTTCGATCTTCGACGCCGACGACCAGATGGCCATCATCAAGGACCTGGCGCCCAACGGCCTGAAGAACGACGCGCTCTACGCGCTGCAAAACCTCGTCAGCACCGCCAAGAACAACGCCCTCACGCCCGAACAGGCCGCCGAGGCCGCGCGCAGCACCCGTGAGCGCGAGGCCGCCGGCATCTACGCCCGCTACCAGGCGCGCCTGCAGGCCTTCAACGCGGTGGACTTCGACGACCTGATCCGGCTGCCGCTGCAGCTGCTCGAAGCCGACGCCGACCTCGCCGCGGGCTGGCGCGAGCGCCTGCGCTACCTGCTGGTGGACGAGTGCCAGGACACCAACGGCGCCCAGTACCGCCTGCTCAAGCAGCTGGCCGGCCCCAAGGGCAACATGACCTGCGTGGGCGACGACGACCAGAGCATCTACGCCTGGCGCGGCGCCCAGCCCGAAAACCTGGACCTGCTGGCCCAGGACTACCCGCACCTGAAGGTCATCAAGCTCGAGCAGAACTACCGCTGTTCCGGCCGCATCCTGCGCTGCGCCAACACGCTGATCGCGAAGAACCCGCACGCCCACCTCAAGCAGCTCTGGAGCCAGCACGGCGACGGCGAGCCGGTGCGCGTCTGGGCCTGCCGCAACAATGAGCACGAGGCCGAGCGCGTCGCCGCCGAGATCCACTACCTGCACCAGGCCAAGGAAATCCCCTGGGGCGAGTTCGCCCTGCTGTTCCGCGGCAACCACCAGTCGCGGCCGCTGGAAAAGGCGCTGCAGCTGCTGCGCATCCCCTACCACCTGACCGGCGGCACCGCCTTCCTCGAGCGCGCAGAAGTGAAGGATCTGCTCAGCTGGCTGCGCGTGCTGGCCAACCCCGACGACGACGCCGCCTTCCTGCGTGCCATCGCCGCGCCCAAGCGCGAGGTCGGCGCCACCACGCTGGAAAAACTCGCCGCCATGGCGCAGACGGCCGGCCTGCCGCTGTCCAAGGCCGCCGGCCAGATCGGTTTCCTCAAGCAGCTCACGCCGCGCGCCGCCGCGGGCCTGGACGAATTCACCCGCGTGGTGGAGGCACTGCGCGACGACGCCGAACGCCTGACCCCGGCCGAACTGGTGCCGCAGCTGGCCGAACGCAGCGGCCTGCTGGGCATGATCCGCAGCCAGTGCAAGGACGAAGCTTCGTTCCTGCGCCGCAAGGCCAACCTCGACGAGCTGGCCTCGTGGTTCGAAGGCGCGCGCGGCGGCGGCCCCGGCGAACTGGCGGCGCAGCTGGCCCTGCTCTCGAACGCCGATCGCGGCGAACCCGGCAACGCCGTGCGCCTGATGAGCCTGCACGCCGCCAAGGGCCTGGAGTTCCGCGTGGTGTTCGTGGTCGGCTGCGAAGACGGCAACCTGCCGCACGAAGCCAGTCTCGAGGAAAACCGCCTCGAGGAAGAACGCCGCCTGATGTACGTGGGCATCACCCGCGCCAAGGAGCGCCTGTACCTGGCCCACAGCGCCGAGATCAAGCGCTGGGGCGAGCTGCAGCACCTGCTGCCCAGCCGCTTCCTGGACGAACTGCCGGCCGGCGACCTGCTGCGCGACGGCAGCGACCCCGAGCGCGAAACCGCCGAAAAGAAGCAGCGCGGCCGCGCCCACATGGACGCCATCGCCGCGCTGTTCAACGACTGAGCGGCGCGCTTACAGCGCCGACACCAGCGAGAAGTCCATACTGTCCACGTCGTGGGTGCCGCCGCCCTGGCCGGCGCCGACGCCGCCGCCCACGACCACGCGGAAACCCACATCCTGCACGCCCTCGCGGCCGATCACCGCGTAGATGCCGTCCTTCACGCCGAAATCGCCGCCGACGCCACCGATCTTGCCGGACACGCCGCCCTTGGGCCCGGCGAATATCGTCACCGTGCCTTCCATGCTGATCTCCACCTCGGCGTGCATGCCCAGGTCGGCGCCCAGCTCCTTCAGTGGGCCCAGCTTCACCTTGCGGGTGCCGATGATGTTCACCTCGGCCACGAACTTGATCTTGCCGCAGGTCACTTCCATCGAAAACGCGTCGGACATGGACCACTTGCCCGAACCCCACTGCGAGGCGGCGCTGCAGGCCGGCGCGTCGAGGGCCACGTCGGGCGCGGCGCCGTCGGCGTCGCCGCTGTCCTTGTAGCAGGCGCTGCCCGCGGGCGCGGCCCGGCTGTAGTTGAAGGCGACCTCGCGCTGTACGTGGCCGTGCAGGTTCTGCACCGACTGTTCGATGTCCAGGCGGGCCAGGTTGTGCCAGAAGCCCGGCGGCAGGTTGCTGGCATAGGCCGTGGACAGGCCGTAGGCCTCGCGGAAGAACACCCGCATCTGCTCCTCGTAGTCGAGCACGTAGGGCGTGAACTCGGCGATGTTGCGCTCCACCTCGCGGCGCTTGATGCCGCAACACTCGTCCGTGGTGCTGTCGACCGGGCACTTCGAATCGCGCCAGTAGCGCTCGTAGAGGCGATCCGCGTGTCTCTCCATCTCGTATTCAGCGCGCGCCGCGTCCAGCTCCGCGAAGCGGGCGGCGCCACCCCGCAGCAGGAGCAGGCGCTCCTTTCCGGCATCCAGGACGTGCATCTCCGTGTCGATGGGTTCCATCGACCACATCGGCGAAATCTTCGTGCTGATGATTTGCTGGATCGTGTCACCCAGCGTCGGAGCCTTCCCCACCTGCGTGGCGAACTGCGCGGACATCTGCTGGCGGATCGCGGCGGCCTTCTCGCGCGCGGCGAGGAAGCGCGCCGAGGCCCGGACACCGTAACCGCCGTAGCTGGCGTCGGCGGCCGGGTAGAGGATTTCCGGCCAGGCGATCTGCCCCCGCTTCGACAGGTCCAGCGCCACCCACAGCGGCAGGCGCAGGTCGCCGTGCGTTTCTTCCAGCCAGGGCTGCTCGGTCCACTGCTGCAGCTCCTCGGGGCTGCCGGCGGGCGGCGGCGGTTCGGCCGGCGCCTCGGTGACTTCGGTCGAGCGCACCGGCACCGGCTTGGCCGGGTTGCCGCGCAGGCGCCAGACGGCGCGCGGCATCAGCGCGCGCGCCTCGTCCTGGCGCTCCTGCTTCAGCAGCACGTGCACCAGGTTGCGCGCGGCTTCGCTCATCTCCGGGTTCATCGCCAGCGCTTCGCGCAGCGGGGCCTCGGCGTCCTCGTGGCGGCCCAGCAGCACCAGCGCGTGGCCGCGGTTGTTGAGCAACGCGGCCTGTTCGCGCATGCCCAGGGGCGCGGCGTCGTCGGCGACTTCGCGTTCTTCGGCCTCCTCCAGCAGCGCCAGCGCCACCGCCGGCAGGCCCTGGCTGTTGGCCACGGCGGCCAGGTTCACCAGCGCCGTGGCGTCGTCCTCGTCGCGCTCCTGCGCCACCAGCAGGTTGGCCACCGCGCCCCAGGTGTCGCCGGTGGCCATCAGCGGCAGGGCGTGCGCCAGCAGCAGGTCGGGCTGGTCGGCCGTATCGCCGTCGCGCAGGGTGTCGAGCAGGTCTTCGCCGCCCTCGGCGGCTTCCACGCGTTCGGCCAGCAATTCCAGCGCCTCGTCGAAATCGAGCGCCTCGGCCTGCTCGGGGTCGATGCGGGCGGTGGCGCGCGCGCCGGCGCGGGTGAGCTTTTCCAGCTCGCGGTCGATGTCCTTCGACAGCACGGCGGTGGCGCTGTGCAGGAAACCGGCCTCGCCGCCGGTGGCGCCGCCCGGCGCGCCCAGCGCGGCGGCGTCGGCGGGCGCCACAGGCTCATCGTCGCCGCCGGCCAGTGTGTAGGCCAGGGCCGGGCCGGCCAAGGCCGCGGCGACCACCAGCCCCTTGCCCGCCTTGGGCAGGGCCGCGAACGCGCGCTGGCCGGCGCGCAGCCATTCGGTGGCGCGCGCCGCCGGGAATTTGTTTTCCATGTTCCATCCTTCGTATTTCCGGGGACTGGTACCCCGGCTAAGAAACATCAGCACGGCGAATCCGCCCCGCCCCGGCCGCGGCGCGTACGGCCGCGATTCACCTTCACGGGCCCCGGGCGGGGGATTCGGTCATGCGCCTCGGCTAAACTCGGCGGCCTCGATTGGAAGGAAGCCGCCGATGTCCCTGCCCCGCACCCTGGTCCTGTCCACCCTCGTGCTCGCGCTGGCGGCCTGCCAGACCGCCCCGGCCCCGCGCCCGGCCGCCGAACCCGCGCCGGCCCCGGCACCCGTGGCCGCGCCCGCCGGCCCGGCCGCCAACGACAACCTCAATGCCGTGGCCTGGATGCAGACGGCCGAGGAATACCAGCTGCTTTCGGGCCAGGTGTACCGCGCCGCGCTGGCCGAGCTCGACCGCGCCATCAAGACCCCGGGCTGGGACGCCCTGGTGCCGTCCGAACGCGCCAACCCGGCCGAAGGCCTGCCGCCGGCGGTGATCGTGGACATCGACGAAACCGTGCTCGACAACTCGCCCTACCAGGCCCGCCTGGTGCGCGACGGCGCCAGCTACGACGAAGTCACCTGGGACGGCTGGGTGCGCGAGGAAAAAGCCCTGCCGGTGCCCGGCGCGGTCGAATTCGCCCAGGCCGCCGCCGCCCGCGGCGTGACCATGTTCTACGTGTCCAACCGCGCCGCCCACCTCGAGGAGGCCACCCTGGCCAACCTGCGCAAGGCCGGCTTCCCGATCGAGAGCACCGACCAGTTCCTGGGCCTGGGCTTCTTCGTCGAGGGCTGCGAGCAGCAGGGCTCGGAGAAGGGCTGCCGCCGCCAGCATGTGGGCCGCACGCACCGGGTGCTGATGCAGTTCGGCGACCAGATCGGCGACATGGTGACCATCGAGGCCAACAACCCGGCCGGCCGCAAGGACGCCCTGCGCCCCTACCTGGCCTGGTTCGGCGAGCGCTGGTTCGTGCTGCCCAACCCGACCTACGGCAGCTGGGAGCCGGCCCTGTTCAACAATGCCTGGGAGCTGCCGGAGGCCGAGCGCCGCCGCATGAAGCTCGAAGCCCTGAAGTACGCCGAGTAAACCCATGATCCCCGCCCGCGACCGCCTGATCTTCGCCCTGGACGTGCCCACCGCCGCCGAGGCCACCGCCTGGGTGGACCGGCTGGGCGAGTCGGTGTCCTTTTACAAGATCGGCATGGAGCTGCTGACCAGCGGCGACTACTTCCGGGTGCTGGAAGAACTGGCGGGCCGCGGCAAGCAGGTCTTCGTGGACCTGAAGTTCCATGACGTGCCGGCCACCGTGGCGGCCACCATCCGCGGCCTGCGCCGCTACCCGGTATCGCTGTGCACCATCCACGGCCAACATCACGGCATGATGCAGGCGGCTTCGCAGGAGAAGGGCGACATTCGCCTGTTGGCGGTGACCGTGCTGACATCCATGGACCGCAGCGATCTTCGCCAATTGGGCATCGATCGTGAGCCTTCCGAGGTGGTGGTCGAACGCGCCCTGGCGGCCCAGGCCGCCGGCTGCGACGGCGTCATCGCCTCGGGCCAGGAGGCCGCGGCGCTGCGCCAGGCCACGGGTCCGGGTTTCCTGGTGGTTTGCCCGGGCATCCGCCCCGCCGGCCCGTCGGGGGATGACCAGAAGCGCACGGTGGACGTGGCCCAGGCCTTCGCCGCGGGCGCCGATTACATCGTGGTGGGCCGCCCCATCCGGCAGGCCGCCGACCCGGTGGCCGCGGCCGAGCTGATCCAGTCCCAGGTCGCGGCGGCCCTGTCCCGCTGAGGCCCACGCGGCCCGGCCGCGAACGGGTCCTGAACATCCGATCTGCTAGATTCAGCGCCCGAATGACCGGTCCCGACCGTCCCATGACCCGATTCCGACCCGCCCGGGCCCTGGCCGCCCTGCTCCTGCTGTCGCTGGCCCTGGTGGCCTGCCGCCGCGAGCCCGCCGACCTGGCCGCCGTGCCGGGCGACCCGGTGGGCGCCGTGCAGGCCCAGGTGAAGGCGCTGCGCGACAACGACCTGGTGCGTTATTCCCGCCTGAGCCTGCCGCCCGAGCTGCACGCCCGCAGCGAAGCGCTCTGGGCCCGCCGCCAGGCCGAGGCCGAACCGATGGACCCGGAAGACGCCCGCGAATACGCCGACATGATGGCCCGCCTGACCGCGCCGGACGCCGAAAAGGCCCTGATGCGCGACCTCGAGCCCAAGCTGGCCAAGTTCCAGGCCGAGGCCGCCGGCCAGTGGCCGCTGATGCAGGCCACCGCCTCGATCTTCCTGGGCGCCGCCATCCAGGCCAACACCGAGCTCAGCGAGGCCGAGAAGGAACACGGCGCCGCCGTGGTCGAGGCCCTGCTGGCCTGGGCCCAGCCCGAGCTGTTCACCGACCGCGAGCGCGCCCGCCGCGCCGTGGCCGCGCTCAGCCGCACCGCCCGCCAGCTCGAGCTGCCCACCCTGGAAAAGGCCCGCGCCTTGCCGATGATGCCGGCCCTGGAAAAGGGCGGTGTCGCCCTGGCCGGGATCAAGGAAGCCGCGCGCGCCTACGACCTGGACCTGGACCAGTCCCTGGACCAGGCCACGGTGGAGCTCGTTTCCACCGACGGCGACCGCGCCCGGGTGAAGGTCGGCTACCCGCTGCTGGGCAAGCCGGTGGCCTTCGAGATCGAAATGCGGCGCGTGGGCGAAGGCTGGTACAGCGCCGACGCCATCGAACAGACCGAAACCGAGCTGGCGGAAGCCGGCCCGGCGCCCGCCGAAGCCGCCGACGTCGCGGCGCCGGCCCCGGAAGCCGGCAACGCCGGCTGAGTCCCGCCCCATGGATGCCACCACCCCGCCGCCGCCCGGCCAGGCCCCCGCGTCGCGCCCGCGCGCCCGCCCCCCGCTGTGGGCGCGCTTCATGGAGAAGCTGCTGCAGCCCTGGATCCAGATCCATCGCGAGCCGGTGGAACCGCCGTTTTCGCTCGACCGCCCGGTCTGCTACGTCATCGAGAACTACGGGCTGTCGAACACCCTGATCCTCGACCGCGCCTGCCGCGAGGCCGGCCTGCCTTCGCCGCTGGCGGCGCTGCCGGGCGACCCGCTGGGCCGCAAGCGCGCCTACGTGGCGCTGTCGCGCCGGCGTGCGGGCCTGTTCGGCCGACCCAAGAACCGCAGCCATTCCGACGCGCTCTCGCGCCTGCTGATGGCGCACCGGCTGTACCCGGACCAGGACGTGCAGCTGGTGCCGGTTTCCATCTTCGTCGGCCGCGCGCCCACCCGGCAGTCGGGCTGGTTCTCGGTGCTGTTCTCGGAAAACTGGGCGCTGGTGGGCCGCTTCCGGCGCCTGCTGGCCATCCTGCTCAACGGCCGCGACACCCTGGTGCAGTTTTCGCCGGGCGTGCGCGTCTGGGAAATCCTGGGCGAGGAGCTGCCGCACGAGCGCCAGGTGCGCAAGGTCAGCCGCGTGCTGCGCGCGCACTTCCGCCGCACCAAGACCGCGGTCATCGGCCCCGACCTGTCCACCCGCCGGCTGCTGGTGGACCGCGTGCTCGACGCCGAGCCGGTGCGCAAGTCCATCAACGACCAGGCCCGCCGCGACGGCACCGAATACCTCGACGCCTGGAAGAAGGCGCACGGCTTCGCCTGGGAGATCGCCGCCGACTATTCCAACCCGGTGGTGCGCTCGGCCTCGTTCGCGCTCACCGGCTTCTGGAACCGCATCTACGACGGCGTCAACGTCAACCACATCGACACGCTCAAGCAGGTCGCGCCCGGGCACGAGGTCATCTACGTGCCCTGCCACCGCAGCCACATGGACTACCTGCTGCTGAGCTACCTGCTCTACAGCCGCGGCATCGTGCCGCCGCACATCGTCGCGGGCGTGAACCTGAACATGCCGGTGATCGGGCCGATCCTGCGCCGCGGCGGCGCCTTCTTCATCCGCCGCTCGATCCGCGGCAACGCGCTGTACGCGGCGGTGCTGGGCGAATACGTGGCGCAGCTGGTGTCGGAAGGATTTTCGCTGGAGTACTTCATCGAAGGCGGCCGCTCGCGCACCGGCCGGCTGCTGCCGCCCAAGGGCGGCATGATCGTGATGACGCTCAAGGCCTTCCTGCGCGCGCCGCGCCGCAAGGTGGTGTTCCAGCCGGTGTACATCGGCTACGAGAAGCTCATCGAGGGCAAGAGCTACCTCGACGAGCTCACCGGCCGGCCCAAGGAGAAGGAAACCATCTGGGCCCTGCTCAAGGCCGCGGCCGGCATCCTGCGCCAGCACTACGGCAAGGTGGCAGTGAACTTCGGCGAGCCGATCTTCCTGGACAAGGTGCTTGAGCAGATCGCGCCGGACTGGCGCGAGCGCAACACCGCCGACCCCGACGAGAAGCCGGCCTGGCTCAACGACGCGGTCGAGGACATCGCCAACCGCATCCAGGTGAACATCAACCGCGCGGCCGACGTGAACCCGGTGAACCTGCTGGCGCTGGCCCTGCTCGCCACGCCCAAGCACGCCATGTCCGAGGCCGACCTGCTGGCGCAGCTGGCGCTGTACAAGAAGCTGCTGGCGGCGCTGCCCTATTCCGACCGCGTCACCGTGACGGCGATGGACCCGGCCGCCATCATCGCCTACGGCGAGAAGATCGGCGTGCTCACCCGCACCGTGCACCCGCTGGGCGACGTGCTCAGCGTCGAGGGCGAAACCGCGGTGCTGCAGAGCTACTTCCGCAACAACGTGCTGCACCTGTTCGCGGCCGCGGCCTGGGTGGCGCTGTGCTTCCAGAACAACCGCCGCATGAGCCGCGCCGGCCTGCTGCGCCTGGGCCGCACGATCTACCCGTTCGTGCAGGAGGAGCTGTTCCTGCCCTGGGACGGCGACGGTTTCGCCGAGCGTCTGGACGCCACCGTGGACCTTTTCGTGGCCGAGGGACTGCTTTCGGTGGCCAGCGAGGACGACGGCGGCTACATCTCGCGCGGCCCGGGACAGACCGACGAGGTCTTCCGCCTGCGCGCCATCTCGCACAGCCTGCAGCAGGCCTTCGAGCGTTATTTCATCGCCATCACCACGCTGGTGAAGAACGGCCCGCGCACGCTCAGCGCCGGCGAGCTCGAATCGCTGTGCCAGCTCACCGCCCAGCGCCTGAGCCTGCTGTATGCACCGGCCGCGCCGGAGTTCTTCGACAAGACCCTGTTCCGCGGCTTCATCCAGAAGCTGCGCGAGATGAAGCTGGTGTGGGTGGGCGAAAACGGCAAGCTCGATTTCGACGAGCCGCTGATGGCCTGGGAAAAGGACGCCAAGGTGGTGCTGGGCCGCGACCTGCGGCACACCATCGCCAAGCTCTCGCCGGAGGCGGTGAGCAAGGTGGCGCAGTCGGGCGGCGGCAAGCTGCCGGCCTGAGCCGGCGGTGCCTCAGGCGTCGAGGTCGGGGATCAGCCGGCTCTCGAGCGCGGTGATCATGTCCTTGATGCGCAGCTTGCGCTTCTTCAGGCGCTTGAGCGTGAGTTCGTCGGCGCCGCGGTCGGCCGCGAGGCGGGCGATGGCCTCGTCGAGGTCGCGGTGCTCGACCCGCAGCTCGACCAGCTGCGCGGCAACCCTGGCGAGATCTTCGTCAGCCATTACTCCCCCTTTCGCCAAAGCTTACCCCGCCCACCGCTCCTGTAGGAGGGCCTTCCGGCCCGAAGTCTCTCGCCGGAAAGCTTCGG
>JAIBEO010000202.1 GCA_019459185.1 Rhizobium sp. | reverse complement strand
TCAGAGTACTAATTCGCCTTTGGCGAATTAGTACTCTGACCCCCATTCTTTTCACAGGAAGTCGGCGAGCGCCTGGGCCACCTGGCGGGGCTGCGCCATCATGGGCATGTGGCCGCAGCCGCTGAGGATGACCGAGCGGCTGTCGCGCAGGCCGGCGGCGAACACCTCGGCGGCGCTGATGTCGATCACCTTGTCGTCGCGGCACCACAGCAGCAGGGTGGGCGCGGCGATGTTGCCCAGTTCGGCCTCCAGCGCGAACGCATCCGGCCCGCGGCCAATGCCGTCGAGCACGCGCTGCTCGAACGGCGCGTCGGCGCGGCGGCGGCGCACCAGCGCCTCGCTGGCCGGCCAGGGCACGAACGGCGGCTCGGCGAACACGATGCCCAGGTAACGCTTCAGCTCGCGCCGGTTGGTGACCTGGAACGGGTTCTGCCCCGCCAGCACCGCGTTGGCGAAGGCGTTTTCCTCGAAGCGCACGCCGGCCGAGGACATCAGCACGATGCGCGGTGCGTGCTCCGGGTGGCGCGCGGCCAGCAGGCCGACGATCTGCCCGCCCATCGAATGCCCCACCACCAGCTCCGGCGCCTGCGGCAGCGACGCCAGCAGTTCGGCCAGGCGTGCGGCCTGCGCCACCGGCCCGTAATCGGCGTCGTGGTGGCGGTCGCTTTCGCCCCAGCCGGGCAGGTCCACGGCCAGCACGCGGTGTTCGCGCGCCAGTTCGCGCATCAGCGGCAGCCAGTTTTCCTTGCTGCCGGTGAAGCCGTGCACCAGCACCACCAGCGGCCGGTCGCGGCGGCCCGCCACCACGGCCGCCCAGGTGTGGCCGGCGACCTCGAATTCGACCCGCTCCGCGCCCGCCAGCCAACGCTGGCGCGCGAATTCCGCCTGCAGCACGCGCTCGGGCGCGGTGGCGGCGTAACCGACCGCCCCCAGCGCCGCGCCCAGGGCGCCCACCAGCAGCAGCCGGCGCGGGCTGGCCGCGCGCGGGGGCGTCATGGCTTCACTGCGCCGTGGCAGCCTTGGCCTTGGCCAGCAGCGCCTCGACCGAGGCGCTGGTGATCGGGTGGTAACCCGGCTTGGCCATCAGGTAGATCTGGCTGGCGAAGGCCAGGCCGTCGGCGGTGGCGGCCAGGGCCTCGTAGGTGGGCATGATCAGCTTGCGGCGGCCGATCTTGCGCAGGAACAGGCTCATCGCCGGCCGCGCTTCGAAGTACTGGCTGCGCTCGCTCAGCGGATACCAGCGCTGGGCGATCTCGCCGTTGCCGGTGCCGGTGAAGCGGAAGGCCTGGTCGAGCTCGACCAGCCGCTCGGGCGCGAGCGTTTCCGGCATGCCCTCGAGGAAATACACCCACTCCTGGGTGGTCCAGGCGGCGGTCTTGAGGTCGCGCGCGGCCTTGCGGTCTTCCAGCCAGTCGGCGCGGGCGGCGTCCACGGCGGCGAAACGCGGCGATTCGGTGGCCGGCGCGAAGTCCGGGATGCCCGGCGCCGTCATCCAGGCCATCACCTCGGCCTCGGTCACGGCCGACGGGTTCTTCGCCATCAGCTCGGTCTTGAGGAAGGCCAGGTACTGCTCGCTGGTGGCGCTCTGGAAGGCGTGGCCGTCGAACCAGGCGCGCAGGAACGGGTCGAAGGCCTCGCGGCCGAAGCGCAGCTCCAGGAACTGCAGGAACCAGGCGCCCTTGTCATAGGCAATGGCGCCCAGCGCGTCCTCCGGGTCGGAACCCACGCGCGCCGGCAGCATCAGCACCTGCTGTTCGACCGGGATCTGCGCCATCTCGTCCTTCAGCCCGTTGCGGCTGATGACGAACTCCATGTCGGCGCGCTCCTTGCCGTACAGCGCCTCGACAATGCGGTTCTCGACGTAGCTGGTGAAGCCTTCGTTGAGCCACATGTCCTTCCAGCTGGCATTGGTGACCAGGTTGCCCGACCACGAATGCGCCAGCTCGTGCGCGATCAGCGACACCAGCGACTGGTCGCCGGCGATCACGGTGGGCGTGATGAAGCTCAGGCGCGGGTTCTCCATGCCGCCGAACGGGAACGAGGGCGGCAGGATCAGCAGGTCGTAGCGGCCCCAGCGGTAGGGGCCGTACAGCGATTCGGTCACCGCGATCATCTTCTCGGTGTCTTCGAATTCCTTCACCGCCTTGTCCACCACCTGCGGCTCGGCCCACACGCCGGCGCGGCCGGAAATGGGCTTGAACACCAGGTCGCCGGCGGCGATGGCCATCAGGTAGCTGGGGATGGCCTGGGGCATGGTGAAGGTGTAGTCGCCGTCGCGCGGCGCGGCCGGGTCGTTGTCGGCGCTCATCAGCGCCATCACTTCGGCCGGGGTGCGGATGCGCGCGGTGTAGGTGAAGCGCACCGAGGGCGTGTCCTGCAGCGGCACCCAGCTGCGGGCGTGGATGGCCTGCGACTGGCTGAACATGAAGGGCGTCTTGCCGCCCGAGGTCATCGACGGCGCCAGCCACTGCAGGCCCGAGGCCTGGGGCGAGGTGGCGTAGGCGATGCGCACCTGTTCGAACTGGCGCGGCAGGGTGATGCTGAGCTTGCTGCCGAAGCGCTCGTCGCGCTCGGCCAACGCGAACTCCACTTCGCGCCACTTGCGCTTGCCGTTGCGGGCTTCGACTTTCGAAATGGCCAGGTCGCGGGTGTCGAGCACCAGCTCGCGCGCGGCCTCGTTCGCCCACTCGAGCTGCAGGGTGGCGGTGCCGGCGAGCTGGCGCTTGTCGAAGTCCACCGCCAGGTCGAGGCCGAGGTCGCGGATGCGCACCTGGTCGGGCTGGGCATAGGAATGTTCGTCGGCGTGGCGGTCCTGGGCGGTAGCCGGCAGGGTCAGCAGCAGGGCGAGCAGGAAGCTGAGGCAGCGCATGGGCGTTTCCGGACGTCGGGTCTGCCCGATTCTAGCGCAGCGGGGCCGCCCGGGCCTGCGAACCCGGCCCCGGAAACTGACCTGGGGCAAGGCGGCGGGCTCCGGCTGGGCCATACTGGGGGGAGTCTGCCAGGAGGCCTGCCATGTCCACGAACGCCACTGCCCTGTCCCCGAGCCTGATCGCCGACCCCGCCGCCCTGGCCACCTGGCTCGACGTGGCACCCACTGGCAGCCACTGGGACCTCGACAAAGCGTCACTGCGGCTCGAGGAATGGCTGGCCCTGGGTGACGACTGCACCGAGGCGCACTACCGCCAGGCCAAGACCCTGGGCATCCCCCTGGTACGGCTCGGGGGCCTGGCCCCGGACGCGAGCGCCACCGCCCTGATCCGGCCGGAGGTTGCCCGCCGCCTGCGGGTGGTGCCGCTGCTGGTGCGCGGCGGCAACGTCGCGGTGGCCATGGAAGACCCGGGCAACGATGAGACCCTGAGCACCCTGGACTTCCTGTCCCGCCAGCGCGTACATGCCCTGCTGGCGACGCCGCGCGACATCCGCAACGCCATCGCCCGGCACTATGACCAGGTGGAGGACCGCGACGTGGCCCGCCAGCTCGGCGTGGACCCCGCCGGCGCCACCATCGAAACCAGCGAACAGGAGGCCCAGCGCCTCTCGCGCGAGAAGCCGGTGGTGCGCATCGTGCACGGCCTGATCGCCGAGGCGGTGGCGCGCCGCGCTTCCGACATCCACCTGCGCCCGGGCGAACACGGCACCGACGTGCTCTACCGCATCGACGACGAGATGGTGCCGGTGCGCCGCATCATGCGCAGCCTGCACCCGGCCGTGACCAGCCGCATCAAGGTGCTGGGCTCGATGAACCTGGCCGAGCACCGCAAGCCGCAGGACGGTCGCACCAGCTTCACCCTCGACGACGGCCGCGAGATCGACCTGCGCATCTCGGTGCTGCCGGCGGTGTACGGCGAAAGCGTGGTGGTACGCCTGCTCGACACCATGGAAAGCCTGTGGGATCTCGACCAGCTCGGCCTCACGCCCGAGGACCGGGGCCGCATCGACGACGTGATGAGCCGCAGCCACGGCATGTTCCTGACCACCGGCCCCACCGGCTGCGGCAAATCCACCACGCTGTACGCGATGCTGCTGGAGCTGCGCAAGGAGCGCATCAACATCCTCACCATCGAGGACCCGGTCGAGTTCTACATCGACGAAATCCAGCAGATGCAGGTCAACCGCGCGGCGCAGTTCACCTTCGCCAGCGCGATGCGCAACTTCCTGCGCCATGACCCGGACGTGATCATGGTGGGCGAGATCCGCGACCAGGAAACCGCCAACATCGCGGTGGAAAGCGCGCTCACCGGCCACCTGCTGCTGAGCACGCTGCATACCAACACTGCCGCCACCACGGTGACGCGCCTGCTGGACCTGGGCGTGGAGGCCTACCTGCTGCGCGCCTCGCTGCTGGCGGTGATGTCGCAGCGGCTGGTGCGCCTGAACTGCGAGCACTGCAAGGACGTGGAGGAGGTGGACCCGCACATCCGCGCGGTGCTGGGCGTGGGCGCGAACGAGGTGTTCCATGCCGGCCGCGGCTGCTCGCACTGCGAGGGCCTGGGCGTGTTCAAGCGCCGGGCCGTGTACGAGTTCATGGTGGTCACGCCGCGCATCCAGTTACTGATCGTGCCGGGCGCGGAGGCCGACGAAATCCACGCCGCCGCCATCGAGGAAGGCATGGTGCCGCTGACCCAGGCCGCCGTGAACCTGGCCCGCCAGGGCCTGATTTCCCTCACCGAAGCCTGGCGCGTCCGCGCCGACTAGAGCTTGTAGCCGGAGTGGATGGCGCAGATGCCGGCGCTGAGGTTGCGGTAGTCGCAGCGGCCGAAGCCGGCGGTTTCCATCATGGCCTTGAGCTCGTCCTGCGGCGGGTGCTTGCGGATGGACTCGGCCAGGTACTGGTAGCTGCCGGCGTCGTTGGCGAACAGCTTGCCCAGGCGCGGCAGCACCTGGAAGGAATGGAAGTCGTACACCGGGCGGAACCACTCCGGCTTCACCTGCGAGAACTCCAGCACCAACGCGCGGCCGCCCACCTTCAGCACGCGAAACATTTCGCCCAGCGCCTTCTGCTTGTCGGTGACGTTGCGCAGGCCGAAGGCGATGGTGACCAGGTCGAAGCTGGCGTCGGGGAAAGGCAGCGCCTCGGCGTTGAGCTGCACGTATTCCAGGCCGCGCACCAGGCCGCGGTCGGTGAGCCGGTCGCGGCCCACGCCCAGCATCTGCGCGTTGATGTCGCCCAGCACGACCGAGCCGGCGTCGCCCACGCGCTCGTGCAGCAGCGCGGCGATGTCGCCGGTGCCGCTGGCCAGGTCGAGCACGCGGTCGCCGCGCTTCACGCCCGAGGTGCCGACGAAGTAGCGCTTCCACACGCGGTGGATGCCCAGCGACATCAGGTCGTTCATCAGGTCGTACTGGCGCGCGACCGAGCTGAACACCTGGCCGACCAGCTTCTTCTTCTCGCCCACCGGCACGTCGCGGAATCCGAAGTGGGTGGTGTCCTGCGCGCTCTTCTCGTCCATCCGAGCAGTATAAATGGGGTCAGAGAACATATTTGATTGAATCGGGTGATTGAAACGAAAATGTTCTCTGACCCCATTTTTTAGGTGGTGGGATGCGGATTTGGCATAACGCGCGGTGCAGCAAGTCGCGGGAGGCGGTGGCGTGGCTGGCGGCGCGGGGGCTTCAGGCCGAGGTGATGGACTACCTGGGGCAGCCGCCCACGGCAGCCGCGGTGCTGGCCCTGCTGGGCAAGCTGGGCGGGGACCCGCGGGCGCTGGTGCGCTTCAAGGAGGACGAGGCCAAGGCCCTGGGCCTGGCCGTCACCGACGAGCGGCCCACGACGGAATGGGCCGCCCTGCTGGCGGCGCACCCGCGGCTGATCGAGCGGCCGGTGCTGGAGGTCGGCGAGCGGGCCGTCATCGGCCGGCCCGTCGAACGCTTCGAGCAGCTGTTGTAGGAGCGGCTTCAGCCGCGAAGCCTTTCGCGAAGAGCTTCGCGGCTGAA
>JAIBEO010000201.1 GCA_019459185.1 Rhizobium sp. | reverse complement strand
CGACCGCGTGGACAGCGCCGGCCACGCCTTCGCCCCCGCCCGCGCGCCGGCGCGCGCCGCGCTGGCCACGGTGGACGCGGCCATCGGCGAACTCGTCGCCGGGCTCGAGGCGCGTGGCCTGCGCGAGCGCGTGAACCTGGTCGTCGTTTCCGACCACGGCATGGCCGACATCCACCCCGACCGCACCGTATTCGTCGAAGACCTGCTGCCCGCCGGCGCCGCCGAGGTGGTGCACCTGGGCAGCCAGGCCGGCTTCAACCCGCGCCCCGGCAAGGCAGCCGCGCTGGAAGCGGCGCTGCTGGGCCGTCGCGGCCACGTGGAATGCTGGCGCCGCGAAGACCTTCCCGCGCGCTGGGCTTTCGGCACGCACCGGCGCGTGCCGGCGGTCTATTGCCAGGCCGACACCGGCTGGCGCATCGAATCGCGCGGACGCGAGGCGCGCGGCAAGGCGCCGCCGCACCTGGGCGCGCATGGTTTCGACCCGGCCGATCCGCGCATGCAGGCGCTGTTCCTGGCCGATGGCCCCGGCATCGCCGACGCCACCACTCTGCCGGTGTTCGACAACGTGCACGTGCACCCGCTGCTGCTGCAGCTGCTGGGCCTGCCGCCGATGCCGCAGACCGACGGCGACCCGGCGGTGCTGCGCCCCGCGCTCAGCGCAGGAAGGCCCTGACCGCCGCGGCGTCGAAGGGCCAGTCCAGCTCGGCGCCGGTGTCCTCGCGGCGCAGCACCGGGATGCGTTCGCCGTAGCGGGCCTGCAGGCCCAGGTCGTCGTCGATCCACAGCGGATCGAAATCGGCCACGCCGGCTTCGGCCAGCCGCTCCCAGGCCTGGTCGCACAGGTGGCAGTCGTCGCGCTGGACCAGGGTGAGCGTGGGCATGGCGATGCGGCGGGGTACAGACGCCGAGGCAGGCGGGGCGCATAGAATACGCGCCCGTCCCCAGGATCGGCCCGCCATGGCAGTCAGCGTCTTCGACCTCTTCAAGATCGGCATCGGCCCGTCGTCCTCGCACACGGTGGGCCCCATGCGCGCAGCCGCCCGCTTCGTCAGCCACTGGCTGGAGGAAAACGGCGACCTGGCCCGCACCGCGCGCGTGCGTGCCGAGGTGTTCGGCTCGCTGGCGCTGACCGGCCGTGGCCACGGCACCGACAAGGCGGTGCTGATGGGTCTGGAAGGCCACTGGCCGAACGAGATCGACCCGGACCTTATCCCGGCGGCGCTCGAGCGCATCCGCGGCCAGAAGAAGATCACGCTGCTGGGCCGCCACGAGATCGGCTTCGACGAGAAGCACGACCTGATCATGAACAAGCGGCAGAAGCTGCCCTTCCACACCAACGGCATGCGCTTCACGGCCTACGACGCCGCGGGCGAGGTGATCGCGACGCGCGACTACTACTCGGTGGGCGGCGGTTTCGTGGTGAACCAGGACGAGGCGGCGGAAGACCGCATCGTCGCCGACATGACCGAACTGCCGCACCCGTTCCACTCGGGCGACGAGCTGCTGCGCCGCTGCGCCGAAACCGGCATGAGCATCGCCGCGCTGATGTTCGCCAACGAGCGCGCCTGGCGCAGCGAGGCGGAAATCCACGCGGGCCTTTCCGAACTCTGGAAGGCGATGCAGGACTGCACCGCGCGCGGCATCCGCGAGAAGGGCACGCTGCCCGGCGGCCTGCACGTGTCGCGGCGCGCGCCCAGCCTGCACGCCGAACTCTGCGCCAAGCCCGAGGCGGGCATGCGCGACCCGCTGACGGTACTCGACTGGGTGAACCTGTACGCGCTGGCGGTGAACGAGGAAAACGCCGCCGGCGGGCGCGTGGTGACGGCGCCCACCAACGGCGCGGCCGGCATCATCCCGGCGGTGCTGCACTACTACGACCGCTTCTGCCCGGGCGCGAGCGAACAGGGCGTGCGCGACTTCCTGCTCACGGCGGCGGCGATCGGCATCCTCTACAAGGAAAACGCCTCGATCTCGGGCGCCGAGGTAGGCTGCCAGGGCGAGGTGGGCGTGGCCTGCTCGATGGCGGCGGCGGGGCTGGTGGCGGCGCTGGGCGGCACGCCGGGGCAAATCGAGAACGCGGCCGAAATCGGCATGGAACACAACCTCGGCCTGACCTGCGACCCGATCGGCGGCCTGGTGCAGATCCCCTGCATCGAGCGCAACGCCATGGGCGCGGTGAAGGCCATCAACGCCTCGCGCATGGCGCTGCGCGGCGACGGCAAGCACAAGGTGTCGCTGGACAAGGTCATCAAGACCATGCGCGACACGGGCCGCGACATGCAGGACAAGTACAAGGAAACCTCGCGCGGTGGGCTGGCGGTCAACGTCATCGAGTGCTGATTGTTGGCTTGCCTTTGGGCAAGCAGGTCACTTGCTCGTGTGCGGTTGATCTTGGCGGGCGTCATCGCACGCAGAGGGGGGATGTCTGCCCGGCGTCTTGCTAGCGCCATCCCTGGCAGCAAACGCCGGCCGCTCCGGGCTTCCTGCCCTACGCTTCAGACATCCCCCCTCTGCGTACG
>JAIBEO010000190.1 GCA_019459185.1 Rhizobium sp. | reverse complement strand
GCGAAGCTTTTCGCGTAAAGCTTCGCGGCTGAAGCCGCTCCTACAGGGGTGGGTGGGCGTGCCCCGAAATCAGGCCGCGCGGGAGGATTGCGTGGCCTTGGGCTTGTCCATGTGCAGCGATGCGGCTTGCAGTTCGAACGGGTCGAAGTCGTCCACGCTGATCGCGTCCCAGGTCAGGGCGCGCAGCTCTTCGAGCTGGGCCTTTTCCTCGGCGGTGATCCAGCCCTCGGCCACGCCCTCGGCCAGCTGCGAGGCGAAGTCGAGCGCCTCGATGTCGCTGTTCTTGAGCGCCTTGAGGAACTTGCGCTCCACCGGTTCGGCCAGGATCACCTTCGGCAGGTAGCTGTTGATGCGGCCGGCCGGGTTGTTCTCGCAGGGCGTCAGGAAGATGCCCGAGGCCATGCGGTCGCGCGCGTCGGAAGGCGACATCAGCAGCGCGGCGGCGCGGCGGCCCAGGCGGTCGGACGGCAGCTGGGCGCGGCGGCCCCACGGGAACACCAGCATCCACATCAGCCAGCCCACCGGGCGGATCGGGAAGTTGCGCAGCGCGCCCGACAGCGCCAGTTCGATCTTGTGCGCGGCGTCGTGGAAGGCGTAGGCGAGCAGCGGCTGCTCGGCCGCCGGGCGGCCTTCGTCCTCGTAGCGCTTGAGCATGGCGCTGGCGATGTAGAGCTGGCTCAGCACGTCGGCATAGCGGCCGGAGATCTTCTCCTTGAACTTGAGCTTGCCGCCCAAGGTGAGCATGGAGACGTCGGCCACCAGGGCCAGGTTGGCCGAGTAGCGGTTGAGCTTGCGGTAGTAGCGGCGGGTGTAGGCGTCGCCCGGCACGCTGCCGAAACGCGCGCCCACCAGGCCCAGCACCCAGCTGCGCACGGCGTTGGAAATGGCGAAGCCGATGTGGCCGAACAGGCTGTGGTCGAACTCGCGCAGGCCGGCGGCCTGGTCGGGGTTCTGCGCCGCCTGCATTTCCTTGAGCACCCAGGGATGGCAGCGGATTGCGCCCTGGCCGAAGATCATCAGGGTGCGGGTCATGATGTTGGCGCCCTCGACCGTGATCGAGATCGGCGCCGCCTGCCAGCCGCGGCCCAGGTAGTTCATGGGGCCGAGGATGACGCCCTTGCCGCCGTGGATGTCCATGGCGTCGCGCGCGACTTCGCGGGCGAGTTCGGTGGCGTGGTACTTGGCGATGGCCGAGGGCACGGCCGGCTTCTCGCCGCGGTCGACGGCGGCGGCGGTGGCCTGCGACAGCGCGGCGCAGGCATAGGCGTTGCCGGCGATGCGCGCCAGCGCTTCCTCGACGCCCTCGAAGCGGCCGATCGACAGGCCGAACTGCTTGCGGATGCGCGCGTACGCGCCGGTGACCACGGCCGCCAGCTTCGACGCACCGGCCGAGGTGGAGGGCAGGGTGATGGCGCGGCCCACGCTCAGGCACTCGACCAGCATGCGCCAGCCGTGGCCGATGTAGTCCTCGCCGCCGATCAGCTGGCTGAGCGGCAGGAACACTTCCTGGCCGCGCACCGGGCCGTTCTGGAAGGCGCAGTTGAGCGGGAAGTGGCGGCGGCCGATCTCGAGCCCGGTGGTGTCGCGCGGGATCAGGGCCAGGGTGATGCCGCGGTCGCTCTGGTCGCCCAGCAGCTTGTCCGGGTCATGCAGGCGGAAGGCCAGGCCGATGACGGTGGCCACCGGGGCCAGCGTGATGTAGCGCTTGTCGAAGGTGAGCTTGACGCCCAGCACGCGCGCGCCGTTCCACTCGCCTTCGCAGACGATGCCGAAATCGGGCAGTGAGGTGGCGTCGGAGCCGGCGCTCGGGCCGGTCAGCGCGAAGCAGGGCACCTCGCGGCCGTCGGCCAGGCGCGGCAGGTAGTAGTCCTTCTGCTCCTTGGTGCCGTAGTGCAGCAGCAGTTCGGCCGGGCCCAGCGAATTGGGTACGCCGACGGTGGAGCTGAGCGTGGCCGAAACCGAGGCCAGCTTCTGGATCACCTTGTGGTGCGCCAGCGCCGAGAAACCCAGGCCGCCGTATTCCTTCGGGATGATCATGCCGAAGAACTTGTTCTTCTTCAGGTAGTCCCACAGCTCCGGCGGCAGGTCGTTGCGGACGTGGGTGACTTCCCAGTCGTTGGTCATGCGGCAGGCCTGCTCGACCGGGCCGTCCAGGAACGCCTGCTCCTCGGCGGTGAGTTCCGGCTTGGGCTGGGCCAACAGCGTTTCCCACTTCGGCATGCCCGAGAACAGCTCGCCCTCGAAGCCCACCGTGCCGGCGTCGAGCGCGGTCTTCTCGGTGTCCGAGAGCTTGGGCAGCATCTTCGTGTAGATGCGCAGCAGGCTGCGGGTGATGACCGCCTGGCGCAGCGGCGTGATGAGCAGGGGCAGCGTGACCACCGCCAGCAGCACGGCCGCGACGGTGGTGGCCGTCATGTCGGCGCCGGCCAGCGCGACCGCCACCAGCAAGGTGGCGGAAAGCGCGGTGAAGACCGCCAGGCTCCAGCGGTGGTAGGCCACCAGCAGGGTCGCCAGCAGCAGCGCGAGGAAGGGGGCGAGGATGCTCATCGGGTGTCTCCGTGGGCGGCCGCGTGGGGGGCGGCCAGGTCGCAAAGGAACTGCAGCAGGGTGTCGGTGAAAGCGTCGTTGTCGTCGCCGGCCACCATATGGGTGGCGTGTGGCAGTCGTACGTGGCGCGCGTGCGGCGCCAGTTCGAGGAAGTGTTCGACCGTGTGGTCGGTGACCAGGTCGCTGCGGCCGCCGCTGACCAGCAGCACCGGTATGTCGAGCTCGCGGCAGGCCTGTTCGATCGGCGCCTGCAGCCCATCCGTGCCGGGGATGAATTCGCTCAGCAGGCGCGGGTCCCAGTGCCAGCCCAGGCGGCCATCGTCGCGCGGCTGCAGCAGGTGCGCCAACTGGCCGGGCGTCTTGCGCTGGCGGCGGTGCGGCAGGTAGGCGGCGATTTCCGCCGCGGCGTGTTCGAAGGACTCGAAGCCGTCGGGGTGCGCGGTCATGAAGCCGAGGATGCGCTCGACGCCGGCGGCTTCCCAGCGCGGCGTGATGTCCACCAGCACCAGCGCCGAGAACACCCGGTCGCGCGCCTGCGCCATCAGGCCGGTCAGGCCGCCCATCGAGGCGCCGACCAGGATGGGGGCCTGGCCCAGCGCCCGCGCCACCGTGCCGACGTCGGACACGAACTGCTCGCCGGCGTAGGGCTGGTCCGCCGGGTTGCGGCCGGACTGGCCGTGGCCGCGCACGTCCCAGGCCAGGCTGGCGTGGCCGGCGTCGGCCAGGCGCTGCTGGGTGGCGCTCCAGGCCTGGCGGGTCTGGCCAAAGCCATGCGCCAGCAGCAGCCCGGGGCCGCCGCCTTCCATCCGCGCCGCGGCCAGGCGCAGGCCGTCGTCCGCCTGCAACTGCAGTAGCAGCGGCGCGGGCACGGCGCGTTCTTGGGCAAGGATGACCATACGGCCGAGTATGGGGTGCGATTTTCGCCCCTGTCAATACCAATCCGTATGGTGCATGATCGCTCCATCCCGTAGACTTGCCGACCGTATGGTAAACGCCGCTCCCAAGAACGACCGCCCCTCCCGCCTGAGCGCGGAGGACTGGGCGCTCGCCGCGCTCGACGTGATCGCCGAGCAGGGCCTGGCGGCCGTGGCGGTGGAGCCGCTGGCGCGCCGCCTCGGCGTCACCAAGGGCAGCTTCTACTGGCACTTCCCGTCGCGTGAAGCCCTGCTGGTCGCGGCGCTGGAACGCTGGGAAGTGATGGAGCAGGAAACCGTGTTCGGCCAGCTCGAGGCCGTGCCCGAGCCGCGCGCGCGCCTGAAGGCGCTGTTCCAGCTGGTGGCGCACGAGCTCAAGCCGCACATCATCTACAGCGAACTGCTCAAGGCGCTCGACCACCCGGTGGTGCAGCCGGTGCTGCACCGCGTCTCGCAGCGCCGCCTCGACTACCTCACCGCCAGCTTCCGCCAGGCCGGCCTGCCGCGCCTGGACGCGCAGAACCGCGCGCGCCTCACCTACGCCGCCTACGTCGGTTTCCTGCAGCTTTCACTGCAGCTCGGCCAACCCCGCCTGCACCACGACGAGTTCGAAGCCTACGTCGGCCACGTGATGGCCACGTTGATCCCGGAATGAGGCACCCGGGGGCGGCAAATTCGGGGGACAGCCTGTCATCAAGCCGTTAGAATACGCAGGCATAGGCCGGCGCCATGCGCTGCCTCCCGGTTTTCCCTTGATAGGCCCCGCCAGGAGCCCCGTTCGCCATGTCCAGCCAGCTTGCCAGCCTCAATGATTGGGTTGCTTCGGTCGCCCAGCTCACCCAGCCCGATGCGATCCACTGGTGCGACGGCTCCGACGCCGAAAACGCCCGCCTGGTAGAACGGATGCTCGCCAACGGCGACCTCGTCAAGCTCAACGAACAGACCCACCCGAACTGCTACCTGCACCGCTCCAGCCCGTCCGACGTGGCGCGCGTCGAACACCTCACCTTCGTCTGCACGCGCCACCCGGCCGACGCCGGCCCGAACAACAACTGGATGGACCCGGTCGAAGCGCACCGCGAGATGGACGCGCTCTACGCCGGCTGCATGCGCGGCCGCACCCTGTACGTGGTGCCCTACTGCATGGGCCCGATCGATTCGCCGCTGTCGCGCTGCGGCGTCGAGATCACCGACAGCCCGTACGTGGTGGCCAACATGCGCATCATGACCCGCATGGGCGCCGGCGCGCTGGCGCGCATCGAGCGCGAGGGTTCGTTCGTGAAGGGCCTGCACTCGATCGGCGAGCTCGACCCGAACCGCCGCTTCATCATGCACTTCCCGGAAGAGCTGTCGATCCAGAGCTACGGCTCCGGCTACGGCGGCAACGCGCTGCTGGGCAAGAAGTGCCACGCGCTGCGCATCGCCAGCTTCCAGGCCCGCACCGAGGGCTGGCTGGCCGAGCACATGCTGATCGTCGGCATCGAGAACCCGCAGGGCGAAATCCACTACGTCGCGGCGGCCTTCCCCAGCGCCTGCGGCAAGACCAACCTGGCCATGCTGATCCCGCCGGAAGGCTACCGCCGCGCCGGCTGGAAGGTCTGGACCATCGGTGACGACATCTGCTGGATGCACCCGGGCGCCGACGGCCGCCTGTACGCGATCAACCCCGAGTCCGGCTTCTTCGGCGTGGCCCCGGGCACCAGCGAGAAGACCAACGCCAACGCGATGGCCATGCTCGGCCACGAGGCCATCTTCACCAACACCGGCGTCACCGCCGACGGCCAGCCGTGGTGGGAAGGCATGACCTCGGGCACGCCCGCGAAGGATTGGCAGGGCCGCGACTACGACAAGGCCGTGGGCCCCGCCGCGCACCCGAATTCGCGCTTCACCGTGAGCGCGAAGCAGTGCCCGAGCTACACCGCCAAGTCCGAAGACCCGCAGGGCGTGCCGCTGAGCGCCATCATCTTCGGCGGCCGCCGCGCCTCGCTGGTGCCGCTGGTGCTCGAAGCCCGCGACTGGACCCACGGCGTGCTGGTCGGTGCCGCCATGGCCTCCGAAACCACCGCCGCCGCCACCGGCGCCGTCGGCGTGGTGCGCCGCGATTCCATGGCCATGAAGCCCTTCGCCGGCTACAACTTCGGCGACTACTTCGCGCACTGGCTGTCGTTCGACAAGCCGGGCGCCAAACTGCCGAAGATCTTCCAGGTGAACTGGTTCCGCAAGGACGCCGACGGCAAGTTCATGTGGCCGGGCTTCGGCGACAACATGCGCGTGCTCGAGTGGATGCTCAAGCGCGTCACCGGCCAGGCCCACGCGGTCGAAACGCCGGTGGGCAACCTGCCGCTGCCGGCCGACCTCGACACCGAGGGCCTGGGCCTGGACGCCGCCACCCTCGAGCAGCTGCTCACGCTCGACCGCGCCGGCTGGAAGGCCGAGATGGAAAGCATCGGCGAGTACCTCGAGGAGTTCGGCGACCGCGCGCCGGACGCCCTCAAGGCCGAGCGCGCCCGGATCGCCGCCCAGCTCTGAAGGCGTTCTACTGCCACCACTTCGTGCTGCCATTGCCGGAAGGCCATGCCTTCCCGATGGCGAAGTACGCGCGACTGCACGAGCGCGTGGCGGCGATGGCGCCCGCGCTGGGCATCCGCCTGCACGAGCCGCCCGCCGCCGCTGACGAAGACCTGCTGCGCGCGCACGAACCCGGCTACGTGCGCGCCATGGCCGAAGGCACGGCCGACGCGGCGATGATGCGCCGCATCGGTTTCCCCTGGTCGGCGGCGATGGTGGAGCGCTCCCGGCGCTCGTCCGGCGGCACCCTCATGGCGCTGCGCGCCGCGCTGGAAGGCGAGGGCGTGGCGGTGAACCTGGCCGGCGGCACCCACCACGCCGGCCCCGCGCGCGGCGGCGGCTACTGCGTGTTCAACGACGCCGCGGTGGCGGCCCGCCACGTGCAGGCGCACGGGCTGGCGCGCCGCGTGCTGGTGGTGGACCTGGACGTGCACCAGGGCAACGGCACCGCCGAGATCTGCGCCGGCGACGACTCCATCTTCACCTTCTCGATGCACGCCGCCCGCAACTACCCAGCGGTGAAGCCGAGTTCCAACCTCGACGTGGCCCTTCCCGACGGGACCGGAGACGCCGCCTACCTCGACGCGCTGGCCGCGCACCTGCCGCAAGCCATCGCCCGCGCCAACGCCGACGCCGTGGTTTACCTCGCCGGCGCCGACCCCTTCCAGGGCGACCGCCTGGGCTACCTGGCGCTGAGCAAGCCCGGCCTGGCCGAACGCGACCGCCAGGTGCTCGACGCCTGCCACCGGCACGGCCTGCCGCTGGCGGTGTGCATGGCCGGCGGTTACGCCCCGGACGTCGGGGACATCGTGGACATCCACGAAGCCACCGTGCGCCAGGCCGCCGCGCACTGGCGTCGCGCCGCGGGTTCGCCGGCCGTCTAAACCCTGGGGCCTGCGCCGGCATCCCAGTGGGTATGCTGACCCTCGCCATGTCCGAGCCCGCCGCCAACCTCGTCGCCGCCGCCCCGCCGCCGCGCGAGGAGGACTACGCCCTGGTGCGCGCCGCGGGCGCCGGCGACACCGGTGCCTTCGAGCAGCTTTACCGCAAGCATTCGCGCCGCGTGTACGCCGTGCTCTGGAGGCTGTGCGGGCACGAGGCCCGGGCCGAGGACCTGCTGCAGGAAGCCTTCGTGCGTGCCTGGCAGGCGCTGCCGGCCTTCCGCTTCGAAAGCGCTTTCGGCACCTGGCTGCACCGGCTGGCGGTGAACACCGCGCTGATGGAGTTGCGTTCGCGCCGCGGTGGCGCCGCCCTGGAAACCGACGACGAAGCGCTGGAAAGCCATGCCACGCCGGACAGCGCCGGCCACCGCACCGCGCTCGGTCTCGACCTGGAGCGCGCGGTGGCCACGCTGCCGCCGCGGGCCCGCGCCGTGCTCGTGCTGCACGACATCGAAGGCTGGAAACACGAAGAGATAGCCGCCGAGCTGGGCATGGCGGTCGGAAGCTCGAAGGCCCAACTGCATCGTGCGCGCCAGCTGCTCCGGACGCGCCTGGGAGAAGACCATGGATGAGAACGAACTGCGCTGGCAGCTGCGCCAGCTGCCCCGCGAACTCGACCCGCCGCGCGACCTGTGGCCCGGCATCGCCGCGCGCCTGCAGGCGCCGGTCCCGCGCCGCCGCCGGCCCTGGCTGAGCCTGCTGGCGATGGCGGCCTGCCTGTGCCTGGCCGTGGGCGCCGCCTTTTACCTGCGCGGCCCCACGGCGCCGGCGCCCGGGCTGGAGGCCGAACTGGTGCAGCGCGAGGCCGAAGCGCTTACCCGCGAATACCAGGCCGCCCTGCGCGAGTTCGACGGCGCGCCGCTGCCCGAGCCGTTGGCGCCCGCCCTGGCCACGCTCGACGACAGCGCCGCGGAAATCCGCGAGGCCCTGTCCGAACAGCCCGGCTCGGCACGACTGCTCGACCAGCTCAAGCGCACCTACACCCGCCGCCTGGCCCTGACCCAGCGTGCGGTGGTCGGCTGAGGCCGCCAGCGTCCATATATTAAGGAGAACCCCATGACCCCGCGCCCCCTTTTCCTGGCCGCCCTGCTGGCGTCCGCGCCCGCCTTCGCCGGCACCCCCATCAACGAAACCCGCCCGCTGCCCGCCGGCGGCGAGGTCAGCATCGAGAACCTCAAGGGCCAGGTTATCGTCCGCGCCTGGGACCGGCCCGAGGTGCGCATCACCGGCACCCTGGGCGAGGGCGTGGAAAAGCTTGAGATCGACGCCGACGGCGACGAGCTCGACATCAAGGTCAGGTACCCCAGCAACAACGGGGGCTGGTTCGGCGGCGGCGACCGTTCCGAGCCCAGCACCCTGGAAATCAGCCTGCCCGCGACGGCCTCGGTGTCGGTGGATACGGTCAGCGCCGGGGTCGACGTGACCGGCGTGCGCGGCCCCCTGCTGGGCGTGGACAGCGTCAGCGGCGACGTGCGCGTGCGCGCGGCGCGGGTGGGCGAGGCGCGCTTCGACAACGTCAGTGGTTCGGTGGACGCCGAGGTCGAGAGCGACGACATCGGCGTGGATTCGGTCAGCGGCGACATCCGCGTGGCGGGACGCCTGGGCGGTCGGGTCCGGGTCGACACGGTCTCCGGCGACGCCGAGCTCGAGCTCGGGCCGGTCGGCTCGCTCACCCTCAACTCGGTTTCGGGCGACCTGGGCGTGGCCGCCGGTCTGGCGCCGGGGGGCAGCATCCGCGCCGACTCGGTGAGCGGCGGCATCCGGGTGGCGCTGCCGGCCGATGCCTCGGCCCGGGTCGAGGTCGAGACCTTCAGCGGGGGCATCAGCAGCCCGGTCGGGGAGGTCAAGACCGAAAAATACGGCCCCGGCAAGTCCCTCCAGGCACGGTTGGGGCAGGGCGACGGGCTGGTCAAGCTGGAGTCCTTCTCCGGCAACGTGAGGATCAGCGTCGGCGCCAAGTAATTGAAATAAAAGGATTAAGCAAGCCCGGGGCGAACCATCGCCCCGGGCTTTCCGCTTACTGGGTCGCACTTTTGCCTATACGCCGCCTTAACCCAGTTTGCGGGCCGTAAAGATTGCGTTATGCTCGGTCAGCCAAGGCGTCCTTCAATGACGAAAGTCGCCTCTAGGCTTTATGTCCCGAACTCTAGAGTCACCATCACTCTGACGTTGGAGAGAGAGTAAATGTCTAATTTCAATCAGCTGTCCGGCGCGATCCGTTTCGCGCTCCTCGCCGGCGCCGCTTCCACCTTCGCGGCGGTTCCCGCCTTCGCGCAGGAGTCGGAAGACGACGCCGCCACCCTCGAGACCATCGAGGTCACTGGTTCGCGCCTGAAGCGCGCCGAGATCGAGGGTGCCGTTCCGGTCATCGTCATCGACCGCGCCCAGATCGACGCCTCGGGTGACGTTTCCGTCGCCGACGTGCTGCGCGACTCGACGTTCGCGTCGTTCGGTAACTTCAAGCCGCAGTCCGGTTCGTCGGCCCAGTCGCTGGCCACCATCGACCTGCGTGGCCTGGGTTCGGGCCGCACCCTGGTGCTGATCGACGGCCGCCGCGCCCCGACCAACCCGATGTCCGCTTCGTCGGGCACCGACCTCAACGCCATCCCGCTGGCGGCCGTTGAGCGCATCGAGATCCTGTCCGACGGCGCCTCGGCCGTGTACGGCTCCGACGCCATCGGCGGCGTGGTCAACGTCATCACCCGCAAGGACTTCAACGGCGCCGAGCTCCGCTACGGCATCGGTTCGACCGAAGTCAAGGGCGGCGACCTGGAAGACATGTCCGTCGTGTTCGGCTCGTCCTCCGACCGCACCCGCGTGATCGGTGGCGCTTCGTCCTCGAAGCGCGGCATGGTGTTCACCCGCGACCAGATCGGCCTGACCCGCGGCATCTCGACCTACGGCAACAACTATTACGACTGGGAAAACTATTTCGACGGCAACCCGGCCACCAGCCCGATCCAGCCGGTTCCGGATTTCGATTGCAACCAGGGCGCCTTCTACACCCTGGCCAATGGTCGTTGCTCGTTCGACTTCAACTCGGTCGCCGCGAACGAGGCCAAGGTTGGCAACAAGTCGGTCTTCCTGCGCGCTGACCACCAGATCAACGACAACTGGAGCGTCTACGGCGCTGCCAACGTGACCAAGGTCGAGACCTTCGGCCGTTACGCGCCGGGTCCGGGCGTGGTCGTGGTGGACGACGGCACCCCGTCCGACATCAACGACGGCGTCGCCTGCGGCCCCGGCGGCTGCACCCCGGGTACCACCGACGGCCTGCCGACCTACTACTTCCACCGCTTCGCCGCGGCCGGCAACCGTGACAACTTCACGGATACCACCAACTCCGACTACCTGGTCGGCTTCCAGGGCCAGCTGACCGATACCATCGGTATCGACTTCGGCGCCCGCCGCACCGACTACAAGTTCATCGAGCTGGGTCGTGGCTACGTCGTGACCGCGCTGGCCCAGGCCGCCGCGAACTCGGGCGCCTATGACATGGCCGATCCGTACGGCGCCGACCCGGCCGTGCTGGCCGGCATCCAGGCCACCATCAACCGTGAGTCGCGTTGGCAGACCGACGAGATCTACGGCCTGGTGAACTTCGACGTGTTCGAGATGGGTGGCGGCACCTCCAACGCCGTGTTCGGCATGGAGTACCGCGAAGACACCTTCGTCGACCAGTACGACTCGCTGTCGGAAGCCCGCGATGCGCTCGGCAACCCGGCCATCATCGGTTCGGCCGGCAACTCGTCGGGCGGTTCGCGTGACGCCAAGGCCGCCTACTTCGAGTGGCTGCTGCCGTTCACCAGCAACTTCGACATCACCCTGGCCGGCCGTTGGGACTCGTACAGCGACTACGGCAGCGACTTCTCGCCGAAGATCGCCGCCCGCTGGCAGCCGATGGACACCCTGACCTTCCGTGGTTCCTACGGCCAGGGCTTCCGCGCCCCGGGTCTGGACATCCTGACCGCCAAGCCGAGCTTCTCGGCTGAGCCGGTCAACGACCCGGTGTCGTGCATCGAGAACGGTTCGCCGTCCACCTGCTCGCTGCAGGTCGACACCTACTACATCTCGAACCCGGGCCTGTCGTCCGAGCAGTCCACCCAGTACAGCATCGGCGCCGTCTGGGATCCGCTCGAGTGGCTGGACATGTCGGTTGACTACTACAGCATCGAAGTCGAGGACTCCATCTCCGCGATCTCGGCGCAGGACATCATCAACTCCGACCTGGATCCGGCCAACTTCGGTCCGATCCCCCCGGGCTTCAGCATCGTCCGCGGCGTCAGTGGCGCCATCCGCGAGATCACCGCGGGTTACGCCAACCAGGGCACGATCACCACCACGGGCGTGGACTTCCGCGCCAACACCAACTTCGACTTCGGCAACTGGGGCGAGCTGCGTAACCAGCTGACCGTCTCCTACATCCGCGAGTATGAAGTTGACGACCAGCGTGGCACGGTCATCGACTACGCCGGCCGTTTCGGTACCCCGGACCTGCGCGCCTCGCTGTACAACACCTGGACCTTCGGTGACTTCACCGCCGGCTGGAACCTCAACTACATCGACGGCCAGGCCGACCCGGGCGGCGCGAACGTTGGCGGCTACGCCACCAACGACGTGCAGCTGTCCTGGAAGGCCCCGTGGAACGCGACCCTGTCGCTGGGTGCCACCAACGTCGGCGACCGTTACCCGGAGCTGGAGACCTACTCGGGTCGTCCGTGGAACTTCAACCTGTACGACGCCTACGGCCGTACCACCTACTTCCGTTACACCCAGACCTTCTGATTTGGGTTTAATCGGTTGTTTCGGAGGGCCCCGGCAACGGGGCCCTTCTTTTTTGCGGAAGCGGCCGGGACAATGGCGGCATGAGCCTTCCCGATGAATCCGCCCGCCGCGCCGCCTGGTCCGCCTACTGGGCCACGGGCGGCCTGCATTCCTGCGTCGGCAGCTTCGATGGCAATTATGGCGGCGCCATCGGCGGCTTCTGGCGCGAGGTATTTTCCCGCCTGCCCGCCACGCCCGTGCGTGCGCTCGACCTGGCCACCGGCAATGGCGCCATCCCGCTTATGCTCTGGGAACAGCGGGGGCAGGGCGGCCCGCTCACGGTGGATGCCGTGGACCTGGCGCAGCTGGCACCCACCTGGCACCGTCCCGACCAACACGCGGGCATCCGTTTCCATTCCGGCGTGGCGATGGAGGCTTTGCCCTTCGACGATGCCGGCTTCGACCTCGTCACCAGCCAGTACGGCTTCGAATACGCACGCCGCGACGCGGCGCTGGCCGAAGCCCTGCGCGTGCTCAAGCCCGGCGGTACCCTTGCGCTGGTGATGCACCACGCCGGTTCGGTGCTGGTGCAGGTGGGGCGCGCGGAGCTTTCGCACCAGGAGCACCTGCTGGCGGGCGAAGGCCTGCTGGCCTGCGCCGAGGCCGTGGTTCCCTGGTTCGCCCAGGCCAGGCGCGGCGTGGACCCGGGGCAGTTCCCCATGGCGCGCGGCGCCCGTGCCGCCTACAACGCCGCAATCGAGCGCCTGCTGGCCCGCATCGCCGCCGGCGCGGGGCCCCCCCGGGGGGGGGGGGGGGGGGGGCGGGGGGCCCCCGTGGGGGGGGGGGGGGG
>JAIBEO010000154.1 GCA_019459185.1 Rhizobium sp. | reverse complement strand
GGGGCCCCTGCCCCACCGCGCGGGGGGGGGCGTGGGTTAACTCGCCGCGGGAATCGGGGGAATGGGGCAACACGCCCGGCCCCCCGGCGCCGCGCTGCAGCAGCACGCGGGCGCCGAGCGCGACGAGCTTCTTGACGGTTTCGGGCGTCAGCGCCACGCGCCGTTCGCCGGCGGCGGTCTCACGGACGAACACGATGCAAACCGACATGCGTTGCACTCCCCGATGGGTATGCCGGGGATGCTACCGGAAGCGCCGCCGGGGCGGCAGGGGCCTCAGGCCAGGTCTTCGCGCAGCTTGCCCATGACCCGGTGCAGCACCTGGTCGAAAACCTGCTCCTGCTCACGCACCAGCAGGTTGCCGGACTGCTTCATCGCGGCCAGTTCCTCGACCGAGGCGACCAGCACGCGCACGCCGCGGCGGTTGGTGAACATCAGGCGCGAGGAAATGGGACTGACCCAGGACAGCTTCACCGGATGGTGCTTGCCGTCGTCCCCGGCAATGTGGATCCAGGTGCCGACCTTGAGCTGGCGCATCTGCTCGACGTCGCTGTCGCTGACGTCCAGGCTGGCCTTGCCGCCCACCACTTCCAGGCGCGGCTTGAGGTCGGACAGGATGTCGTGCACCGGCGAACGGCGGCCGGGCAGCGGCACCACGTTGTCTTCGGCCGGCGCGTCGGCGGCCGCGGGCGCAGGCACCGGGGCCAGGCCGCGGGCGCGACGCTCGAGGCTGTCGGCCAGGCCGCGCATCACGTCCTGCGCTGCTTCGCCGATGATGCCGGAGCTGGCCAGCACGGTTTCGATCGGCTCGCGCATGGCGTTGAGCGCCGGCGCGACCTGGTCGGCCGCGTCGCCCGGCTTGGGCAGCAGGGCCAGCAGGCGGTCGGCCACGGTCAGCGCCGACTGCCAGGAACCGCTGTCCGGGCCTTCGCGCAGCGCGATCATGGAAAGATGGTGGGTCCAGTTGCGCTCGAGGAAATCGCGCATGGCCGGGGTCGGGTCGAGGCCGCGGGTGCGCTGCTCAAGCTCCACCTTGGCCAGGTCGCGGGCCTGCTCCAGGCGCTCCTGGCCACGCTGGGCCTCGGCGGCGCGGCGCTCGGCCAGCTCGACGCGGCGGCGGTGCTGCTCCAGGAACTGGCGCAGCTCCTGCTCCAGCGTCTCGAAAATGGCCAGGTCTTCGTTGAACTCGGCGATCAGGCGGTCGACGGTGGACTCGGCCTTCTGCAGCAGCTCGCGCTCCTGCGGGCCTTCGCCGCGGTTGCCCTCGACGGCCTCGGCCAGCGAATTGAGCAGGCGGCGCGCCGGGTGGGTCTTGTACAGGAACAGGCGGCGGTCCATCACCGCGGCCTTCACGAACGGAACGACCAGGCGCGAGATCATCTTGCGCGCGGCCTGTTCGAAGTCGCGCTCGTCGAACATCACGTCGAAGAGCATGCCGACCAGGTCCACCGCGTCCTCGTCGTCCTGGCTGATGCTGACCTGCTCGGGCGGCAGGCCGATCTGGCTGGCGCCGCGCAGCAGTTCGTTCTTCAGCAGCGCCGCCAGCGAGACCTCGGGGCGCTCGAGCGCCTCGTTCACCGACTCCGGCACCTGGCTCTGCATCAGCGACAGCACCGACATCATCTCGGCGGACTGCAGCGGGCGCTGGCCACCGCGGCCGGTCTGGCGGCCGCCCTGCGCCTGCGGCTGGTTGGCCGGGCGCCAGGCGTGCAGCAGCTGGCGCAGCGCGTCGAACACGGCGCGGTCCTCGGCCATGCCGGCACCCGGGTCGGCGGCGAAGCCGGCGTTCGGGTAGGCGGAAGCCGCCGGCGCGTAGCCGTCGGCCGTGGCCGGCGGCGGCGCCATGTCGGGCTTGGCGGCCGGGCGCGGGGCCGGCTTGGCGGCGGCCACGTCGGCGCGGAAGCCGGCGGCCTCGAGGCGGGCGTTGAGGTCGACCAGCAGGTCGCGCAGGTCGTGGATGAGTTCGCGCTCGTAGTACTTGAACAGCACCATGCGCACGTCGGCCGGCAGTTCCACGCCGCGGTGGGCGTCGCTGATGGCCGCAGCCAGGCTGTGGGCGCTGAGCGGGTTGGCGTCGGCCTCGAGCTTGGCGACGCCGACCATGCGGGCCAGGCGCGCCGAAAGCTCGTCGAGCTGGGCGCCGTGGATGCGGGTGACGGCTTCGGCGGTGAGGTTGGTGGCCAGCTGCTGCTCGAGCTCGCTTTCCTCCAGCAGGCTCAGTTCCGGCGTTCCCTCGGCGCCGCCGGGCATGGCCTGGCGGCCGAGCTTGGCGAAACCCTGGTCGAGGTGCTCGCGGAAACCGCGCTCGATCGGCGCGCGCGAGGTGCGCAGCGCGCGCATGGCGAACAGGTAGGGCGAGCCGTCGGGCACGCCGTCCTTCTTGGCCAGGTCGAACAGCCAGTCGTCGGCGCGGGCGAACACGCGCGCCAGCACGGACTGCAGGTGTTCGGTGCTGCGGCGATGCATCCCGGCCACCAGGTCCCTGGCGGAAGGCGGGGTGCCTGGACGCTCGTTGCCTGGGAGGGGGAAGTCGCTCATGGGATCCTCTGCACGTCGGGGGGACTACGCGCTTTGGGGGGATTGTGGGCAATCGTGCCACAGATAACTGTGACTTCTTTCCCAGAAAACGACCCCCGGGGCGCCGGCGGACGGATGGTAGGCTTGGCGGGATGAACGACCTGCAATTCCTGCGCCGGCGCCGCTCAGTGCCCTCCCGGCAACTGGCCGAACCCGGCCCCGACGCCACCCAGCTCCGTGCCATGCTGGCCGAGGCCGTGCGCGTGCCCGACCACGGCAAGCTCGCGCCCTGGCGCTTCCTGGCCATCCGCGGCGACGCCCGCCACGCCCTGGGCGAGCTGCTGGCCGCGCGCGCGCTCGAGCGCGACCCGGCCGCGCCCGCCGCCACCGTGGAGAAGGACCGGCAGCGCTTCTCGCACGCCCCGCTGGTGCTGGCGGTGGTGGGCCGGCTCACGCCCGGCCACAAGGTGCCCGAACAGGAACAGCTGCTGTCGGGCGGCGCGGTCTGCTTCGCCCTGCTGCAGGCGGCGCAGGCCCTGGGCTTCGGCGCGCAGTGGCTGACCGGCTGGGCCGCCTACGACCCGGTGGTGACGGCGCGCCTGGGCCTGCAGGCGAACGAGACCGTGCTGGGCTTCATCCACCTGGGCACGCCCTCCGGCGAAGTGCCCGAGCGGCAGCGCCCCGACCCCGCCGCCCTGCTCGCCGAATGGACGCCATGAGCGGCCCGGTCCACCTGGTCGACGCCAGCCTGTACGTATTCCGGGCCTGGCACTCGATGCCGCCGGAATTCGAAGACCGCGAGGGCTGGCCGGTGAACGCCGTGCACGGCTTCACCCGCTTCCTGCTTGAACTGCTCGAACGCCAGCGCCCCGCGCGCATCGCCGTGGCCTTCGACGAATCGCTCGACACCAATTTCCGCAACGAGATCTACCCGGCCTACAAGGCCAACCGCGACCCGGCGCCGGAAGAACTCAAGCGCCAGTTCGCGCACTGCCAGCGGGTCTGCCGTGCACTCGGCCTGCCGGTGCTGGCCGACGGCCGCTACGAAGCCGACGACCTGATCGGCAGCGCGCTGGGCCAGGTGCGCCGCGCCGGCCACGCCGGCCTGATCATCTCGGCCGACAAGGACCTGTCCCAGCTGCTCGACGCCGACGACGAGCAGTGGGACTACGCCCGCAACGAACGCTGGCGCGCCGACGGCGTGAAGGCCCGCTACGGCGTGCACGCGCACCAGGTGGCCGACTACCTGGGCCTCACCGGCGACGCCATCGACAACATCCCGGGCGTGCCCGGCATCGGCCCCAAGACCGCGGCCACCCTGCTAGGCCACTTCGGCAGCCTCGACGAAATCTACGAGCGCCTGGACGAAGTTCCCTACCTGCGCCTGCGCGGCAGCGCCCAGCACGCCGCCCGCCTGCGCGAGCACCGCGACATCGCCCTGCTCTCGCGCCGCCTGGCCACCATCGACGTGGCCGCGCCGCTGCCGCCCGGCCTGGGCACGGCCGAACGCCGCGCCCCCGACGCCGCCGCGCTCGAGGCCCTGTGCGAGGACCTGCGCTTCGGCCCGATGACCCGCCGCCGGCTGATGTCGGCCTGAAGCCGCGCTAGGATCGGCGCATGAGCGACGACGCCAGGACGATGTGCGAGGGCAAGTACCTGCGGCTGGTGAAGCGCGGGCACTGGGAATACGCCGAGCGGACCAACGCCGGCAGCGCGGTGATCGTCATCGCGGTCACGCCGGAGCGAAAGCTGCTGTTCGTCGAACAGTTCCGCATCCCGCTGGGCGCGCCCACCATCGAGATGCCGGCCGGCCTGGTCGGCGACCTCGACGCCCACGACACCATGGAAGAAGCCGCGCGCCGCGAGCTGCTGGAGGAAACCGGCTGGCTCGCCGCCGAGGTGAAGGTGCTGATGGTCGGGCCCACCAGCTCGGGCATGAGCAACGAGCTTATCGCCTTCGTGCGCGCCCGCGGCCTCACCCGTGTGCACGCCGGCGGCGGCGACGAAACCGAGGACATCACCGTGCACGAAGTGCCGGTGGACGACGCCCCACGCTGGCTCTCGGCCAAGATGGCCGAGGGTTATTCCATGGACCCCAAGCTCTGGGCCGGCCTGTGGCTGCTCGAACGCAACCCCGACGGCAGCCCTGCCTGATTCTGCAGGAGGACCTTCAGGCCCGACCGGCGGGTCGGGCCT
>JAIBEO010000116.1 GCA_019459185.1 Rhizobium sp. | reverse complement strand
ATGGCGCCCAGGGCCAGCGGACCGCGGCCGCCCACGGCGTAGGTGGTCGCGTCGGCCGAGACCGGGGCCAGGGCCACGGTGAACTCGCTGGCGCGGATCGGGTCGCCGCCCGCGGCGTAGCACAGGAAGTGGTCCATGGCGGCGTTGCTGCCGATGGTGAACACGGCTTCGGTGTCGTCGAAGCTGTCGGCCGACTGCGCGTTGGTCGAGCAGTCCGCGTCAGTGCTGAAGTACACGTCGCCCGCGGCCTCGAAGTCACCGGTGAACACCAGGGCGGTGTTGGCACCCATCAGGTCCACCAGCTCGATGGCGTTGCCGTCCAGCGTAATCGGCTGGCCACCACCCAGCACCTGGGAAGCCGGGCCGTAGCTGAAGCCGCCCACCTGGCCGCGCAGGATGTCGAAGGTCGGGGCACCCGCCACGAATTCGCTGTAGGTCGGGTCCGCGGACTCGACGTTGGCGACCGGGTTGCCCTGGTTGTCCACCGCCAGCGCGAAGCTGGGGGCGAAGCGGATGTAGGCACCCGAGGTGGTGGCCACGCGGCCGGCCACGCCGCCCACCTGGGCCTGCGACGGGAAGTCGTAGAGGCCGTAGGTGCAATCCACCGGGGCTTCGGCATTGATGGTGCGGTCGCCGTCGATCATGAGCATGTCCGATGCCATCACCGGAGTGGCGCCGGCGGTGATCGAGAAGTAGATCGAGCCGTCGGCCGCAGTGTTGACCGCGCCGATCAGGTTCGACGGGTCGCCACTGTAGGTCACGGTCGAACCCGGGTCGAACGAGACGCCCGGGCAATGCAGGCGCGCATAGCGCACTTCGCCCGGCGAGAAGGCGTACTTGACCTCGGTGTTGATGTCCAGGTTGCCGGCATTGGTGATGGTGCGCGCCGGCGGGATGATCAGCTCTTCAGCGACGCGAACCGGGGCATTCGACGCGGGGTTGTTCAGGAACACGCCGCCCGCGTAGGTCACGTTCGCAACGGGGCAGTCGATGGTCAGGTCGTAGGGACCAAAAGATCCGTTGCTGTAGCCGGTGGAGATAGCGAAGTAGGTGGTGCCGGCATTCAGGGCCACCGAGCTGATCAGGGAATTGGGGAAGCCACCGCCATCGTCGTCGCCGTCCACGCCGTTGCTCAGCGCGTCGAACGGGTCGAAGGCGTTTTCGTAGATGAAGAGGTAGGTGTCATGCCCGCCCAGCGGATCCAGCGCCACGCTGCAGGTGTCGTTGGCGGAAACGACGAATGGGTGGACGGTGTAGGGCACCGCGGTAGCCGAATCGGACAAGTCACTGAAGTCAGCGTACGGGCGGTTCCAAAGCGGTGCCCCCGTCGTGTCCCCGGTGGCGATCTCGATATCCTTGGTGCGAATGCCAGCCCGCGCGGCCGGGTGGCTGGCCGCTTCGGCCATTGCACGCTGCTTGGCAGCGAGCTCGGCCTGGCTGGCGTCATTGGCGTGGGCCGCGGTCACCGCGAGAGCGGCGGACAGGGCAAGGAAAAGAACAGAAGGCTTGGTCACTATCGGGTCCCCTAGGCGTGAGATTTGGCGCTGCTGATTTCCATAACGGGCGGATTATCCTGCGGCCGGGGCTCAATGCAAGAGTTCCCTGGCAACTCCGGGATCAAATGGCCGGTTTGTCCGCCAAATGGCGTTTAAGCCTCTCCACCGCCGTTTCAACGTCGGCGACGCTGGGCAGCACGGCGGCCCAGTCCCCGGCCTTGGCGGCCGCTTCGGCCGCGGCCGCGGCCTCGCCCAGGGGCAGGGCGCCGACCAGGCGCGAGGCGCCCTTGATCTTGTGGGCCTGCCGGGCCGCCGCGGCCAGGTCGCCGGCGGCGCGGGCGGCCACCAGGCCGGCCAGGTCCTCGGCCGTGGTGGCCAGGAAATCCTCCAGCACCGCCTTCGCCTCGGCCGGGTCGCCGCCGGTCAGCGGGCCGAGCACCGCCGGATCCACCGGCAGCGGTTCGCCATGCAGCTGCGGCAGCGGCAGCGGCGCCTTCATGTCGGCAAGCAGGGGCACGGTGTGCGGCAGCCAGCGCTGCAGGGTGGCCACCAGTTCGGGGATGGACACCGGCTTGGCCAGATAGGCGTCCATGCCGGCGGCCAGGCAGCGCTCGGCCTCGCCCTTCAGGGCGGCGGCGGTGAGCGCCACCACCGGCGTGTGGGGCTTGCCGTCGCGGGCCTCTTCCTCGCGCAGGGCGCGGGCGAATTCGTAACCATCCATCACCGGCATGTGCACGTCCGACAGCACCAGCGCGTAACGCCCGGTGCGCCAGGCCTCCAGGCCCTTGCGGCCGTCCTCGGCGCTCTCGCTGGCGTAGCCGGCCAGGGCCAGCTGGCGCGCCACCACCAGGCGGTTGGTGGGATGGTCGTCGACGATCAGCACCAGGCTGCTTTCGGCCAGGGCCTGTTCCACCGAGGGCAACGGGCGGGCCAGGAAGCCCTGGCTCGGGTCCGGCGCCACTTCCGGCTCCAGGTTCCCGACTTCGCCACGCGGCAGCACCAGGGTCAGGCGCAGCGTGGTGCCGGCGCCCGGCGTGCTTTCCATCGCCACCTCGCCGCCCATCAGCTCGGCCAGGCGGCGCGAAATCACCAGGCCCAGGCCGGTGCCACCGAAGCGCCGCGTGGTGCTGCCCTCGGCCTGGGCGAAGGCCTGGAACAGCCTCGCCTGCTGCTCGGGCGTGACACCGATGCCGGTGTCGGTGACGCGGAAGCAGACGCGGTCGCCCTCGCCATCGCGGCCCTGCCATTCCAGCGCCGCCTCGACCACGCCCTTCTCGGTGAACTTGATCGCGTTCGAAAGGAAATTCGACAGCACCTGGCGCAGGCGCAGGCCGTCGGCCACGTGCGCCGGGCCGATGCGGTCGTCCACCTCGCACAGCAAGACCAGGCCCTTGCTCGAGGCCGAGCCGCTGAAGTTGGCCACGGTGGACTGCAGCAGCCGCGGCAGCGACACCGTGGTGGGCGTGAGCTCGAGGCGGCCGGCCTCGACCTTCGAGAAGTCGAGGATGTCGCCGATGATCTGCAGCAGCGAACGCGCCGACTGCTGGATCACCTGGATGGTGCGGCGCTGGTCTTCGTCGAGGCTGCTGTGCGAGAGCACCTCGAGCATGCCGGTAACGCCGATCATGGGCGTGCGGATCTCGTGGCTCATGGCCGCCACGAAGCTGCTCTTGGCCTCGCTGGCCTCGAGCGCGCGGGTTTCGCTGGCGCGCAGGCGCTGTTCGAGCTGCTTGATGAGGGTGAGGTCGGTGGCGACGGCCAGGTAACCCACCACCTTGCCGCTGCCGTCGCGCATGGCCGAGGTGGCCAGCAGCACCGGCACGCGGCTGCCGTCCTTGCGCACGAAGGTCCATTCCAGCGGCGGCGAGCCCTGCTCGACCAGCACCGGGATCAGGCTGGCGTCGGCCGCGACCGGCCGGTCCAGCGCCTGCGACAGCTGCGCGGCCACTTTCGCCACTTCTTCCGGCAGCAGCAGGCGGTTGGTGCTGCGCTGGCCGATGATTTCCTCGGCGTGGTAGCCCGTCAGCCGTTCGGCGTAGGGGTTGAAGGTGGTGAACCGGGCCTCGAGGTCGAGCGAGATGATGGCCACGCGCGCCGCCGCGAACAGCGAGCGCTGGAACACCTCGCTTTCCTGCAGGGCCGCGCGCACCTGCTCGGTGCGGGCCAGCTGCTCGTTGAGCTCGGCCTCGAACTTGCGCACGTCGTCGCGCATGCCCAGGAAGGCGTCCATCACCTCGCCCAGTTCGCCCGAGGGCACGAAGCGCGGCACGCCCTGGTAATCGTGCCGGCGCATCTGCTGGGTGAGCGCGGTCAGTCCCTCGACGCCCTTGTAGATGTTGCGCAGCAGCTTCTGCCCGACCACCGCGACCACCACCAGCGTCACCAGGCTGGCCAGGATGCGCAGCAGCGAGGCGCGGCTTGCCCGCTCGGCCTGCGCACGCACCTTCTGCTCGGCCTCGATCATTTCCAGGTCGCCCAGCAGCTTCATGCGCGTGGTGACCGGGTCGATGGCCGGGTAGAGCTCGGTGTCGGCGAAACGGCCGAGCGCCACAATGTCCTGCTGCTCCAGGACCTTCGCCAGGGTCTCGGCCGCGGTGTCGGCGCGCACGCGGGCGTGGCGCACCTGGGCGAACAGGGTTTCCTGCTCGGCGGTCAGCGGCAGCCTCTCGAGTTCGTTCCAGTGCTCGCGGATGCGCAGGCGCGCATTCGCCAGCACCTGCGCACCCTCTTCCCAGCTGATCAGGTAATTGCGGACGCGGAAGGTGGTGTCCACCACGTCCAGGCCGTAGGCGTCCGACACCGCCTTGATGCGGCGCAGGCCGGCCAGCGATTCGTCCTTGAGTTCGAGCAGGGCGCGGTGGTTGTGCTGGCGTTCGATCTCGTCGAGCGCCAGCACCGTGGCACCGGTCAGCAGCAGCAGCCCGAACAGGCCCAGCAGCTGCAGGCGGATGCCGAAGCGCGGGCGGCGCGGGGCGGCCATCCGGCGCCCTAGTGGTGGGTCTGGCGCCAGCGCTGGATGGCGTCGGGCAGCTGTTCGCCCGGAACCGGCGCCGAGATCAGGTAACCCTGGGCGTAGTCGCAGCCCAGCTGGGCCAGCAGCTGCCACTCGTCGATCGTCTCGACGCCTTCGGCCACCACCGCCAGACCCAGCTTGCGGGCCAGGTCGAGGCTGGTTTCGATCATGGCGCGCTTGCGCGGCTGGGTCGGCGCGCCCGAGACGAAGCCGCGGTCGATCTTGAGTTCGGTGAAGGGGATCTGCGAGAGCTGCGACAGCGAGGAATAGCCGGTGCCGAAGTCGTCCACGCTCAGGCCGAAGCCCTTCAGCCGAAGGCGCGCCAGCATGCCCAGGCCGCGCGCGGTGTCGCTCATCACCGAACTTTCGGTGATCTCGAGCACGATGCGCTCGGGGCTGACGCCGTGCTCGCGCAGCACGGCTTCGTAGCGGTCGGCCACTTCCGGCCCGGTGAGGTTCTGCGCCGACACGTTCACCGACACCTTCAGGTCCAGCCCGCGCGCCTGCCAGCGCTTGGACCAGGCACAGGACTGCACCAGCATCAGGCTGGTGAGTTCGTCGATCAGGCCGCCGGCTTCCATCAGCGGTACGAACACCGCCGGCGGCACCATGTGGCCGTCGGCCAGTCGCCAGCGCGCCAGCGCTTCGACGCCGATGACCTTGCCGTTGCCGAATTCGGCCTGCGGCTGGAAGAAAGCCTGGATCTCGCCGCGCGAGAGCGCCTCGCGGGCCTGTTCGAGCGTGACCTCGACGTCGGCGGCGGCCACGGCGTGGCTGGCGTCGCTTTCGTACAGCGACAGCACGGTGGTGAGCTTGCCGGGCGTGAGCGGCTTTTCGATGCAGCCCAGCACGCGCAGGCCCGAGGCCTTGGCCATCACCTGCACGGTGTGCAGCAGGGCCGGCTCCATGGCGCTGACCACGGCGATCGAATTCGCCAGCCGCTCCTGGGCGACGATGCCTATGAACTCGACGCCGTCCATGCCGGGCATGTCCAGGTCCACCAGCACCACGTCGGGCGGTTCGGGCAGGCCGCGCAGCAGGTCGAGCGCCTGGAAGCCGTCGGCGGCCTCGTGCAGGCCGGTGAGGCCGAGGTCGGACAAGAGGCGCAGCCCCAGCCGGCGCTGGAACCCATGGTCTTCGACCAGCATGACCCGCAAGCCCGCCAGGCTCATAACGCCGTCACCCCCGTATCGCGTCCGCCGACTGTACCTTTGCGCCGCCCGGGGGGAAAGCCGGAGAGCGGGCATCCGTCGCGGTTTCACGCCGGGGATGACACAACCGAGAAAACTTCTGACAGGATGGGGCATGGGTCCGACCCAGTTCCGGCTGAAGCACCTCCCCGCCGCCCTCGCGGCGGCACTGGCGTTCTGCGCTCCGGCCCGGGCCGATGAGCCGGCGGCCCGCATCGGCGAGATCACCATCATCCGCCACGACGTTTTCGACACCCGCATCGAGGGCGAGAACAAGAGGGCCTATCGCTTCGCGAACCGCCTGCACCGGCGCACGCGCGAACCGGTGGTCGAGCGCCTGCTGCTGTTCGCGCCCGGCGAGCCCTACCAGCCCGCCCTGCTCGACGAAACGGCGCGCCTGCTGCGCGCCCAGGGCTACCTGCGCGAGGCCGAAGTGCGGGCCGTCCCGCGCGACGACGGCCGCGTGGACGTGGTGGTGGAGACCTGGGACGCCTGGACGCTCAACCCCGGCGTGCAGGGCAACCTTGGCGGCGGCAACAGCGAATATGGCATCGAGCTGGAAGAAGGCAACGTGTTCGGCACCGGCGCGCGCTTCTCGCTGGCCCAACGCAGCCGCCGCGACCGCGACGAAACCCGCCTGACCTGGCGCAACGAACACCAGTTCGGCCGCTGGGTCGGGCTGGAGGCGCAACTGCGCGACAGCAGCGACGGCAGCGGCTGGGCGCTGGCCGTCGGCCAACCCTTCTATGCGCTGGGCACCCGCCGGGCGTGGGGCCTGTCGGTGGATCGCCAGACGGCCGAGGAACCTTTCTACGCCCGCGGCGAAAAGGTGGCCGAATACCGCCAGCGCAATCGCGACGTGGAAGTGTGGTGGGGCGCTTCGGCCGGGCTGGACGGCAACCGGGTGCGGCGCTGGCGCTTTGGCCTGCGCGAGCAGCAGCGCCAGTTCGCACCCTCGACCGACCCGGCGCTGGCGGGGCCGGTGCCGGAGGACCGCCACCTGGTGGGTCCCTGGGCTGGGGTCGAGTGGCAGCAGGACGACTGGGCCGTACTGCGCAACCGCGACCAGATCGGCGTCACCGAGGACGTGCGGCTGGGCTTGCGCTGGTCGGCCCGGCTCGGCTGGGCCGGCGAGAGCCTGGGCGGCGACCGCGACGCGACCTGGTGGGAAGTGGAAGCCAGCCGGGGCTACCCGATGGGCGAGCGGGACCTGCTGCGCCTGGACGCCCATTCCGCCGGCCGGCTTGAACAGGGCCACGCCCGCGACGCCACGCTGGGCGCACGCGCCCGCTTCTACCGCCAGATCGACGACCGCCAGCTTTTCTACGCCGTGCTCGAAGGCGAACGCGGTCACCAGCTCGACCTCGACGGCCGCCCGACGATGGGCAGCGACACCGGCCTGCGCGGTTACCCCGATCGCTGGGCGAACGGCCACAGCTGGGCGCGCCTGGGCCTGGAGCGACGCTACTTCACCGACTGGTACCCCGGTCGGCTGTTCCGGGTCGGCGGCGCGGTGTTCCTGGACGTGGGCCGCACCTGGGGCCGCGACGCCCTTGGCGGCGACAACCCCGGCCTGATGGCCGACATCGGCGTGGGCCTGCGCCTGGGCAATACCCGGTCCGCCTTCGCCCGCATGATCCACGTCGACCTGGCGGTGCCGCTGGACGACGACCCGGCGCTGGACAAGGTGTCGGTGGTGATCGAGGCGCGGCGGGAGTTCTAGCCGCCCGCCGCCCAGTGCGCCGCCGGCTGCGGCCGGCCGAAGTGATAGCCCTGCGCCTGGGTGCAGCCCATGGCCAGCAGGGCCTGCCGCTGGGCCTCGTTTTCCACGCCCTCGGCCACCACTTCCAGTTCCAGCGAATGCGCCAGCGCCAGGATGGCGCTGACGATGGCCGGGCTGCGGTCGGCCACGTCGCCGCCCAGCGCGGCGACGAAGCTGCGGTCGATCTTGATCATGCGCAGCGGGAAGCGGTGCACGTGGCCAAGCGAGGAATAGCCGGTGCCGAAGTCGTCGAGCGCGGCGTCCACGCCGGCATCGCGCAGGCGCCCGAGAATGCGCGCCACCGCTTCCGGGTCGCCCAGCAGGGTGCCTTCGGTGACCTCGACCCGCC
>JAIBEO010000112.1 GCA_019459185.1 Rhizobium sp. | reverse complement strand
GGTTTTGGGCGTCGGCCCCGGGGTTGTGGCGGGGGGGGGCGGGGGGGCCCGTATATCCCCCACCCCCCCCCGGCCCCGGGGGGCCCCGCCCGGGGGGCGCGCCAATTGCGCTGAGCGTCAATCGACCGATTGACGCCGGATTGGCGCATTGGCGCGTCCCCGTTGTGAAGACGTACCCATGGACGTTGATGGGTCCTTCCCGAAGGGTAGCGGCCTCGGGGTTGTCCACGCCGCAACGAATCCGGTGTGAGAGCTTGTCGAAAGCTGATTTATCGTTAACGCAGTCACGATGAGGTCGCTGACATACCCCCATTCCCACTGAACATGGAAGTGATCTGCCGCTTACAGCGGTGATCGCGCGAGACGTGACGCCACCTTTGAGCGGCCCGGCCGAAGCCTCCTGGCGAGCACTTGCTAGGACCTAAGCACTTGGGTGCTCAACGAATTTCGCCGCCCTCAAATGGGTACTTTAGTCCGTGGAACTATAGTCAGCAGCACCGCAATCTTTGGGGATGGAAAAAAGCGCCCTTGAAGAGCTCGGTTTCAGGATCCGTACGCGGAGAAAGCAGCTTGGTTGGACTCAAGAGGTCTTGGCTGCGAATGCCGGCCTAGATCGGTCCTATGTCGGCGGTATCGAGAGGGGCGAAAGGAACATTACCTTCACGGTACTCTGCGACATTGCCAGATCCCTCCGATGGGACGTCGCCCGGCTGACCGTGGATCTCCCGGAGACGGCGAAGTGAGGTGGTTGAGGACGATATTGCTGTTCGACAGAGGCGGCGTCGCCCTTTCGACAGACTGGCAGCAAGTGCATAACTCCTACGTCCGGGCCATAGGCCGAATTGACTTCCCCGAGGGCTCAGGATCGCTAACGCTCCGGCGCAAGACACGAGTTCCTAATTCCACTCAGTGGCGCCGCAACGGAGTTAGCTATCTCAAGTCGCGCTTTCTGCAAAGCATGGTGCATGATGAAGGATGGCTCCCAGAGGCGCAGCTTGAAATCGAACAGCTCTCTCTACAGCCAGAGCTTTCCATCTACCCCGGCATAGCCAGTCACAGGGAGGAGGTAACCTCAGGATTTGGAGGGTTCGATTTCCTAGTTAAGACTCCATCCGGCCTACAGATGGCGCTCGAATGGGAGACGGGAAATATTTCGTCATCGCACCGAAGTGTAAATAAGCTGACGATGGCGTTAGCTGCGGGAATAATTCAGGCAGGTGTATTGATCCTGCCCAGCCGAGCTCTCTACGAACACTTGACCGACCGAATCGGAAATATCGGTGAACTATCACCATATCTGGCCATGTGGAGCAGTCTCGGATCGACTGTAAGTAGAGGATTGCTAGCGATTAGCGTAGTCGAACAGGATGCGCTGACTGACGATGAATCCTACCCGTACTTGCCCTCCGGAAATGACGGTCGCGCGAAACAAGGTCGCGAGAAGCTCCCACCTACTTAGGTATCTCTGGCCACTGGAGCGCTGATCAGGCTTGCGCTGTAAGCGAGGCCAAGCACTGCACAAAGTTCAGCCCCTGGGCATCGTGCAACAAGGCATAGTCGTTCGATGCATCAGTAACGGATGCACTCACGAAGCTGCCATCACTCTTGACCCCGAAGGAACCACTCCGCGCGCACCACAATTCTGGCGGAATGGAGTCTATCGGCGCCTTCCAACTATCGATGGGTACAGCGGACTATCCCCGCCCGCCGCAGTCGCAATCTTTGGATCTATCCCGTGCGATTCGATAGCTTTTGGAAATCGGCCGCCCTGCTTGCGCGCGACGCTTCAGGTCCGCGGCAGTAAACAGAGTGTTCTTTCCTTCCTGAATTTGCTCCAGGTGTTCCCGGTCGGACTCCAACTCCTCGAATCGATTGATGATTGAGGTGCACTCCAACTCGCTTCCGATCCATCGACGGCCCAACAACTCAGCGGCTACGAAAGTAGTTCCAGAACCGCCAAAAGGATCTAGTACGAGCGAACTCTCGTCAGTGCACATAGAGATTATTCGATCCATGAGCTTGAGCGAGAGTGCATTTGCCTCCCGTTTCTTGTACTTCGAGTGCCTTACAGGCGGGATATCAGTCCACACATCCGACAAATTAACCCCAAGCGGATTCATTTTGTCTTTGTAGCCACCATAGTCCTTCAGTTCACCGCCACAGTGGCGGCAACAAGCTATGGGCAGGCGATCAGGATGGAAAATCGCTGGCTTCTTCCCCTTAACAAAATATAGCAGTGAGTAATGTGACGGATAAAGGCGACCGCCAATGGGGAGACTGTACTTAATGTCGACCGAAATCCAATTACGGAACGTAAGACGCTTCGCTAAGAATGAGCCAAGGAGCAAATTCCACTTCGGAATGTTCCAATGCATCAGCGTACCGCCCGGCTTTAGCACACGGATCATCTCCGTCAACCACGACTCGCACCATTCGACGTACTCGTGATCTGCAAGAGCATCGTTGATCTTGGACGTGTACTCCTTCCCCAAATTGAAGGGGGGATCAGCGAAGGCCAGGTCAACCGAACCGGAATCGACCTGAGCAAGCATCTCCAGGCAATCCGCCTGATACAGTCGCCCAAGAGAGGTTTTCAGTATGGGACTCATAGTCATCATTCTGGCAGCGGCAGCAAGGGGATGCAAGCAATGACTCTTCCGATAGAGCTGCTGCCAGGCCTGGTGTCACGTCTCGTCCTGCACGCACCTGGTTTCTGGCGCCTGCCGGGCGGCCCAAGCTGGCGCGACTGAGAAAAGCTCTAGGTGCCAAGATCTAGGCCAGGACAGCTCCTTCGCATACGATTCTGAGGGATCGCACCCTGAGGCAGGACCTAGGCGTTCCTTCAATCGAAGGGCGAGCCACACGAATCGCTCTCTGGAGACAGGATGAAATCCATCGCGTTCTTTAACAACAAAGGCGGCGTCGGAAAGACCACGCTCGCATGCAACGTCGTTGCGTATTTGAATTCAGAGCTTGGCAAAAGGGTACTGCTTATCGACGCTGATCCGCAGTGCAACGCCACCCAGGCTGTTTTGGACGACGACATTTGCGAACGGATTTATGAGGACGGCTCGACAGAGAAGAGTCTTTACTCGTACGTCAAACCCCTAGAGCACGGTGAGCCTCGGATTGATGATCGCATTACTCCACTGAAGGGGCTGGATAACCGATTCGGCACGGATATCATTCCGGGACACCCTCGGCTTTCCATAATTGAAGACACTCTGAGTGAGGCGTGGGCGAGCGTTCAAGCCCGCAACGTCGGCGGCTACCGCACTACAAACTGGTGCAAGCAGCTCCTCAGTTCCGTGGAAAGCTCGTATGACTATGCCGTTTTTGACGTAGGCCCCTCACTCGGCGCTCTCAATCGCTCCGTCATCCTCGCGTGCGATTTCATAGTGACACCGTTCGGCTGCGACATCTTCAGTCTGTTAGGAATCAAGAATATATCCAGCTGGATCTCCACCTGGAAGCTGCAGTACGACAGATCCATTCTGGATGGGCTGCGGGATCATCCAGGCGTTCTTGAAAGCTATCCCATCGTTATAGACACGGAACATCAGTTTCGCTTCGTTGGCTATTCAGTCCAACAGTACATTACGAAGACGTTCAAGACTGGACGCCGCCCGGTAAAGTCGTACGAACAGATCATGCGAGAAATACCTAGCACGGTCGAAACGGCAATGGATTTCTTGCGCCCCACGATGTTGAGTGCTCAGGACCTGGAGCTTGGACATATTCCGAACCTGTTCAGCCTCGTACCAATGGCCCAGTCTGCAAAGGCGCCGATTCACGATTTGGGCAATAGCGATGGATTGGTCGGCAGTCAGTACTCCCAGGTAACCGCGTACACCTCCACGCTAGACGCACTCACGCGTAAGCTACTGCGAAATCTAGAGAGGGCAGGCTAATGGATTGGCCGGAGGCGCTCATAAGTGAAGTGGCGCGGAGGCGATGCGTGCTGTTTCTTGGAGCAGGCGTTTCCGCGTCGGCTGTGGATCAGGATGGCAAACGGCCCAAGAGCTGGGTCCAGTTTTTGCTGGACGCCTGTACGTTGGTCAAGGATGCAGAGAAGCAGACGAAGATTAAGAGCCTAATTGATGAGCGTCGCTACCTTCTCGCTCTCGAGGCAATTGCAATCGAATCTGATGCTGGCGATTACCAACAGTTTTTGAGTCGAGAGTTCAATAATCCGAACTTCAGTCCGAGTAAGCTTCACGAAGCAATCCTGGGGATTGACTCTAGAATTGTTATCACTACTAACTTCGACAAAATCTACGAGCGTCTCTGCTTGGGAAGCGGCAGTGAGGGCTATAAAGTCCTCCCCTACTACAGCGACTCTTTAGGCGACGAACTTCGAAGTGACACTCGAATCATAATCAAGGCGCATGGAACGATCGACGATGTAAAGAAGATGGTCTTCACGAAGTCCGAGTATCACGAAGCGAAGAAGAATCATCCCGATTTCTACACGATGCTTCGCGCGATTTTCTTGACTAATACCGCCATTTTCTTAGGCTGCAGTCTTGATGACCCAGATCTCCTGCTCACGCTGGAAGACGTTCGCATTACTGCGTCCGGGACGCGCCCGCATTACATACTAGTGTTGAATGGCGCAAATAGTAGTTGGGAGTTACGAGACTGGCAGAAATCGTACAACATCAAAGCTATTGAGTACGGGCCTGCCTACGACGATCTAACGACAGCACTTCAAGATCTCCGCAACCGCGTGGCCACACTGAGGTCTAGCAAGCCCGAGCCAACGTAAGCGAGCACGCCGGCGATATGCAATGCGCGCTAGTTTCGATAATCGGTGCCGCGCTTTTGGGGGTAGATGGGGTCGCACATCGCGGCATCGCCAGGAAGAGTAACGATCGACGTGCTGTCTACCATCACTAGCAGTGGGCTCGTGTCGCTACATAATCACAGCATAGCGTGCGCTGATATTCACTTTCTGGCCTTCAACGCGCCGACAGTAACCGCACCCGGCGCAAGGAAATTCCCGATATCGGCCTCAATCATTTCCGTAATCCGGCTCGTACTCCATCTCCCGTTCCTGCTGATCTTCGTAGATGTAGTCAAGACCGGCAGCATCGATCTCTTCGCTGCCCTCCAATAGCAGGTCACAAATCGGGCAGTGGAACTCTTCGGCAACGAACTCTCTGTCTACAATCTCCCAAATTGCGTGCTCATCCCTTTCTTCGCTGATGTCCTCTCCAGTTTGCTGACCTGACATGAACGCCTGGGACCCACACGCAGGACAGGTGGTTGCCCATGTTGCATCAGACTCGTCTGAGAAGAGAATTGATTGATTCTCAGGCCTTCTTGTGGCGGCCTCTGAACGAAGGCGCTCACGCTCAGACTTTTTGAGAGCTTCAAAATTCTCTTTCGCTGTCTGGACACGTAGCTTGGTGGCCGCCACGAGCGCGTTCTTAGCTTCATCAAGCAACCTTCGCGGGGCTTTGGCGTTTGCTGCACCCAGCCACTCTTCGAGCGACAGATTCATCGTTTTCAGGATCGTGTCACACGCGTGCCAGTATCTTGCTTCCCAAGCGTCTAGTCGCATTGTGCGGAACGGAATGTCTGCCGAATGGAGCTCAGCGTTTCTTCGTTCGGAAATCTCCAGACAGAACCTTTGAACACTCTTGTCGAACTTCTTAATGACGTGCGCAAGGCGTTCAAACAATGTCTTTGCGCTAATTGTCTTTACGTCAGTGGTGACGTTAATGCCCGCAGCCACGAAAAGAGATTGCCAGTGCGTCGGGTCGACGACCAGACTGGGGTGAATTCTGGCTAGCGCAGACTTTCCGAGCAGCTCAAGCGCAAGCGAAGACCACAGTTGGTACTCGTCATGGTCTCCATCGGCCTTCCTGGAGAGCGCCCTCCCAATGTAGACCATGGACTTGGCGTGGAGAGCACTTTCGTCAACGGCAATAAACACATTAGTAGGCATCGACCAACACCCTCGCAAGAGTTCTATTGGAGTGGTCAGCACATGGCGCCCGCCCGTGCAGGACACGCCAGTTATCGATAACAAGGATGTCACCAAGCGCCCAGTGAAAGAACTCTTGGCGCGCATCTTTCAGTTTCTGGGTGATGGTCCTCAGCGCCTCAGTTCCCCGCGCATCCACTGCTTCTACGCACCCGAGGTCGTATCGCAGGAACGCTCGGTCCACGGGCAGAATGGTTGAATAGAATGACTGGCGCCCTGCGCGCACCAGAACAGGCGCCGAATTCAATAGCTGGAGCTGGTCAGAGGTGAACTGGAGAGTCCGCCAATCTAGCATCGTAGTGGGGGAGCTACCGTCGCCAGGATCTAGGCACGCGAGCAGCAGGTACCGGCAAGGGCGTAGCCGATGGCTAAGCTCAGCATGTAGCGGGAACGCACCAAGTCCGAAGCTTGAGCTCAGCGATCTCGGATGCGCGGAATCCTGAGCCTGAGGTCGCAAAATCTCTCCTTTAGAGCCATTCCGCCCGGATACAGGCGTGCCAAAGGAGTACGCAGCCCGGTTCAGCTCCCGCAGAATCACGTGATCCGATGTGCCGGCGGAGAAGTGCGCCCAACCACGGCTCTCAATCAGCCTCCAAAATTCTGGGGTGCGGTCATCGATCATTACTCGGCCGACATCGGTTGCACAGAGGAGCTGCTCCAATCCGAATTGAGGTTATCCTCCCCTAGCGCCCTGGGAAAGCGGCTGCGCAGTCGCCGGTGGCGTCGGCCTATAGCGAGAGAGAGCTTGCGCCTCCTGGTGGCGTAACCAGCCATGGAATGGCCTTTCCCGCCGCCGACCAGCAAGCCTTTAGTCTGCTGCTGCGACGGGAAGATGTCTCGGGATCAGCTCCGCCAATCGCCCACCCAGATCGTGGACGGCCCTGAAGCTTCGTGCACACATATTGCACACGAAGCCGACGAAAGATAGAAAAAGAATCGCTGAATTGCGCTTTTTCGGTCCAGTCCATCATCGGCGCCACGCTCAGGCGCCATTCGCCGGCCGGGCCGGTTTCCGTCGTCATCGTTGTTTCGCCTGCGCAGGAAGGCCGCCGCGACGGGCGCGGCGGCGGCATAGGATGCCATTGTCCGGCCGGCGTGGCCCGTCAGCGGCCCGCGGGTGGCGGTTCGCTGCCGCCGGCTTTCCTCCGCTTCCCTGACCTGGATCAGGTCCCGGGCCGACTACTCGGCGCGCGCGGCCGTAAACTTCCGCCATGGACACGACACACCCGCTGGACGAAGCCGCCCTGGCCCGGCTCGTCGACCGCTTCTACGCGAAGGTGCGCCTGGACCCGGCGCTGGGCCCCATCTTCGAGGGCGCGGTGCACGACTGGGACGAGCACAAGCAGCTGCTCACGGCCTTCTGGTCGTCGGTGGCGCTGGGCACGCGCAATTTCCGCGGCAACCCGATGGCGGCGCACCGGGCGCTGCCGTCCATCACCGCGGCGCATTTCGGCCACTGGCTGGCGCTTTGGAACGAAACCACCGCCGAGGAGCTGCCGCCCGCGCACGCGCAGGCCCTGCGGCAGTACGCGGCCCGGATCGGCGAGAGCCTGCAGTACGGCCTCGGGCTCGACCCGCGCCGCCAGGGTCGACCGCTGGGCCTGCCGGTGCACGGCCCGGCCGACTGACGGGCGTCATACCCGCCGCGCCCGACTTGGCGCACACTGGCCGCCACCCTTGGATCGAGGAGGACTGCCATGAACCGAGTGAAAGGCAAGACCTGCATCGTCACCGGCGCCGCGCTGGGCATCGGCCGCGCCTGCGCCGAGCGCCTGGCCGAGGAAGGCGGCGCCGTCGCCCTGTTCGACCTGCACGACGCCGAAGGCGAGGCCCTTGCCGCCGCGCTGCGCGCCAAGGGCGCCCGCGCCCGCTACTGGCACGTGGACGTCAGCAACGAAGCGCGGGTGAAGGCCGCCATCGACGAAGCCGCGGCCGAGTTCGGCGGCGTGCACGTGCTGGTGAACAACGCCGGCATCTCCGGTTCCATCAAGCTCACCCACGAGATCACCGAGGCCGAGTGGGACCAGGTGCAGGCGGTGAACGTGAAGGGCGTGCTGTTCTGCGCCAAGCACGCCATCCCGCACATGAAGAAGGCCGGCGGTGGCAGCATCATCAACCTCTCGTCGATCTACGGCCTGGTCGGTGCGCCCGACGTGCCGGCCTACCACGCCTCCAAGGGCGCGGTGCGGCTGATGAGCAAGACCGACGCGCTGTGTTATGCCGCCGACCGCATCCGCGTGAACTCGGTGCACCCGGGCTTCATCTGGACGCCGATGGTGGAGCACCACCTGCAGGCCAGCGGCGCCACCCGCGAGGCCGTGGGCAGCCTGCACCCGCTGGGCCACATGGGTGAGGTGGACGACATCGCCTGGGGCATCGTCTACCTGGCGTCCGACGAATCGAAGTTCGTCACCGGCGCCGAACTGGCGATCGACGGCGGTTACACCGCCCGCTGAAACGAAGACGGCGGCCCCCCGGCCGCCCGCATTACCCCCCCGAGAAT
>JAIBEO010000099.1 GCA_019459185.1 Rhizobium sp. | reverse complement strand
AAACCCCCCCCCCAACAACGGGCACCCCCAAAATAAATTCGGGTTAATATAAAAAAACCCCCCCCCCCGTAATTTTTACCTTTCCCCCCTATTCTTCTGCTCCAAGAGAAAGGCCGCCCGGAGGCGGCCTTTCGGGTGTTGCGGGTGGCTGGCGGTCAGAACGTGACGCGCAGGCCCAGGCTGGCGCTGTTGCGCTCCTGCTGGTCGTCGCTCAGGCGGCCGCTGTAGGCGGCGAAGGCGGTGATGTTCTCGCCCACCTGCCAGTTCACGCCCAGGTCGGCGCTGATCCAGTCCTTCGACGGAGTGAAACCCGGCATGGTGAAGCGGCCCGGCATCGAGTTAGAACCGGCGTTGACGAACACCTGGTTGTCCTCGCCTTCCTCGTTGTAGGCCACGCGCAGGAACGGACGCACGCTCTCGTAGTTGCCCATCACCTGGTAGCCCAGGCGGGTGACCAGCGAATCGCGGTCGAAGGCGGCGAAGTTCATCGAGGTGGCGCTGCCGCTTTCCTCGGCATACTCGTCCACTTCCTGCTGCACCCACGAAGCCGCCGCGAACGGGCCGTGCTGGATGCCCGAAGTCGAACCGAACAGCCAGCCGATGCCGAGCTCGGCGCCGAGCAGGCTGGCGTTGGTGGAACCCGCCTCTTCGCGCAGGTAGGGACCGAGCTGGATGTAGCGGGTCAGGTCGAGGCTGGTGCTGCCGCCGCTGATGGCGCCATGCACGTAGCCGCCGCCGCCGAAGCGCAGGGTGCCGTGCAGCGAGCCGATCACCGAGCGGCCGTCGATGCCGCCGATGCCGGTGTCGTTGTCGTGGTTGCCCAGGGTGACGGCCACGCCCCAGTAGGCGTTTTCGCTGTAGCGGTGGTTCGCACCCAGCGACAGGCTCATCACGTCGGCGCTGGCGCCCGGCACGGCGGCGCTGGCGTCGTAGTCCTGCTCGCCGTACTGCACCGTGGCGTAACCGCGCACGCTGCCCACTTCGCGGTCGAGCTGGAAGTCGGAGAACATCTCGTCGTTGATGGCGCGGACGTGGTTCTCGTTCATCTGCACGCCGGCTTCGCCCGCCATGGAGAACTGCACCGGCGCGGCGATGGTGGAGAGCACCACGTTGGCCAGCATCGCGTGCGCGGCGCCGGTCGGGTGCACGCCGTCGGCGAACAGGTAGGTTTCGTTGGTGCCCGGCGCGTAGGTGGCCGGCAGGCCGGAACCGGCCGGGCCGCAGGCGATCGAGCTGGCCGGCTGGCAGGCGGTGCCGGTGATGTTGGTGAAGCCGTAGCGGCCCGGGTTGGCGGCGATTTCGCCGATCAGGCCGAAGGTGTTGATGGAGATGATGCCGTCGCCCAGCTGGCCCAGGCCGGTGGCCAGCGCCGAGTTGTACACCACGGTGATCTGCGACACCGCGCTGGCGTTCGGGGTGGAACCGAACTGCGGCGTGGCGCCCAGGTTCGGCAGGTTGTAGACGATGATGTAGTTGGCGCCGGCGGCCTGCAGGCGGCCGATCTGCTGCACGTAGGCGGTGGCGGCGGCAACGGTGAGCGCCTGGGCGTTGGCCGGATTCAGCGTGAGCGCGGCGAAGATGTCGTTGGCGCCGCCCCAGATGCTGTAGAGCGCGTTCGGGTCGGCCACGCCGCCGGTGAGCGACAGGTACTGCGTCACCTGCGTGCCGATGTTCGGCACCGGGTTGAGGCAGGGCGCGGCCGCGTTCACGCAGGCGCCGCCCCAGGCGAAGTTGGTGCCGCCGGCCAGCGAGTTGCGCGCCTGCAGGCCGAAGGCCGCGGCGATGATCTCGGCGGCGACCGGATCCGGATTGGTGGTGAAGCTGAAGCCGGCCGGGAGGCCCTGCGCCTGGGCGATGTTGCCCGAGTCGCTGAGGCTGTCACCGAACACGACGACGTTGCTGAACTCCTGGGCCTGGGCCGCGCCGGCGCAGCCAAGCGCCAGGGCAAGCGCGCCAGCCAAACGGTTGAAACGGGGCATGTGCAACTCCTTCGGACTTGTGTAAGGCCGGGTGCGCCCCGGCGAGGCCGCCCCACCTTAATCCAAAGGACTATTCCGTACCACTGGGTAGGGTCATTCAGTAATACGGGCGCCACGAAGCCGTGGTACCCCGCCCACCACCTCGGTCCAGGCCAGCCAGGCCTGGCCGTCGCGCAGGCGCAGGCGCGGGAAGCCGGTGGCGCGGCCGCGGCCGGCGATGTCGGCCACCTTGCGGCGGAAGTGTTCGCTTTCCAGGCCGGCGTCGAACCGGGCCAGCCACAGCGACTGCGCGCTGCCCTGCTCTTCCACCCAGGCCACCCACACGCCGCTGGCATCGGCCGCCAGGTCCAACCGACCCTGCTGGGCTTCGCCGCGGGCCAGTTCCTTCATGCCGGCGAAGCGGCGGCCACCGTCGTCCGAGCGCGCCAGGCGGATGGCGGGCGTGCCGCCGGTGGCGGTGTACCAGGCCACCCAGGCCTGGCGGCCGCGGGCGGCGATGGCCGGGCCGTTCACCGGGCAGGCCGGCATCACCCAGCGGTCGGCGTGCACGGTCACGGGGGCGTGCCACTGGCGGCCGTCGAAACGCGCCACGGCGATGTCGCGCACTTCGCCCGGGGCGCGGTCGCGGTAGGCCAGCAGCACGCCTTCGTCGGTGGCCACGCTGTCGGTCTGGCAGCAGTCGCAGGTGCTGGCGTCGAGCTCGCGTTCGGCGCGTTTGCCGCCGGCGTCGAAGCTGGCGGCGCGCAGGGTCATGGCGCCGCCCGGGCCGCCGTGGCCGGCATGGCTGGCATGCCCGCCGCCGCCGGTGTGGCGGCCGTCGAGCCAGGCGATGCCCAGCCGCCCGTCGGGCTGCGCCCACAGCGTGGCGAAGCCGTGCTCGGTGGGCGTGCCGTCTTCGTGCACCGGCGCGGTGGCTGCCCAGGTCCTGCCGCCGTCGCGCGAACTCTGCAGGCGCACGTCGTAGGCGTAGGTGGCGTCGGCGTTTTTCACCAGCGTGTGCGCCCACAGGCTGCCGTCGGGCAGGGCCTGCAGCGCGGGGAAATCGGCCCAGTTCACGAACCAGTTGCTGCCCTCGGCGATGGTGCGCGCGGGCGACCAGCCGGTGCGGGCGTCATGCCGCGCGAAGGCCAGGCGGTGGCCACCGCCGGCGCGGCGCTCGATCCAGCTCAGCAGCAGGTCACCGTCGGGCGCGAGCGAAAGATTGGGCTGCGCCGAGCCGGGCGGCGACGGCATCGGCCAATCGGCAACGGTGGCGCACTGCGCCGCAGGCGCGAGGGTTAGCAGGGCGATCAGTAGCGGCTTCATGCCATCAATCTAGTCGCCCGGGGCGTCGGCGTCACCGTGGCGGTAACCGAAGCGCTCGTGCAGGGCCGCCAGCTGCGCGCGGAAGCGGCGCGCTTCCCAGGCCAGCAGCCGCCAGCCCAGGTCCAGCACCAGCGCGAAGCCGAGCCCGCCGACCACGCCGCCCACCACCAGCGCGTTCACGTGCGTGCCGAGCGCACCGACGCCTTCGCCATGGCCGGTGAGCCCGATCAGCCACGCGCCCAGCGCATGCGTGGCGTAATAGATAGGGCCCAGCGTGAGCGGGTTGGTGACCATCTGCAGCGCCGTCATCACCGTGAGGTTGCCACGCAGCCACACCGCCAGCGCCAGGCCCAGCAGCAGCTGCAGGCCGTACACCGGCATCAGCGCCAGCACCGCGCCGGCGTACAGCGACACCAGCACGTGCCTGCGCTTGAACGACCACAGGTAGGGCCGCTGGCGCGCGGCGTCGGCGAACCACTTCACCACCGGGTAGCGCGCCACGTTGGCGCGGCGCGGCAGCGGTCGCAGCCAGCGGCGCAGGCGACGGCGGCGCGCCAGCCAGCGCCGGTGCAGCGGGTGCGTGCGGACGGGCATGCGCGGGGAGCGCCGCCTCAGGCGACGCGACGGCCTTTGCGCCTGGCCAGCTGCACCAGCAGCAGCGAAATCGCCGCCGGCGTCATGCCGGGAATACGCTGCGCCTGGCCCAGGGTTTCGGGGCGCACGCTGGCGAGCTTGCCCTGCAGTTCGGCCGACAGGCCCGGCAGGCCGGCGTAATCGAAATCGGCCGGGATGCGGGTGTCTTCATGGCGGCGCTGGCGTTCGATCTCCTCGCGCTGGCGCTCGAGGTAGCCGGAATACTTCACGCCGATCTCCACCTGCTCGGCCACCGCGGCATCGTCCACGCCGGGGCCCAGCGCGGGCAGCGCCATGAGCGCGGCGTAGTCGAGCTCGGGGCGCTTCATCAGGTCGAGCGCGGTGCACTCGCGACTCAGCGCCACGCCGGTGGCGGCTTCCAGCTCGCGCGCCAGCGCGCCGCCGGGCGCGGCCCAGACGGCCTGCAGGCGGGCGCGTTCGCGCTCCACCGCCTCGGCCTTGCGCGAAAACGCGGCCCAGCGCGCCTCGTCCACCAGGCCCAGCTCGCGGCCCACGGGCGTGAGCCGCGCGTCGGCGTTGTCCTCGCGCAGCTGCAGCCGGTATTCGGCGCGGCTGGTGAACATGCGGTAGGGCTCGGTGGTGCCGTGCGTCACCAGGTCGTCCACCAGCACGCCCAGGTAGGCCTCGTCGCGGCGGGGCGACCAGCCTTCCAGCCCGCGCGCGAACCGCGCCGCGTTCACGCCGGCCAGCAGGCCCTGCGCCGCGGCTTCTTCATAGCCGGTGGTGCCGTTGATCTGGCCGGCGAAGAACAGGCCGGCCACGGCCTTGGTTTCCAGCGAAGCCTTCAGCCCGCGCGGGTCGAAGTAGTCGTATTCGATGGCGTAACCCGGGCGCGTGATCACCGCGGCCTCGAAACCCTTGATCGAACGCACCAGCGCCAGCTGCACGTCGAAGGGCAGCGAGGTGGAGATGCCGTTCGGGTATATCTCGTGGGTGTCCAAGCCCTCGGGTTCGATGAACACCTGGTGCGAGGCCTTGTCGGCGAAACGCACCACCTTGTCCTCGATGCTCGGGCAGTAGCGCGGGCCCACGCCTTCGATCACGCCCGAATACATGGGCGAGCGGTCCAGGCCGCCGCGGATGATGTCGTGGGTGAGTTCGGAGGTGTGGGTGATCCAGCAACTCACCTGGCGCGGGTGGTCGGCGCCGCTGCCCAGGAAGGAGAACACCGGCACCGGCGTGTCGCCCGGCTGCTCGGCCAGGCCGCTGAAATCAATGCTGCGGCCGTCGATGCGCGGCGGCGTGCCGGTCTTGAGCCGGTCCACCGCGAACGGGCGCTCGCGCAGGCGCTGGGCCAGGGTGGTGGCCGGCGCGTCGCCGGCGCGGCCGCCCGGGTAGTTTTCCAGGCCCACGTGGATGCGGCCGGCAAGGAAGGTGCCGGCGGTGAGCACCACCGCTTCGGCCTCGAATCGCAGGCCCGACTGGGTGATGGCGCCGCGTACGCGGTCGCCTTCGATCACCAGGTCGTCCACCGCGGCCTGGAACACGGTGAGATTGGGCTGGTTCTCGACCAAACGCCGGATCGCAGCGCGGTAGAGCGCGCGGTCGGCCTGGGCGCGGGTGGCGCGCACGGCCGGGCCCTTGCTGGCGTTGAGCGTGCGCCACTGGATGCCGGCCAGGTCGGCGGCGCGGGCCATGGCGCCGCCGAGCGCGTCGATTTCGCGCACCAGGTGGCCCTTGCCGATGCCGCCGATGCTGGGGTTGCAGCTCATCTGCCCCAGCGTCTCGATGTTGTGGGTCAGCAGCAGCGTTTTACTGCCCATGCGCGCAGCGGCCAGCGCGGCCTCGGTGCCTGCATGGCCACCGCCGACAACGATCACATCAAATTCCTGGGGATACAACATGGGGAACACTCCGGGGCCTGGCGGGCCCGATAATCAAAACACCCGGTGCACGCGGGCACCCTGTCAAAGGCGCCGCATACCGGCCCTGCTGGTGGCGGGCGCACTTGGCGCCCCAGCAGGCAACCCGCGATTTTCCCACTTTGCGCAGGCCGTGTCTGTTTCTAGCCCCCTCACCCTCTTCCTGACCGAGTTGCTTGGCGCCCCGCCCCCAGCCATAGAGGCCTGGTGGGCACACGCCGAGCGGCGCGTGCTGGAGCGTGGTCAGCCCCTGCTGCGTGCAGGCGAACACTGGCGGCACCTGTGGTGGGTGGAGCGCGGCGCGCTGCGGCTGTACTACCTGGACCGCGACGGGGCCGAGTCCAACAAGAACTTCTTTTTGGACGGCGCCCTGTGCTGGCCCATCACCCCCACGCTGCGCCAGCAGCCGGTGATGTTTCACGTGGAACCACTGGAAGACAGCGCGGTGTGGGCCCTGCCCTTCCCCGCCGATCCAGGTGAGCCGCTGCCCAGCGCCGGCTGGGCCCCCTGGGCCGCGCAGGAGCACCGGGTACTGGGCGCCCTGCTCGACGGCAAGATGCAGCGTGAACAGGAATTCCTGCAGCTCAGCGCCCGCCAGCGCTACGCCCGCTTGATGGAGCAGCACCCGGACTGGGCCGAACGCATCGCCCTCAAGCACCTGGCCTCGTACCTGGGCGTGACCGATGTGTCGCTGTCGCGCCTGCGCAGCGAGATGGGGCTTATCAAAGGATAAGGCGCGAGGCGCAGGCCTTCGGCAGAGTGCGGGCATCTCACCCAAGGCCCGCGCATGACTACCACCGTCCAACCAAGCCACCACACGCCCACCCCGCTCGCCCTGATCCCCCACACCCTCGCCGTGGTGTGGCTCGGTCTCATGGCCGGGTTTTTCGGCACCTACAGCGCCAACGTCAACCTGGCCCTGCTGCAGATGGACGGCGCCACCTACGCCACCGTGCAGTCCGCCTTCAACCGCAACGTGCGGCACGCCCTGTTCTTTGCGCTGTTCTTCGGCCCGCCCTTGTGGTGTGCGCTGGCCATAGGCACGGCCTGGCGTGAACACCGCAGCCTGTGGTGGCGCCTGCTGGCCCTGGTCGGTGTGGCCTACCTGCTGGGCATCGTGTTCTTTACCCAGCAGGTCAACCTGCCCCTGAACTACACGACAGAAGCCTGGAACCCCCAGGTCC
>JAIBEO010000096.1 GCA_019459185.1 Rhizobium sp. | reverse complement strand
GGGGCCTAAAGGGGGGGCGCAAATCAAATAACACCTTGTGTGTGCCCTGTTTCGGCCTTCCTGCGGGTTTTGTAATTTATATAACCCCATTTTCTTTGGGGCGTCTGGGGGGGGGGCGTAATGCGCGGGCGGGCGTGGCCGCGGCGGCGGCCTGGGGCAGGAGCCAGTGGTCGGCCAGCAGGAAGGCGAACAGGGCCATCAGGTACACGATGGAGTAGTTGAACACCTTCATCGCGTAAAGCTCGCCGGGCGGGTCCAGCAGGCGCACCGCGTACCACAGGAACACCGCGCCCAGCACCAGTGCGCCGCCCAGGTAGAACACGCCGCTCATGCCCGTGGCGAAGGGCAGCACCGTCACCAGCAGCAGCAACACGGTGTAGAACAGGATCTGCCAGCGCGTGTAGGTCACGCCGTACACCACCGGCAGCATCGGGATCATGGCCTTGGCGTAGTCGTCGCGGCGGAAGATGGCCAGCGCCCAGAAATGCGGCGGCGTCCACACGAAGATGATCAGCACCAGCAGCAGCGCGTACGGGTCGACGCCCCAGGGCGGCACGAACCCGTCCACCGCCGCCCAGCCCAGCGCCGGCGGCGCCGCGCCGGCCAGGCCGCCGATGACGATGTTCTGCGGCGTGGCGCGCTTGAGCCAGCCGGTGTAGATCACCGCGTAGCCAATGAGGGAAGCGAAGGTCAGCAGCGCGGTGAAACCGTTCACCCGCCACGCAAGCAGCACCATCGACAGCGCACCCAGCGCCAGCGCGAACACCAGCACCTGCACCGGCCGCAGCGAACCGGTGGCCAGCGGCCGGTGCTGCGTGCGCGCCATCAGCACGTCGATGCGCTGGTCGAGCAGGTGGTTGATGGCCGCCGCGGACGACGCCGCCAGCCAGATGCCCACCGCTCCCAGCACGATGCGCTCCCAGGGCCAGGCCTCGCCCGGCTCGATGGCCAGGAACATGCCGATGATCGCGGTGAACACGATCAGCGCCACCACGCGCGGCTTGGTCAGCTCCCAGTAGGCGGCCAGCGGGAATTTCATTCCGGTGCCCGCAGGCGGGCCAGCAGGCCCACCACCGTGAACAGCAGCAGCGCGGCGCCGGCGTTGTGCGCGGTGGCCACCCACAGCGGCAGGCCGGCGACGACATTGCTGATGCCCAGCGCGACCTGCACGGTGAGCAGCACCAGCAGCACGCTGCCCCAGAACACCAGGCCCGGCGTGCGCAGCATCTTGATGCCGACGAACAGCAGGTGGCCGGTGACCAGCAGCGCGAACAGGCGGTGCGTCATCTGGATGGCCACGCGCGCGGGGCCGTCGAGCACGCCGCCCTCATAGTCCACGCCGATGCCGCGCCAGAGCACGAAAGCCTCGCCGAAATCCTGCTCCGGCCACCACTGGCCCAGGCAGGTCGGATAGTCGGTGCCGCAGGCCAGCGCGGCGTAGTTGGCGCTGGTCCAGCCGCCAAGCGCGATCTGCACCACCAGCAGGCCCAGGCCGATCCACAGCAGGCGGCGCAGCTTCGGCGCCTCGGCGACCACCAGCGTGGCCGAGGGCGTGGTCTTCCATGCCAGCCACACCAGCAGCGAGAAGGTGAGCAGGCCGCCCAGCAGGTGCGCCATCACGATCACCGGCTTCACCAGCCAGATCACCGTCCACATGCCCAGCACGGCCTGGAACACGATGACCATCAGGATGATGGCGCTCAGGCGCGAGGCGTCCACGTTCGACCAGCGCAGCGCCTGGACCAGCAGCACCAGTTCGCCGGCCAGCCACAGCGCGACCGACAGCTCATGGTTGGGCTCGAGTCCGCCGCTGCCCATGTAGATGGGAATGGACAGGCCCACCAGCGCCGCCGCGGCCACCACGCTGGCCATGCCGCCCTTGCGCTTGCGCGCGGCCAGCAGCGCCAGCGTGAACACCACCAGGCCCAGCAGCGCGGCGATGTGGCGGTGGAACTGCTCGCGCCAGGCCTTGCCGACTTCCACGGCGCGTTCGAAGGCCTCGTTGGCGGCGTTGATCTCGTGGTCCTGGGTGGGCCAGGTGGCCTTGCCGTAGCAGGTGGGCCAGTCCGGGCAGCTCAGGCCGGCATTGGACAGGCGCACGAAGCCGCCGAACACGATGACGGTGAGGGCCAGCAGCACGGCGGCCCAGGCGAGGCGATGGTAATGGCGGGAGGGAGCGTTCATGGGCGGCCTTACTTCAGCACACGTCCGAGGTCCTTGCGCAGGCCGGACGGGTCGGAGCCCGGAGCGTAGCGCAGGACGAGGTAACCATTGGGGTCGGCCAGGTAGGCCGGCAGGGCGTCGGGGCGCGCCACGTCGGGCAGGCGCGCGGCCAGGGCAGCGTTGGGCTGCATGGGCACCAGGCCGCTGAATTCGGGGCCGCCGGCCGGCAGTTCACCGAACCACAGCACCTTCAGGCGGTCGGCGTGGCGACCTTCCGACAGCCACACGCGGTGCAGCGCGTCGAGCATGCGCAGGCAGGGCTCGCCGCAGTTTTCCGGCGCGGTGAACACGACATGCCAGTTGCGCGCGGCGGGGTTCCAGTCCCAGGCCTGGCCGTCGGCCTGCACCAGGGGAATGTCGCGCAGGTCGGGGTAGGGCTCGAGCATCTCGCCGATGTTGCGCGTATGCCCCGGCTTCCAGCCACTGAAGAACAGCGTGGCGGCGACACCGAAGCTGCCGAGGAACAGCGCCGCGACCAGCAGCAGCTGCAGGCGCGAGCGGGTTTGCGAGGGGGCGGTCATGGGCGTTTCCGGAACCAGAGGAAAAGGGTGATGGCGGCGGCCGCGGCGGCCAGTCCGAACCATTGCAGCGCGTATCCGCGGTGTTTGTCAGGCGACAGGGTATTGGCCAGCAGCTCAAGGTCGCGTTCATGGCCGAGCGGCAGCGCCGGGTCCAGGCGCAGCACGCGCGGGGCCAGCGTCGGCAGCTGCCAGGCGGAAGCCACCGCGACGGGTTCGAGCCGCATGGCCAGCCAGCGCGCGCCGTGGTCGCGGGACTCGAGGCCGGGGCCCAGGCGCAGGCCCACGGCGGGCGGCGGCACCAGCAGGCCGCCCAGCGTGGCGGCGCCCTGAGGGCAGCCTTCCGAAGGCAGCGCACGGTCGCCGGCCAGCGGCAGCCAGCCCAGGTCCACCAGCAGCGGCGCGCCGCCCTCGGGCGCGAACGCGCAGTACAGGCGCACGCCGACGCGCTGGCCTCGGCGCTGGTTGTCCAGCCAGAGTGGCGGGGTGTCGAGGAAACGCCCGGCGCCCGACACCTTCAGCGCCGCATCGCCCGCCTGCGCGCTGGCAGGACCCAGCGGCCGCGCCGGCGCGGCGAGCGCGGCGGCGGCATCGGCCAGCATGGCTTCCTTTTCCACGCCGCGGCCCAGCTGCCAGCGGCCCAGCGCCGAGAACCCCAGCACCAGGCACAGGCCGAACAAGGCCAGCAGGACGCGGCGTTTCACCACGCGCAGCCCCGCGGGGCGGATAATGCGACGCATCCTTTCCCAACGGCCCTAGCCATGAGCAGCGAGCTGAAAACCCTGGTCATCGTCGCATTCCTCTGCCTGATCGTCTGGAACCTGGGCGCCGGGCTGTACTACATGATGGTGGACAAGGGCCGCACCAACCGCACGGTGAAGTCGCTGAGCTGGCGCATCGGCCTGTCGGTGGGGCTGATCATCCTGGTGGTGATCGGCATCGCCACCGGCTTCATCCAGCCGCACGGCATCGGCCGCTAAACCCCCAGAAAACGAAGGGCCGGCGCGATGGCCGGCCCCGCGTCGTGGTGTCGTGCCGGCTTAGAGCACGTACACGAACAGGAACAGGCCCAGCCAGACCACGTCCACGAAGTGCCAGTACCAGGCCACCGCCTCGAACGCGAAGTGGTGGTCCTTGCTGAAGTGGCCCTTCGCGCAGCGCAGCCAGATGATGGCCAGCATGATGGTGCCCAGCATCACGTGCATGCCGTGGAAGCCGGTGAGCATGAAGAAGGTCGAGCCGTAGATGCCCGAGCCCAGGGTGAGGTTGAGCTCGTGGTAGGCGTGGATGTACTCCTCCGCCTGCAGCACCAGGAAGAGGATGCCCAGCAGCACCGTGGCGCCCAGCCACACCAGCAGGCCGCGGCGCTGGTTGGCCTTGAGCGCGTGGTGGGCGATGGTGATGGTCACGCCCGAGGTGAGCAGGATGAGCGTGTTGATCAGCGGCAGGCCCCAGGCCGGGATGGTCTCGAAGGCACCACCGATTTCGCTCGGGCCGTTGGTCGGCCAGCCGGCGCTGAAACCCTGCCACAGGAACTGGTTGGTCAGGGCGCCGTCGCCCTCGCCCGACAGCCACGGCAGCGCGAACTGGCGGGCGTAGAACAGGGCGCCGAAGAAGGCCGCGAAGAACATCACTTCCGAGAAGATGAACCACATCATTCCCATGCGGAACGAGGCGTCCACCCGCTCGTTGTACTTGCCGGCCAGCGATTCGGCGATGACGTTGCCGAACCAGCCGAACAGCACCGACAGCGTGGCGAGCAGGCCGATGAAGAACACCGGCTGGCCCCAGGCATGGCCGTTGAACCAGTTCGCCACGCCCACCATGGTGGTGAACAGGGTGATCGAACCGATGAACGGCCACGGGCTGTGGTGCGGGACGTAGTAGATGTTCGGGTCGTCGTGGGTCTGTGCCATGGTGTTCCCCGGTACTCCTGGTAGGCCTTGGGTCACGGCGCCGTGCGGGCGGCGGCGGGCGCGTGCACGCCCTCGCCGATCCGGGCCGTGGCCGCGTCGTTGCTGAAGAAAGTGTAGGACAGCGTGAGCGTCGTGACGTTGTCCGGCAGCGCCGGGTCCACGATGAAGCGCACCGGCATCAGGCGCTCCTCGCCCGCCGCGAGCAGCTGCTCGGTGAAGCAGAAGCACTCGGTCTTGTTGAAGAAGGTGGAGGCCGTGGACGGCGCCACCGACGGCGCCGCGTTGCCGACGATGGCATGGTCGGAAACGTTGCGCGCCACATAGTTCATTTCGTAGAGCTTGCCCGGGTGCACCTGCATGCTCAGCCGGGTGGGCTTGAACTTCCAGGGCAGCTTCGAGTTCACCGTGCCGTCGAACTCCACCGTGACCGTGCGCGATTCGTCCACCGCCAGGCCGGCCACCTGCGCTTCGCCCGCCGGACCCTGCTCGAGCTTGATGCCGAACACCTTCTCGCAGGCGACGCGGTACAGCGGCACCAGCGAGAAGGCGAACACGAAGGACGCGCCCGAAACCAGCGCGATCGTGCGGAAAGTCTTGAGGGACGAGGGCTTCACGGGATCATCGCCGCCAGCATGAAGGCCACGTACACGCCCACGGCCACCAGGCCCACGGCCCAGGCCGTGAGGCGGATGCCACGGCGGCGGGAGGCTTCGTTCTTGGTGGTGTCGGACTGGGTCATGGCGGGGTGCGGCGCCCGCTGGGGGCGCCGCCTCGTCTGCTTAGTGGGTCACGTCGCCGTGGGCCAGGTCGCCGTCCTTGATGACCGGCGGCAGGGTGAAGGTGTGGTGCGGCGCCGGCGACGGCACGGTCCACTCCAGGCCCTTGGCGCCTTCCCAGTAACGGGCCTCGGCCTTGGCGCCGCCGCGGACGGTGCTCCAGACGATGTAGGCGAACAGCAGCTGGCTCAGGCCGAAACCGAAGCCGCCAATGGTGGACCACATGTTGAAGTCGGCGAAGGCGACGTTGTAGTCCGGCACGCGACGCTGCATGCCCGCCAGGCCCAGGAAGTGCTGCGGGAAGAACAGCAGGTTCACGAAGATGGTGGACAGCCAGAAGTGCCACTTGCCCAGCGACTCGTTGTACCTGTGGCCGGTCCACTTCGGCAGCCAGTAGTACACGCCGGCCATGATGCCGAACACGGCGCCGGTCACCAGCACGTAGTGGAAGTGCGCCACCACGAAGTAGGTGTCGTGGTACTGGAAGTCGGCCGGGACGATGGCCAGCATCAGGCCCGAGAAGCCGCCGATGGTGAACATGACCACGAAGCCCAGGGCGAACAGCATCGGGGTCTCGAAGGTCATCGAGCCGCGCCACATGGTGGTGACCCAGTTGAACACCTTCACGCCGGTCGGGATCGAGATGAGCATGGTGGCGTACATGAAGTACAGCTCGCCGCCCAGCGGCATGCCCACGGTGAACATGTGGTGGGCCCACACGATGAACGACAGGAAGGCGATCGCGGCGGTGGCGTACACCATGGCCTGGTAGCCGAACAGCGGCTTGCGGGCGAAGGTCGGGATGATCTCCGAGACGATGCCGAAGGCCGGGAGGATCATGATGTAGACCTCCGGGTGGCCGAAGAACCAGAAGATGTGCTGGTACATCACCGGGTCGCCGCCGCCGGCGGCGTTGAAGAAGCTGGTCGAGAAGAACTTGTCGGTCAGCAGCATGGTGACCGCGCCCGCCAGCACCGGCATCACGGCGATCAGCAGGAAGGCGGTGATCAGCCAGGTCCACACGAACACCGGCATCTTCAGCAGGTCCACGCCCGGGGCGCGCATGTTGAGCACGGTGGCGATGATGTTGATCGCGCCCATGATCGAGCTGATGCCCATCAGGTGGATGGCGAAGATGGTGAAGGCCGTGCTGTTGCCGCCCTGCAGCGACAGCGGCGGGTACAGGGTCCAGCCGCCGGCCGGGCCGCCGCCGCCGATGCCGAACACCAGCTGGAGCACCAGCGGCATCAGCAGCAGGGTGAAGGCGAAGGGCATGATCCAGAACGACCAGTTGTTCATGCGCGGCAGCGCCATGTCCGGCGCGCCGATCATGAGCGGGATCATCCAGTTGGCCAGGCCCACGAAGGCCGGCATGACCGCGCCGAAGATCATCACCAGCGCGTGCATGGTGGTCATCTGGTTGAAGAATTCCGGCTCGACCAGCTGCAGGCCGGGCTGGAACAGTTCGGCGCGGATCACCAGCGCCATCGAGCCGCCGACGAAGAACATCACCAGCGAGAACACCAGGTACAGGGTACCGATGTCCTTGTGGTTGGTGGAGTAGAACCAGCGCTGGAAGAAGCTCTGCTTGTGCTCGCCGTGGTGGTCGGCGTGGGCAGCGTCAGTGTGTGCCATGGTCTTGTGCCTCTCTCGGGTTCTTCTCAGCCCTCGCCGCCCGCGGCGGCGGGGGCGGTGGCGGCGATGCGGGCGGCCTCGGCCAGGTCACCGGCCTTCTGGGCGGTCAGCCAGGCTTCGTACTCGGCGCGGGGGACGGCCTTGACGACGATCGGCATGAAGCCGTGGTCCTTGCCGCACAGTTCGGCGCAGACGCCGCGGTAGGTGCCCGGCTGCTTGATTTCCGTCCAGGATTCGTTGATCAGGCCCGGGATGGCGTCCTGCTTCCAGCCCAGCGCCGGCACCCACCAAGCGTGGATGACGTCGTCGGCGGTGATGACGAAGCGGATCTTGGTGTCGGTGGGCAGCACCAGCACGTTGTCGACGTCGCGCAGGTAGTGCGGCGCCTGCTCGGCGGTGGGCTTCTCGCCGCTCTGGCGGATGCGGTCGGATTCGCGGTCGAGGCGGGAGATGAAGTTCACGTCCTCGCCGACGATCTCGTAGCGCCACATCCACTGGTAGCCGGTGATCTTCACCGTCATCTCGTGGCCCTTGGCGTCGTACTGCTCGATCACCTTGGTGGTGGCCGGCACGGCCATCACGACCAGGATGAGGATGGGGATAGCCGTCCAGATGATCTCGAGCTTGGTGCTGTGGGTGAACTCCACGTCCGGCTTGGCGCCCTTGGACTTGCGGAACTTGACCATGGCCACGGCCATCGCGCCGAAGACCACCAGGCCGATCACGACGCAGATCCACAGCATCAGCATGTGCATGTCGTGGGCGTTTTCCGCGGTGCGGGTGACGCCCTCGGGCATGTTCAGCTGCCAGCGGACCGGCTCGCTGTCGGCCCAGGCCGTGGCGCTGGCCGTGGCGGCCGCGAGGCCGGCGGCGACCCTGGCGGCAATGGCGCTTGCATTCATCGCTTTCATCCGAACTTACCCCAACGTGTGGTCTTGGTCCCGGCCCCGGCCCGAGGCCGATGCCAGCAGTGTCTTCAAGCGGGCCGCGAGGTCGCGGCGTTCCTCGTGCGAGAGGAAGGCCCCGACTTCGACCTGCCGGCCTTGCGAGCCCAGCAGCACCCGTTCCCTTCCCTCGCCGCCCGCCACCGAGACGCGCACCCAGTAGGGATGCGCCTCGAAGGCGGGCTGGGCCTGGGCCGAGCGGCGTACCTCGAGGTGGCGCTCGTCGAGCGCGATCACCTCGAAACGCTCGCCCTGGCGCCACACCCATCGCAGCACGAACGCGATGAAAGCCGCGTCCAGCACTGCGAAGGCCGGGGCCAGGACATTGCCCTGGCTCCAGGCGATCCCGGCCACCCCGAAGGCGGCCAGCGACAGGACGAGGAACAGGCGGGTGAACTGACTCGCCGTCATGGCGCGCCTTGGCCGGAGCACCAATTGGGCTCCGGGGCCTGGCGGCACCGAAACGACGAGCTCGATCACGCGGACGCTCCGCGACCCGGTTACGGGAGAACCGAGAGATTCTAGCGACCCCCGCGAGGGGGGGGCAAGCCGATACCCCCCGGGGGAATGCGGGAAACGTGAAGGCCGGCGGCTTTCGCACCCTCCGCCCGGGGCTTAGAATCCGCGTTCTCGCGCGCCCCGCGCCGACCCCCGTGGACCCCCGTGAAGCCGATCCTCAGCCCTGAACTGCCCGGCGCGCCGTCGGAACTGCGCGCCCGGGTGACCGCTGCCTTCCACCGCGACGAGGCCGAACACCTGGCCGAACTGCTCGACCAGGCCCGCCTGCCGGCCGACGAACAGGCCAAGGTGCAGGCCACCGCCGTGGCCCTGGTGGGCCGCACCCGCATCCGCGCCGCCGACCCGGGCATGGTCGAGGCCTTCATGCGCCAGTACGACCTGTCCAGCGAGGAAGGCGTGCTGCTGATGTGCGTGGCCGAGGCCCTGCTGCGCATCCCCGACCGCGCCACCGCCGACAAGCTGATCCGCGACAAGCTGGGCGACGCCGACTGGGACCGCCACATGGGCCAGTCCAGCTCGGTGCTGGTGAACGCCTCCACCTGGGGCCTGATGCTGACCGGCCGCATGGTGAACCTGGCCGAAGAAACCCGCCGCAACGCCATCGGCGCCTTCCGCCGCCTGGTGGGCCGCGCCGGCGAGCCCGCCATCCGCCTGGCGGTGCGCCAGGCCATGCGCATCATGGGCCACCAGTTCGTCATGGGCCGCACCATTGCCGAGGCGCTGGAGCGCAGCCGCAAGGGCGAGCAGGCCAAGTACCTGTATTCGTTCGACATGCTGGGCGAGGCGGCCTTCACCCAGGCCGACGCCGACCGCTATTTCCGCGCCTACCGCGACGCCATCGGGGCCATCGGCGCCGGCGGCCCCTACCCCGACGTGCTGTCCGCGCCGTCCATCTCGGTGAAGCTCTCGGCCCTGCACCCGCGCTACGAACTGGCCAAGCGCGCCCGCGTGCAGGCCGAACTGACCCCGCGCGTGCTGGAGCTGGCCCGGCTGGCCAAGGCCAAGGGCATCGGCTTCACCATCGACGCCGAGGAATCCGAGCGGCTGGAGCTGAGCCTGGACGTGATCGTCGGCGCCTTCGCCGACCCGTCGCTGGACGGCTGGGAAGGCTACGGCCTGGCCGTGCAGGCCTACCAGAAGCGCGCGCCGTTCGTCATCGACTACCTGGCCGACGCCGCCCGCAAGGCCGGCCGCCGCATGCCCATGCGCCTGGTGAAAGGCGCCTACTGGGACAGCGAGGTCAAGAAGGCGCAGGCCGAAGGCTATGCCGGCTACCCGGTGTTCACCCGCAAGGCCAATACCGACGTGAGCTACCTGGCCTGCGCCCGCCGCATGCTGGCGGCCGCCGACGCCATCTACCCGATGTTCGCCACCCACAACGCCCAGACCATCGCGGCCATCCACCACTTCGCCAAGGGCCAGCGCTTCGAATACCAGAAGCTGCACGGCATGGGCGACGACCTGTACGCCGAAGTGATCCCGGCCGACCGCCTGGGCGTGCCCTGCCGCGTGTACGCGCCGGTGGGTTCGCACGAGGACCTGCTGCCCTACCTGGTGCGCCGCCTGCTCGAGAACGGCGCCAATTCCAGCTTCGTCAACCGCATCACCGACGAATCGCTGCCGGCGGCCGAGCTGGTCGCCGACCCGGTGTCGGTGGTGTCCGCCTACGCCAGCAAGCCGCATACCCGCATCCCCCAGCCGCGCGACCTCTACCGGGCCGCCGGCGAAGACAGGAACAATTCCATGGGCGCCAACCTCGCCAACGACGACACCCTCGCCACCCTCGCGCGCGACATCAACGCCGCGCTCAAGCCGGTTTCGGCCACGCCGCTGGTGCCGGGCGCCAGCGCCGCCGGCACGCCGGTGGCCGTGACCAACCCCGCCGACCGCCGCGAGCGCGTGGGCGAGTGGACCGGCGCCGACGCCGCCACGGTGGAGCGCGCCCTGGTCAATGCCGTGACCGCGCAGGAAGGCTGGGACCGCATGCCGGCCGCCAGCCGCGCGCTCATCCTGGAGCACGCCGCCGACCAGCTGGAAAAGCGCATGCCCGAGTTCATGGCGCTGTGCGTGAAGGAAGCCGGCAAGTCGCTCTCGGCCTCGGTGGCCGAGGTGCGCGAGGCGGTGGACTTCCTGCGCTACTACGCCATGCAGGCGCGCAAGCTGTTCGGCGCGCCGGAAAAACTGCCCGGTCCCACCGGCGAATCGAACGAGCTGTGGCTGCACGGTCGCGGCGTGTTCGTGTGCATCAGCCCGTGGAACTTCCCGCTGGCCATCTACCTGGGCCAGGTGGCCGCGGCGCTGGCTTCGGGCAACAGCGTCATCGCCAAGCCGGCCGAGCAGACCACGCTCACCGCCTTCGTCGCCACCCAGCTGTTGCATGAGGCCGGCGTGCCGAAGGACGTGCTGCAGTTCGTGCCGGGCGAAGGCGCCACCGTGGGCGCCGCGCTCACCCGCGACCCGCGCGTGGCCGGCGTGTGCTTCACCGGTTCCACCGAAACCGCCTGGGCGATCAACCGCGCCCTGGCCGCGCGCAATGCGCCGATCGCCGCGCTGATCGCCGAAACCGGCGGCCAGAACGCGCTCATCGCCGACTCCTCCGCCCTGCCCGAGCAGCTGGTGAAGGACGCCATGACCTCGGCCTTCGACTCCGCCGGCCAGCGCTGCTCGGCCGCGCGCGTGCTGTTCGTGCAGCAGGACATCGCCGACAAGGTGCTGCACATGCTGGCCGGCGCCATGGACGAGCTGGTGGTGGGCGACCCGGGCCTGCTGTCCACCGACGTCGGCCCGGTGATCGACGAGGACGCCCGCAAGATCCTGGCCGAGCACGCCGCGCGCATGGAAAAGGAAGCCACGCTGATCAAGGAAGTGAAGCTGCCCGAGGCCGCCGCGCACGGCTGCTTCTTCGCCCCGCGCGCCTATGAGCTGAAGTCGCTGTCGCAGCTCACCCGCGAAGTGTTCGGCCCGGTGCTGCACGTCATCCGCTACCCGGCCGACCAGCTCGACCAGGTGCTGGCCGACATCAACGCCACCGGCTACGGCCTGACCCTGGGCATCCACTCGCGCATCGACGCCACGGTGGAGAAGATCGCCCGCACCGTGAAGGTGGGCAACTGCTACGTCAACCGCAACCAGATCGGCGCCGTGGTGGGCGTGCAGCCCTTCGGCGGCGAAGGTCTGAGCGGCACCGGCCCCAAGGCCGGCGGCCCGCACTACCTGCTGCGTTTCGCCTCCGAGCGCACGGTCACCGTGAACACCACCGCGGCCGGCGGCAACGCCTCGCTGCTCACGCTCGACGACTGACGCGCCCCGCCGCCGGGGCATGGCATGAACGGGCAGCGCGCCTCGCGGCGGCTGCCCGTTCCGTTTTCAGCGCAGCAGGTCCTGGCTCGCGTAATAGGTGCAGCTGCAGGTGCCGCCCACGCCGCAGACGCCGGACTTGTAGGTGCCGAACATGCCTTCGCCGTAGCAGAAGTCCCAGCAGCTGTTGCGGCGCTCGGTTTCGCGGATGGCGCACTGCTCGTCGATCAGCTCCCGCTCGGTGGGCATCCAGGGCGGCCGCTCCAGGTCCGGCTTCGGTGGGTAGGCCGCCGCCAGGCCGCCCAACGCCAGCAGCAGCGCCGCCAGCCACAGCTTCGTCATTCTCTTCATCGTCGTCTCCTCGGCGCCGACAGGGCGCAGGCACACGATCCGTCGCGCGCGCCCGCGCCGAATCGGCGTTGTCCCGGCGCGGCGGTCAGCCGGCCACCGCGGCGCGGCGTGGAAGCCCGCCCGGCGACGCCGTGGAAAATCCGATTCCTGCACGCCGCCCCGTCGTGGCATCCTGACAACCCCTTCCCGCCGAGCCGCGCATGTACCTCGAGCACTACGGCCTCACCGAGCCGCCGTTCTCGATCACCCCGGACCCGCGCTTCGTGTACCTGAGCGAGCGGCACCGGGACGCGCTCGCGCACCTGCTGTTCGGCATCGGCCAGGGCGGCGGCGGCGGCTTCGTGCAGCTCACCGGCGAAGTGGGCACCGGCAAGACCACGCTCTGCCGCCTGCTGCTGGAACAGCTGCCGGAAAACGTGCGGGTGGCGCTGGTGCTGAACCCGCGCGTCAGCCCGGTGGAGCTGCTGGAAACGATCTGCGAAGAACTGCGCATCGACGTGGCCGGCCGCAAGGGCAGCCTGAAGGCGCTGGTGGACGCGCTCAACCACTACCTGCTCGACGCCTACGCGCAGGGCCTGCGCGTGGTGCTGATCATCGACGAGGCGCAGAACCTGGGCGCCGAGGCACTGGAACAGGTGCGCCTGCTCACCAACCTCGAAACGCCCACCCAGAAGCTGCTGCAGATCCTGCTGCTGGGCCAGCCCGAACTGCGCGACCTGCTGGCGCGCGAAGACCTGCGCCAGCTGGCCCAGCGCGTCACCGCGCGTTTCCACCTGACGCCGCTCGACGCCGCCGAAACCGAGGCCTACCTGCGCCACCGCTACGCCGTTGCCGGCGGCACGCGTTTCCCCTTCACCAAGCTGGCCACCAGGCGCATCCACCACCATTCCGGCGGCGTGCCGCGGCTGGTGAACATCATCGCCGAGCGCGCGCTGCTGGCCGGTTACGCGCACGACGAAGTGCAGATCGGCGAACGCTGGGTCGACCAGGCCGCGCGCGAGGCGCTGGCGCCGCGGCTGTCGCGGCTGCCGAAGCCGAACCTGGCCTGGGGCGTGGCCGGCGTGCTGGCCGTGCTGGCGCTGGCGCTGGCCCTGCGCGAACGCGCGCCGCCGCCGCCCGGGCCCGACACCGCCGCCGCGCGCACGGTGAAGGCCGAGGCCGCGCCTGCCGTGCCCTACCTGCCGGGCGAGGAGCTGGCGGCGCGCATCGCGCTGGCCGGGCCGTCGCCGCAGCCCGCCTGGGGCCAGCTGCTGGGCCTGTGGACGGTGCGCGCGCAGGAAACCACGCTCGAACGCGCCCAGGCCTGCGCGCCCACCCTGGCGCCGGGCCTGTACTGCCTGCGCGGCCGCGCCGGCCTGGACAAACTGGCCGCGCTCGGCCGCCCCGCCCTGCTGCGCCTGCGCGGCGACGGCGGCGAAGCCTGGGCCGTGCTGCTGGGCGCCGACGCGCTGCGCGTGCGCCTGTGGCTGGGCGGCGGCCGCTTCGACACCGACCGCCTGGCCTTCGAACGCAGCTGGAACGGCGAGTACGCCGCCATCTGGCGCGGCCCCCGCTTCCTGCTGCCGGCGCCCACGCCGGGCGACAGCGGGCCGGCGGTGGACTGGATCCACGACCGGCTGCGCGACCGCGCCGGGCTGGCGTCGCCGGAAGCCGGCCCCGCCGTGCTCGACGCCGACAGCGTGGCCGCGGTGCGCCGCCTGCAGGCCGCGAACGGCCTGGTCGCCGACGGCGTGGTCGGCCCCGAAACCCTGCTGGCGCTGTCGGCGCGCGAAAACGAGGGCCCGCGCCTGCGCCGGGTGCTGGACTGATGTCGGTCATCCTGGACGCCCTGCGCAAGTCGGAAGCCGAGCGCCAGCGCGGGCGCGCGCCGGGGCTGTTCGTCGAACAGATGGCGCTGCCCTCGCGCAGGCGGCGCCAGCCGGCCTGGATTTTCGTGCTGCCGGCGCTGCTGGCGGCGGGCATCGTGGCGGGCTGGTTCCTGCGGCCGCAGACGAACGGGCCCACGGTGGCGGCCGTGGCGGTGAACACGCCGCCGGTGACGATGCCGGCGCCTGGAGCTCCGGCCGCTGCCGCGCCGGCCCGGCCCGTGCCCGCGGATGCGAACTCGCTGGTGCCGCCGCCGCAGTTGCTGCCTGAAGTGCCGCCGCCGACATCACCGTCCGCCATCGCGCCCGTGGCCGCGCCCGCGCCTGCCGCGCCGCCCGCACCCGCACCCGCTCCCCCGCCGGCCCCCGTGGAAGCCGCCGCGGCCGCTCCGGTCGAACCCCTGCTGCCCCGCCTCGCCGACCTGCCCGCCGCCGAACGCGCCACGCTGCCTCCGCTCAAGCTCAGCATGCATGTATTCGCCGACGAGCCGGCGCAGCGTTTTGTCATCCTCGACGGCCGTCGCCAGGGCGAAGGCGCCACGCCCGCCGCCGGCGTGGTGATCGAGCAGATCCGCCGCGACGGCGTGGTGCTGTCGGCCAATGGCCGCCGCCTGTTGCTGCCGCGGCCCTGAGGCACGCGCCGTGTTCGTGAATCTGCCGACGCGACGCAAACCCCGCTGGCGCTGGGCCACGCCGCTGCTGGCGGCGCTGATGGTGGCCGCCTTCATCTGGATCGCGCTGCTGCCCGACGACGCAGCCTGGCGCGCCACGCTGCTGCGCTGGGGCACGCTCTCGGGCAGCGTCACCGAATGGCGCGCGGCGCTGCGCGATGAACGCCTGCTCACCCTGCTCAGCGCACTGTTCATCCACGCCGGGCCGGTGCACCTGGCCGGCAACTTGCTGTTCCTGCTCATCTTCGGCCTGCCCTCCGAACGCGCGATGGGGCCCTGGCGCTACCTGCTGCTGTTCCTGGCCGGCGGCGCGCTGGCCAACCTGGCCGCGGCGCTGCTGATGGGCACGCCGGCGCGCGCCATCATCGGTGCCAGCGGCGGCGTGTCGGCGGTCATCGGCGCCTACCTGGCGCTTTTTCCGAATGCGCGCCTGGGCGTGGTGGTGCCGCTGGGCCTGTGGCTGGAATTCATCAAGGTGCCGGCGGCGCTGCTCATTGGGTTGTGGGCCACGCTGCAGCTGATCTTCACCTTCGTCGGCCCCAGCTTCGGCGCGGTGGCCTGGTGGGCGCACCTGGCGGGTTTCGTGGTCGGGCTGCTGTACGCGCTGGCGCTCAAACCCATGCTGGCGCGGCGTTCGCGCGGCCAGTGAGCCCGGGAATATAATCGGCCGCCATGAACCAGCGCATCCTCTACAAGGTGACGTTCCTCAACGCCGGCAAGATCTACGAGCTGTATGCGCGGCGCGTCACGGCCAGTTCGCTCTGGGGTTTCACCGAGGTGGCCGACCTGGTGTTCGACGCCAAGGAAGGCGTGGTGGTGGACCCCACCGAAGAGCGCCTGCGCGACGAGTTCGCCGACACGCGCGTGCTGCACCTGCCGATGCAGAGCGTGGTGCGCGTGGAGGAAGTGGACCGCAAGGGCCAGCTCAGCATCCGCGACGCCGGCACCGGCGAGAAGGTGGTCACGCCCTTCCCGCTGCCCGCCAAGCCGCGCTGAACCGCATGCCGCCCGCCACGCCGGCCGAGCTGTACGCCCAGGCCGCCGCGGCCTTCAACGCCGGCCGGCGCGCCGACACCCGGCGCCTGCTCGACCAGCTCTTCGCTGTTGAACCGGGACACGCGGCCGGCTGGAACCTGGCCGGCATCCTGGCGCAAACGGCGCGCGATTTCGCCGGCGCACGAACCTGCTTCCAGCGCGCCGTGGCGGGCGGTGGCAGCGCCGGCCTGTGGGTGAACCTGGGTTTCGCGCACCAGAAGCTGGGCGAAGACGCGCAGGCGCTGGCCGCCTACACCCAGGCCATCAACCGCGAACCGCGGCTGGCGCTGGCCTGGCAAAAACTTGGTGGCCTGAAGGAAGCGCAGGGCCGCACGAAGGAAGCGCTGGAGTGCTACCGGCGCGCCGTGAAGCTGGACCCCGACGACCTCAAGAGCCTGGGCGACGGCCTGTACCTGCGCCGGCACCTGGCCGACTGGGCGCCGGACCCGGTGCTCAACGCGGAGAACCTGCTCGCCACCTTCGCGCGCGCGCCGCGCAGCGACTTCTCGCCGGGGCTGCTGCTGTCGCTCCCGGAAGCCAGCGCCGCAGCGCAGCGCGAGGCCGCGCGCAAGTTCGCACGTTCTCAGTGGGGCGCGGCACTGGCTTCGCCGCCACTGGCGCCCGCCGCGCGCGCCACCGACGGGCCGCTGCGCGTGGGCTACCTGTCGGCCGATTTCTGCAACCACGCGGTGTCGTTCCTGGTGAGCGAAGTGATTGCCGCGCACGACCGTTCGCGCGTGCAGGTGTTCGCCTACGCCTACCGCGCGCCGGCGCCGGGCGACCCGTGGCGCGCGGCCATCGAGCGCGGCGTGGACGTGTTCCGGGACATCGATGCGCTGGACGACCATGCCGCCGCGCAGCGCATCCGCGACGACGGCATCGACGTGCTGGTGGACCTGACCGGCTACACCGGCCACGGCCGCGTGGGCATCAACGCCTGGCGGCCGGCGCCGGTGATCGCGCAGTGGATCGGCTACATCGGCACGCTGGGCGAGCCGCGCCTGGCCGACTACGTGATTGCCGACGAGTTCGTGCTGCCGCCCGCGCTGGAAGGTGGCTTCAGCGAGGCCGTGGCGCGAATGCCGGGCTGCTTCCAGCCCAACGGCCGCCTCGTTCCGCTGCCGGCGCCGCCCACGCGCGCCGCGGCCGGGCTGCCGGAACACGGCGTGGTGTTCTGCAGCTTCAACCAGGCCTACAAGTTCAACGCGCCGCTGTGGGACGACTGGTGCGCGGTGCTGCGCGGCGTGCCGGGCAGCGTGCTGTGGCTGGTGTCGCCCAAGGACCCCGCCACGGCCGACAACCTGCACGCCGAAACCGCACGCCGCGGCGTGGCGCCCGAGCGCCTGGTGTTCGCGCCGCCGCTGCCGCGCGAAGCCCACCTGTCGCGCCTGGCCCTGGCCGACCTGGCGCTCGACACCCACCCCTACAACTCCGGCACCACCGCCAGCGACGCGCTGCGAATGGGCGTGCCGGTACTCACCTGGCCCGGCGAGAACTTCGTGAGCCGCATGGCCGCCAGCCTGCTGTACGCCGCCGGCTTGCCCGAAGCCGTGGCAGCCAATCGCGACGGGCTGGTGGCGATGGCGGCGCAGCTTGGCAACGACGCCGCGGCGCGCAACGCGCTGCGTGCGCGGCTGCAGGCCAGCCTGGCCGAGGGGCGGCTGTTCCAGCCGGAGCGGTTTGCGCGGGCTTTGGAGCGGCTTTACATCGCGATGCATGCCCAGGCGCTGGGTGGCGCGCACTCTTCGTTCACCGTGAATGCCGACTCCTAGGCAGGCGAAGATCCATCAACGACTGCGCCGAAATAGTTCGGCGAACGGCAGCAATTGAAGGCAATTTGCAGCCACGTCTGCTTTGTCCAGCCGAAACCCAGAAATGGCCGCCCACCAGCGAATGGACTCCAGCCCAATGGCGCACGCGAGAAGCGTTGTCCGCATTGAGAATTTGTCTCTGGCCGAGAAGTGCGCGAAAGCTGGAGTGGAGATATGCTCAGTTGTAAGTCACTATGAAACGTTAGACTTCATATGCCGCATCCCGGTAGCCGACCGTTCTACAAGTACGTAGCGCCGCAGACGGCTTTGGCGATTCTGCAGAATCAATCGGTTCGCTTCAGCTCGCCCTTGCTTTTCAACGATCCGTTCGATCATCAGACATGCCTGCATCTGGATTTCGATCTTCAGCAATTTCCCGCGAAGTTGCTAGATCGAATCGAACATCTCGTAAGGAACCCACAGATTCCGATTCGACAGGATGTTGGCCCGATCCAACTCGTGCTCGAAATCATGCGGGCAAAGTTCTCCACCCATGGATTTCCACGCGATGCATTTGTGCGGGAAGCGCTACCCGTATTGGCTGATGGCTCCAACGCTATCGAGACCACGAGGCTTGGCTTCGAGGTTCATTGGCAAGAATCTCTCAAGGCGAGCCGAACCTTCTGCGTGACCGAAGAAAATGACAGCCTTCTCATGTGGGCGCACTACGCTAGAGATCACACCGGCGCAGTTTTGGAGCTTTGGTCACTGCCTGAAGAAGACAACGCGCTGTCCGTGTCAGAGGCCGTCGAGTACTCCGACACCCCGCCGGCATTCTTCACCGAGGAGGCGTTCCTAGACCTGTTCACCGGCGTCGGACAGCTGGACGTGAAGGCGTTAACACGCCGATCTGTGTATACGAAAAGCAATCACTGGGCTTACGAAAAGGAGTGGCGTGTGTACTACCCGCTGTCTGACAAGCCTGGCCTGTTCGAGTACACGAATCTAAGGGAGTCTGAGTTCAAGGCGATCTATTTCGGCTGCAGAGCGGAGCCTGCTTTCATCGCAAGCGCACGAGCCCTAATCGCTCAGCACTATCCCGGCGCCGCCCAGTGGGTGGCGGAACGCCGAAAGGACGCATACGCGGTAACGTTTCGTGAAATCTGACAATTCGTCCAAGCCGACGCCGCTTCCCGGCGCGACTTAACTCAGGTGGTAGACCGTAGGAGAAGAGTCATGGGCACTATGGAGATTCTGACAGCAGTTCTCGTGATCGTGACAGCCATCTACGCCTACCTCACTCACAAGATGGCGTCGACCTCGCAAGCTACGCTCCAAGAGATGCGAGAACAAACATGGGCTGCAACGCGGCCACAAGTGCTGGTGGAACCTTACGTTCGGCCAGCAACCCCATTCCTCTATTTGCGTGTGCACAATGTTGGAAGAACTACGGCAAATAACCTGTCGCTAAAACTGGACAAGGAATTCTGGCAGTTTGGCGAGCGGAAAGACGACCACGCGCTGCATATGAAGCGCGCGTTCGCAGAGAAGATTGATGCGCTCCATCCTGGCCAGAAGCTCAATTTTGCCCTAGCGCAAGGCTGGAAGATTTTCGGCAACGAGTCGAATGAAGCTATTTGCCCGTCCTACTTTACCGCTACCGCCAGCTACACGCATGCCGGACGTACGATTTCCGAGAAATTCCCAATTGACCTTAGCATCTATCTTGGTAGTGAAGGCGAGCATCTCCCGATTGCTGAGGAGCTCGAAAAGCTGAGGAAGGCAATCGAGAAGCGACCAGCGGCCTAACAATTCATCCAAGCCGACGCCGCCGCGCAGCTCGGCTTAGTTCGAGCGCTTGCGCTCCGGTGTAGGTCACCCCTTCCACGGCTTGCCCGCCACGGTGAACGAGCCTTGGGGCGACAGCAGCCGGTACTGGATTGGCCTGGTGGACCGCCTCTCGCACCCCGAGGTTGACGTCACGCCGATCCATGAGGCATTCAAGCATTGCCGCGGGTTCGCGGCGTTTGGCGCCTGGTCCGACTGAAGGGGAAGTTCGATGTCCGTAGCAAGTTCCGGCGGTTTCGCCGTGGGGTGGGGCACGCTGTCGCTGATCAATGCCGGGCTGGCGCAGGGGAAGGGGCGCAGCGGCCTCAACTGGTGGCTGCTGTCGCTGCTGCTGGGGCCCATCGCCACCTTGCTCATCGTGGTCATGGAACCGTTGCCGCCGCGGACATGAAGCGCTTCGCGCTGCCGCTGCTGGCCCTGGCCGGGCTTTCCATCGGAACGCTCGCCTCGGGCTCGGGCTTGGCCGAACACTTGCTGCCAGGCGGCCTGCCGCTGGGCAACCTGCTGATGGCCACCGCCTTGAGCGCGCTTTCCGGTGCGGCGTGGGCGCTCAGCCCGTGCGGTTCGGCGCGGCGGCGGTTTGCCGGTCTGTCGCTGGCCGCGTCGCTGCTGTGGCTGCCGGCGTCGGCGCTGCTGGCCGGCAACCTGGCCCTGAACTTCTCGGGCACGCGCGGCGCAGCGTGGCTGGCAGGCAGCGTGGCCGTCATGGTGGCGGTGCTCATCGCCTTGGCCTGGGCCATGGCGGGCTTCGCTTTCGACCGGCTGCGGCAGCCATGACAGGCGCCGCGCCCTTGTCACTGCACGTCGTCTACGCCGACGGCGCTGTTATCGTCTCCCGGCGCGAGTACGCATCGTGGCGTGCCATTGAAGCCGATTACCCGGGCTACCAGACGTCGCTCGGCCCTTGGAGCGAGACGGAGGTCGTCGCCTACATGGCCGATGAACACCCCGAACTCGCCGGCACGGTTGCCGTGAGCATCTCGGCCTGGCTCGCGGGTGGCGGGGATAACATCCACCTCCTCCCATGAGCTGCCTCCCGGCCACTGCACGGCATTGAGCTGAAGACAATGGATCCGCGACGCCGCACCTTCCGGGAACCCAACCATGCCATTTGTTGAAATCGCCGGCGGTCTGTTTCTCGGAATGTTTCGCTTCGTCGCCTGGGTTGTGTTGATAGCAGCCGCTGTTCTTTGGCGCAGCTTGTCCGTGCTGCCATGACTGAAGCCCTGGCCACCGCGCTGGTGCCCTGGCGCTGGCACCGGCATTTCGCCCAGCGCACGGTGCCCGGCGTGTTACGTTTCCTGCCGTGGCTTGGCCTGGCTTCGCTGGCGCTCGGTGGCTTCGTGGTCTTCTCATGGGTGGGCACGGCATGAACCTTGAATCTGCACAACGCAAGGCCGACGACGTGATGGCGCAAGCCGCCGCGGAAGCCGCAGCCAGGCAGGCGCGCCTCGAGCGGCATGCCGGGGCTTGGAACCGGTTGCGCACCGCGGTCATTGCACTGGCGGGCAGCTACTTTGGCGCCCACTTCGCCGCACCCTGGTTCGGCGACGGCGTGGACCCCTGGCTGGTGGGCCTGCCGGTCGGCCTGCTGGCCGCCGTGCTGCTGCCGCCGCGGCGGGCGCGCACTCCGGCCTGAGCGGTGCCCATGAGCCCGCGCCCGTGGAAGGTGTTCGCGGTGATGGTGGCGGCGTACGCGCTGCTGCTGTTGCTCGGCCTGGCCTTCGAAGATGCGCTGGGTTCGGTGGCGCTGGTGCTGGCGGTGCTGCCGTATTTTTCGATACTGCTGATGCACAAGGCGGGCCTGCCCGGCGTGCTGGAGAACAATGGCCTGTGCGGCTGGGGCTGGTGCATGCCCACGCCGCTGGGCTGGGCGCTGGCGGCGGTGCTGTGGCTGGCGCTGGCCTGGGGCCTGGCCTGGGCCATTTCGGCGCTGTGGCGCGCCCGCCGCCGCCCCGGCTAGAACCCCGCGCCGGCTTGTGTAGGATGGGCCCATGAAACACGACGAGAAGATCGCGCAGCTGCACCGCCACATGGCCTCGGTGGGCGTGTCGCCGTTCACCGCCGCGCCGCCCGCCTGGCGCCTGCTGTGGTGGCTGGGCGCGGAAGTGCCGCCGCCCATGTTCCTCTCCTTCCCGGTGCTGGCGACCAGCGCGGGCGTGGTGTTCGCGGTGTTGTTCGGGCTGGCGCACTGGCTGCTGCCGTTCATGCCGGGATTGAGCTCCCCGATTGAAGTGATGGTGGTGGCGGGCGTGGCCGGCCTGGTGTTCGGCCTGGCGCTGGCGGCGATCTACCGCGGCATTGCGCGGCGCCACGGCCTGGCGTCGTGGTCCGATTACCGCGGGCAAGCCTGAGTTCCGGCCGCGGCGGCCCATGGCCAAGCGCACGCTGCCGCCCGGCAAGGTCTACACCCTGCTCGAACCGGGGCCGGTGGTGCTGCTGGGCACGGCCTGGCGCGGCGAACGCAACCTGATGGCGATGTCCTGGCACTCGATGCTCGACTTCGAACCGCCGCTGCTGGGCTGCGTGGTGAGCCAGGGCAACCACTCGTTTTCACTGCTGCGCAAATCGCGCGAGTGCGTGATCAACATCCCCACGGCGGCGCTGGCCGCGCAGGTGGTGGGCTGCGGCAACACCACCGGCGCCAAGGTGGACAAGTTCGCCCGGTTCGGCCTCACGCCAAAGCCCGCGCGCACCGTGGCCGTGCCGCTGGTGGACGAATGTTTCGCCAACCTTGAATGCCGCGTCGTGGATACCCGCGGCGTGAACAAGTACAACTGGTTCGTGCTGGAAGTGACGCACGCCTGGGCCGACCCGAAGGTGAAGGCGCCGGAAACGCTGCACCACCGCGGGTATGGCCGCTTCATGGTGGCCGGCCACGAAACCACCCTGCCCTCCCGCATGAAGTAGCCCGGAGCCGCCATGACCGCCACCGCCTTCGCCCTGCTCGGCTACATCGGCTGGACCCTGCTCCTGCTACTGGTGATGGAAACCCTGCGCAGCGCGCTGGTGCTGGGCGGCAAGCGCCGCTCCGACAGCTTCCGCCCCGACGGCGGCGACGCCTCGCCCTTCGGCCAGCGGCTGCTGCGCGCGCACGCGAACTGCCTGGAAGGGTTCCCCATCTTCGGCGGGTTGATGCTGCTGGCGCTGGTGCTGGAGCTCACCGCGCTCACCGATCCGCTGGCGCCGTGGCTGCTGGCCGCGCGCGTGGCGCAGTCGTCGGTGCACCTGCTGTCGGTGTCGGCGATGGCCATCAACGTGCGCTTCGCGTTCTTCGCGGTGCAATTGACCATCGCCGCGTGGTGGTGCGTGCAGTTGCTGCAGGCCGGCCTGGCGGCATGACATTGCGCGCCAGGGTGCCCCGGCGTTGACCACGATGGCGAACCCGCATGGCGTTGCGGTGGCAGTCAGGCGCCGCTAAGGCAGCGGGCGGGCGACTGCTGCACCATGGGGCTTCCCCTGTCCACGGAAAGGATTTCCCCATGCTCGTCCACGGCGCCTGCCACTGCGGCGCGGTCCGCTTCACCGCCGAGATCGACCCGAATCGCGTCATCGCCTGCCACTGCACCGACTGCCAGGTGATGTCGGGCGCGCCCTACCGCGTGTCCTCGCCCGCGGCGATGGCCAGCGTGAAGCCGGAAGGCCGCACGAAGTCGCACCTCAAGACCGCCGACAGCGGCAACCGCCGCGCCATGGTGTTCTGCCCGGAATGCGGCACGCACCTGTGGGCGACGCAGCCCGAGAACCCCACGCTGGCGATGATCCGGCTGGGCTGCGTGCAGGAGCGCGCCGCGCTGCCGCCGACGCTGCAGATCTGGACGCATTCGGCCATGCCCTGGCTCGATGCGATGGCCAGCGTGCCGGGCGTGCCCGGCCAGCCGGCAGCACCGCCTCCGCCGCGCTGAAACCCCACGGCCTGATTCGCCCCGCTATTCCGTCAACCCGTACATGCCAGCCCAGCCCCCCCCCCGACGCATGACGCCCCAGCATCCCAACCCGCCCCTAAAACCCTCGGCCAAAGGCCATGCGGCGCGCGCGCTGCTGGTGTTCGTGGCCTGGATGGCCTCGCTGGGCCTGGTGGCGGTGGCGGCTTTCCTGGCGGTGCTGCTGCTGGCCGGGCCGCATGGCGGCCTGCTGCCCGGGCGCTTCAGCCCGGTGGTGCTGTGGGTGGGCTGGGGCCTGGTGCTGGTGCTGCCGCTGCTGGCCGCGCGCTGGACCTGGCGGCGCCTCTCGCGCGGTAGCTGATACCCTGTCGGCCCCACGATTTCGCAGGACCGAGGCATGGCGTTGAACGCGGACCAGGAGCGGGTGCTGGCGGATATCCGCAAGTACGGCTGCCACGTGATCCAGGTGCTGGCCGAGGGCGACCTGCCGCCCTACGCCTATTCGATCGGCATCAGCCGCACCTCGGATTCGCCCGACGTGTGCGTGTTCGGGCTACCGGCCGACAAGTCGCACCGGCTGCTGCACCACTACAACAAGCGCGTGCGCGAAGGCGAGCGCTTCGAGTCCGGGCAGGTGCTGCAGGGGTTCATCAAGGGCATGGACTGCGTGCTGCGCCCGGTGCACGCCTCGCAGCTGCGCGAACACTTCGGCTGGAACCTGTGGCTGCACGACGGCCGCCCGTTCCCGATGCTGCAGCTGGTCTACCCCACCAACGAAGGCATCTGGCCCTGGAGCGAGATGGCCAACGACTGGCTCAAGCGCTGGCAGCCGCTGCTCGAGCAGCCCGCCTACGCCGACTGAAATTCAGAGCCGGCGGCGCGCCCGCGCGGTGGCCTTGCCGGCCTTGAGCGCGTCGAGCGCGCGGCCGATGGCGGCGTCGCCTTCGATCACTTCGCCGGGGCCGCTGCCGGCTTCTTCGTTCTCGCCGCGCAGGTGGCCGGCCAGTTCCTGCTCGCGCATGCCACGCGCCGCTTCGCCGCGCAGCACGATGTCGGGGCGGATGCCGCGGGCCTGGATGGACTTGCCGCTGGGCGTGTAATAACGCGCGGTGGTGAGCTTGATCGAATCGCCGTTGTCCAGCGGCACCACCGACTGCACCGAACCCTTGCCGTAGGTGCGGCTGCCCATGATCGTGGCGCGGTCGTGGTCGCGCAGCGCGCCGGCCAGCACTTCGGCGGCGCTGGCGGTGCCGGCGTCCACCAGCACGATGACGGGCGCGCCGGCCAGCGCGTCGCCGGGCTTGGCGTGGAAGCTGGCGTTGGAATATTCGAGGCGGCCGCGGGTGCTGACGATGAGGCCGTCGTCGAGCAGCGCGTCGGCGGCTTCCACCGCGGCGCTGAGCAGGCCGCCGGGGTTCGAGCGCAGGTCGAGCACCAGGCCGCGCAGCGGCGTGGCGCCGCGGCCGGTGAGCTGGGCCAGCTGGCGCCGCACCTGCGGGCCGGTGTCGGACTGGAAGGTGCTGATGCGCAGGTAGCCGAAACCGGGCTCGAGCAGGCGCGATTGGACCGAGCTGACGCGGATGGTTTCGCGCACGATGACGAGGTCGAGCGGGGCGGGTTCGCCGGTGCGCGTGAGCGTGACGGTGACCGGCTGGCCGGCCTGGCCGCGCAGCGCGGTGTGCGGGTTGGGGTTTGAAACCAGCGGCTCGCCGTCGATGGCGATGATGACGTCGCCGGCGCGCAGGCCGGCGCGCTGGGCCGGGGTGCCGTCGATGGGCGAGACCACCAGCAGCGTGTCATCGGGGCGGCGCTCGGTTTCCACGCCGATGCCGACGTAGGCGCCCTCGGTGTCGTCGAGCAGGGCCTCGGCTTCTTCCTTGTCGAGGTAGGCGCTGTGCGGGTCAAGGTCGGACAGCAGGCCGCGCAGCGCGGCCTTCATGAGCGTCTGGTCGTCCACCGGCTCGACGTAGGCGTCCTTCACCGCGTTGTACACCGCGACGTAGCGGCGGATTTCGGTGAGCGGGATGGCGGTGGGCGTGGTTTCGGCGACGACCGGGTCGGTGTCGTCCACCGGCGCCTGGGCCTGGGCGAGGGCCGGCAGCAGCAGCATCGGAAGCAAGAGGGCGTTGCGCATCCGGCGATTATGCGCCTCCCCGCCCCTGTTGGGGGGGGGGGGGGGGGGGGGGGGCGGGGGGGGGGGGGGGGGGGGGGGGGGGGGGGGGGCGCGGGGGGGGGGGGGGGGGGGGGGGGGCGGGGGGGGGGGGGGGGGGGGGGGGGGGGGGGGGGGG
>JAIBEO010000062.1 GCA_019459185.1 Rhizobium sp. | reverse complement strand
CCCCCCCCCGCCCCCCCCCCCCCCCCCCCCCCCCCCCCCCCCCCAACTTCGCGCGCAGCCGCTGATCCACGAAGGCCTGGAGCGCGAGATCCTGCGCATGACCGCCGCGCCCTGCGCGCCGGGCGACGAAGACTGCCGCGCCCCCCTGCTCAGCCAGGCCTTCCGCTGGAACGGCCTGAACCTGGCCTCGGTGGACGCGAAGCTGGGCCGCTACTTCGGCACCGACCGCGGCGTGCTGGTGCTGGGCACCGGCAAGGGCCTGGAGGCGCTGGAGCCGGGCGACGTGATCCAGCGCATCGACGGCGGCGCCGTGGACACGCCGCGCGAGGCCATGTCGGCGCGGCGCGGCCAGGACGTGGGTGACAAGGTGCGCGTCGACGTTCTGCGCGACCGCAAGGCGCGCACGGTGGAAGTGACCGTGCCCGAAACGCCGGCGATGCGCTGGTTCGCCCCGCCGCCGCCGCCCGCACCGCCCGCGCCCCCGGCGCCGCCCGCTCCGGGCGTGCGCGGCATGGCACCCACGCCGCCGGTGCCGCCGGTGCCACCCACGCCACCGAGCCCGCCGGAGCCCGACGACGTCACCGTCGTGCACGCCGACGGCATCGTCACCCGCATCGCCACCGCACCGCGCCGGGTGGACTGACGAGAAATCGTCGCGGTTGAATCCGGGCGCGGGGTCGGGCTTTACTGGCTTTCCCCCGCGCCTGAACCGGTTTGATGCGAACTCCTTTCCGCGTTTCCTTGCTGGTGTTGTGCGTCGCGCTGGTGGGTGCCATCGCATGGGGCAGCCTGGAATTGGACACCGCGCCGACTGAAGTGGCCGTGGCGACCACGCCGCAGGCGCCGCCCACGCGGGATATCGCCGACATCGCCCGGCCGCTGCCTGCGGAGGCGCCCATCGCGCCGGCGTCGGAAGCCAACAGGGCGCTGGCGCCGGAACTCGCCGCGCTCCTGGCACGCGCCGAGGCGGGCGATTCACGCGCGGCCTGCACACTGGGTACCCGGCTGGCCGCCTGCGCCTACGCCGACTTCTACACCGACGAGCGGCTTGAAAGCCTGCGCCGCGAAGAGGCCCATGCCGACGCCGGCGGCGACCGCACCCGCGCCGACGAGATGGCCCGGATACTGCTGCGGGGCACCACGATCCGGAGCTTTTGCGACCAGGCCGACGCCAGCCTGCAAAACCGTGGTTTCGACCTCATGCGCCAGGCGGCGCTGGCTGGCGAGCCCGAGGCGATCGTCCGCTACGCCAACGGCGAGGCACTGGCCCGCCGTGCAATGCAGCCCTACGCCTTCCTCCGCATGCCCCGCTTCGAGACCTGGCGAGCCGAGGCGCCCGCGCTGATCGAAGCGCTGCAGCAGTCGGGACGACCGGAAGCCGTGCTGGTCATGCTCGTCGCCAATGACGGGGGCAGCCACCTGAGTTTCATCACGCCGATCGACCCCGTCCAGGACGCGGCGTACCGACTGCTCGCGCACCATCTGTTCGGCGAGCATGAGGCGTTGCGCAGGTTCAAGGCACCCGCTGGCCTGACGCCCGAGCAACAACACGAAGCCGCGCAGCGTGCGGAGGCTTGGCATCGCGAGCAGTTCTCGGGAAAGCGGTTCAGGCTCGAAGAACACGTCGCCGCACTGCGTTCACCCATCGCGACGGAACTTCCCGTTGGCTGGCCGGAACCCGCGAACAGTTCTCCCGCGTGTTTTGACGGAGACGCCGAGGGCAGGCCGTGAGCCGCCGCACCCTGCAGGCCGGGTTCGTGCTGGCGATGCTGGCCGTGGTCGCGTTCGCCCTTTGGTGGCATGGCCGGCAGACTCCCACGGTGGCGTCGGCTGCCGAGGCGACGGTCGAGGCCGGAAAGGCACAAGGTGACGCAGGCGAGGCATCGCCGGCTTTGCCCGCCGCCGAAATTTCCCCGCCAAAGCAGGCATCCCTTCCCCTGCCACCTCCGGACGCGCCGCTTGCCCAGGTCCTTCCCGACCTGCAGGCCCGCGCCGACGCCGGTGACCACCGTGCTGCCTGCCGGCTGGGCATGGAACTGCTGCGCTGCCAGCACCTGCCCACCTGGGACACGCTCGTTTCCAGTTCCGACCCGCTGGATTCCGAGGTCGAATTCGAAGCGGAAGGCAACCTGGCCGCCGCCAATTCGGTCGCCGAGGAACGGCTGTGGCTGATCGAGCGCCTCCAGCAGTGCCGCGGCGTGCCGCCGGACCTGCAAGGCCAAGGCGCGCGCTACCTGCGCCAGGCCGCGCTCGCGGGCGACTCTTCCGCCATGCTGGCCTATGCCGACGGAAATCACTGGCGCCCGGACGGACGCGGGACCGCGCTGGGCAGCGATTTCGACCAGTGGCGCCGGGAAGCGCCGGGGATGGTGCACGCCGCGCTGCGCGCCGGGAATCCGACGGCCGCCAACATGCTACAGATGAGCTACTCCGATGACTTCGGCTTCCTGTCGGCGATGATCCCGGACGACACGTACCGGAGCTACGTGTACCACCTGCTCACCGTGCGGCTGTTCGGGCACCGGGAGCGGCCGGCGCTGGCCCGCGACCTGGATGCGGCCGCCATGGAGCGCGCGCGCCTGGAAGCCGACCAGCTCCACGAGCGCTACTTCGGTGGCCGGCGATTCAACCCGGCGCTTGCCTTGCGCTACCCTCCCTATATCCGCCCGCACGCCGAAGGGCCGCAGGGCTTCTGCGAAATGGAGCCATGAGCTTGCGCCGAACCTTGCTGCTGACGCTGCTGCTCGCGGCACTCATCGCGGGCTATGCCTGGTGGACGCCGGCGGCGAATGAGGCCGTGCCAGCGCCCGAAGCCGCTCCCCTGCCCGGCCTCACCGGCCTTCCCGTCGAACCCTCGGCCAAACCCACGCGCAGCGTGCCGCGCTACGACCCCAACGGCATGCCGCGCCCGGTGGAACCACTGCCTCCACTGGCCGAACTCGCCGCCCGCGCCGACGGCGGCGATGCACGCGCCGCCTGCCAGCTGGCGGCGGAAATGGCCGAGTGCGACGAAGCGCGGGTGTTGTCACGAGGCGCCGTGCACCCGCGCTGCCAGACCCTGCGCGGCGAGTACGCCGGGCGCCACTTCAGCTACCTGCGCCAGGCCGCGTTCGCAGGCGAACCCGAAGCCATGCTCCGATACGGCAAGGGTGAAGGTTTTGGCGGAGTGACCGGGGAGAGCTATGCCTTCCTCACCAGCCCGGACTTCGACACCTGGCGGCGCGAGGCGCCGGCCATGCTGCAGGCGGTGTTCGAGGCGGGTTACCCGGAGGCGGCCATCCACCTCATGTTCGCGCAGGACCCGATGCTCGGCGGCCACGTCGCCGCGCTGCTTCCGCCCGACCCGCTGCGCGAGCGCGCAAGGGCCGAGCTGATGCTGCTGTTCGCCGGCGAGCCTCCCGAACTGATGCGCCTGGTGTCCGAGATGCCTGACGCGAACAGCGCATTGAGCCAGGAGGCCCGGTCGCTGGCGCGCCGCTGGCACATGGAGCATTTCAATGGCCTGGTGCTCGATTTGGAGAAGCAGCGCAAGGGACACGCCATGCCGCTGATGCGCGACAGCGGCCAGGGCTGCAGCCAGCCCATCCCGGAGTTGAAGAAATGAACCGATCAACTCGCGCTACCGGCCTGGCCCTCCTGGCCGTCCTGCTCATCGCCGCAGGCTGGTGGTTCTGGCCCGCGCCCCCCAATCCCGCGACCGGGCAGGAAGAAGCCAAGGCGAGCGCGCCGCTCAGAGCGCCTTCGCCCGAAGTCACTCCAGCGCAGCCCGACACCCCAGTGCTGCGCGCCGATGCACCGCCCTCCGCGCTCCCGGCCGAAACCCTGCCGCTGGCTCAGCGCCTGGCCGAACTGCAGCGCTGGTCCGATGCCGGCCACCCGGAAGCCAGCTGCCGCCTCGCCATCGAACGCATGCGCTGCCGCATGCTGCGCGCACGCCCCCAGGAAGCAGACCCCTCGGATTACGAGGAGAGGCTCGAGGAAGAAGGCAAGCTCGAAGCCGCCAACTCCGAAGCCGAGGCGCAGCTGCTACGCCTTGAACAAACCGCCGCCTGCCGCGAAGCCAACCCGGGCAACGAGGTGGGCGCCCTCGCGCTGCTCGCACCGGCCGCCGCCGCCGGGCATGCGCCATCGCAGGTGCTGTATTTCTCCATCGGCAAGCAGTTCCGCTTCCAGCGCGGCATCTACCAGCACCCGGGCTTCGACGGCTGGCGGCGCGACGCCGCGCGGCACCTGTTCGCGGCGGCGCAGGCCGGCGAACCCGAGGCGGCTTCGGCCCTGGCCCGCGCCCTGGGCAATGACTCCGACCTGGGCGACGGGCTTGTCCCGGACGACCCGCGTGCGGCCTATGTGCAGCGGGTCCTGGCCGACCGCCTGTTCGGCCGCGAAACGCATGCGTCCTGGGCACGGCGGGCCGGCATCGACGAGCCCGAGCGCAGGCGACTGGAGGCCGAGGCAGCGCGCTTGCACGAAGAACGATTCGCCGGCCGCCGCTTCCGCGATCGCCAGCTCGACGCCTCGGCGCCCCACCGCCTGCCCGCGCTCAGCGCCTCGGATTTCTGCGGCCCGCCGATCCCGCTATAATCCCCGCGCTTTCCCTGACTTCGGGGAGTAGCCCGGCCCCCACGGGGCTTCCGCGCGTCAACACACTTGGCAACCGCCATGGTGCGCGGGCAAGGCGAAGGCCTTGCGGGCAAGACCGGAGGCAGACGCGTCGCTCACCCGGGCCGGGTGGCGGGGCGTCGGCCTTCCCTTGCCCCACACCCGGCCCCGGAGTTTTCCTTGGACGCATTGTTCGTTTCCGCCCTCGCCGTCGCCGTCGCTGAAATCGGCGACAAGACCCAGCTGCTCGCGCTCGTGTTGGCAGCCCGCTACCGCAAGCCCTGGCCGATCATTGCCGGCATCCTGGTGGCCACCCTGCTCAACCACGCGCTGGCCGGCTGGCTGGGCGCGCTGGTGACCGGCTGGGTCAGTCCGCAGGTGCTGCGCTGGGGCGTGGTGGTGTCCTTCCTGGCCGTGGCCGCCTGGGCCCTGGTGCCCGACAAGCTGGAAGAGGACGAAGCGAAGACGCCGAAGTACGGCGCCTTCCTCGCCACGCTGGTGGCCTTCTTCCTGGTCGAGATCGGCGACAAGACCCAGGTCGCCACCATCGTGCTGGCGGCGCAGTACTCGCCGCTGTGGCAGGTGGTGGCCGGCACCACGCTGGGCATGGCCATCGCCAACGTGCCGGTGGTGCTGCTGGGCGCGCGTTTCGCCGCGAAGCTGCCGCTCAAGGCGGCGCGTTATGCCGCGGCGGCGCTGTTCGCCGGCCTGGGCCTGTGGGTGGCCTTCCAGGGCCTGCCGGCCTGACAGCACGCGGGAGGGCGTCGTATCCTCGCCCTACCGTCCCCAGGCCACGACCCCCGGCGTGAGTAACCTGCGCGAAACCCTGGACGACCTCGCGGCCGCGCTGCGCGAGCGTCCCGATGACCTGCTGCTGGAAATCGGCGCCGGCGGCGAGCTGCTGGTCGCCCGCCTGCGCCTGCTGGTGGCGGGCCTGCTCCTGCTGCTGCCGCTGCTCAACCTGCTCGCGGGCGGCCAGGCCAGCGACAGCGTGGCAGGGCTGGCCGGCGCATCCGGCGTGTTCATACTCTCCTGGGTATGGCTGGGCATGGCCCAGCGCAAGCGTCGGCCGTCGTCGCTGCCCATGCTGTCATCGGCCTTCGACGTGAGCCTGGTCAGCTTCGTGCTGGTGCTGCTGGGGCTGCTGTCGTCGCCGGTGGCCACGCTCAACAGCACCATCGTGTGGGGCTGTTATTTCCTGGCCATCTTCGCCACCGCGCTGCGCCAGGACCTGCGGGTCACGCTGTTCGCGGGAACGCTGGCGCTGGCGCAGTCGGCGCTGCTGTGGCTGGCCGTGGTGGCCTTCGCCGACGGCCCGCTGGTGTCGGCCGACTACGGCGCCGTGCAGGCGTCCTCGCAGGTGCAGCGGCTGGTGCTGCTGCTGGCCGCCACGCTGGTGACGGCGGTCATCGTGTTCCGTGCGCAGCGCCTGACCCAGTGGTCGAGCACCGACGGCCTGACCGGCCTGCACAACCGCAGCTACCTCAACACCCAGGTGCCCTCAAAGGTCGAATCGGCGCGGCGCGACGGCCGCACCCTCACCCTGGCCCTGATCGACCTGGACCATTTCCGCCACATCAACGCCGAGCTCGGCCACCTGGCCGGCGACCGTGCCCTGCGCCACGCGGTGGCGGTACTGCGCCGCGAACTGGGCCGCGAGGAGCCGATGATCCGCGTCGGCGGCGAGGAGTTCGTGCTGATGCTGCCGCTGCCCATCGGCGCCGCCTGGGAGCGCATGGAAGCCCTGCGCCGCAAGCTCGAGGCCGCGCCCTTCCTGCCCGAGCCCGACGTGGAGCCGCGCAAGCTCACCCTCAGCGCCGGCCTGGCCTGCTGTCCGCAGGACGCCAACGACCTGTCGGGCCTGATGAAACGCGCCGACCAGCGCCTGCGCGTGGCCAAGGCCGGGGGCCGCAACCGCGTGGTGGCCCGCGAGGGCGACTGAGCCCGCATTGCCCGGGCGGGGCGCGGTGAACTACCCTGCCGCATCTTCCCGGGGTCTCATTCCATGGTCACCAGCATCCTTTTCGGCCTGTTCGGCCTGGCGGTCCTGATCGGCATCGCCTGGCTCTTCTCCAACAACAAGGGGGCGGTCGACTGGCGGCTGGTGCTCACCGGCGTGACCCTGCAGATCGGCTTCGCGGCCCTGGTGCTGCTGGTGCCGGGCGGACGCGAGGTGTTCGACTGGCTGGGCCACGGATTCGTGAAGATCCTCGAGTTCGTGTCCGCGGGCTCGAACTTCATCTTCGGCAGCCTGATGGACACCTCGAAGTTCGGCTTCATCTTCGCCTTCCAGGTACTGCCCACCATCATCTTCTTCGCCGCGCTGATGGGCGTGATGTACCACCTGGGCGTGATGCAGGCGATCGTGCGCGCCATGGCCTGGGCCATCACCAAGGTGATGAAGGTGTCGGGCGCCGAAACCACCAGCGTCTGCGCCAGCGTCTTCATCGGCCAGACCGAGGCGCCGCTGACCGTGCGCCCCTACATCCCGCGCATGACCGAGTCCGAGCTCATCACCATGATGATCGGCGGCATGGCCCACATCGCCGGCGGCGTGCTGGCGGCCTACGTGGGCATGCTCGGCGGCGGCGACCCGGAGCAGCAGGCCTTCTACGCCAAGCACCTGCTGGCCGCGTCCATCATGGCCGCGCCCGCCACCCTGGTGGTGGCCAAGCTGCTGATCCCGGAAACCGGCACCCCGCTCACCCGCGGCACGGTGAAGATGGAAGTCGAGAAGACCTCCAGCAACATCATCGACGCCGCCGCCGCCGGCGCCGCCGACGGCCTGCGCCTGGCGCTGAACATCGGCGCGATGCTGCTGGCCTTCATCGCCCTGATCGCGCTCATCAACGCGCCGCTGACCTGGCTGGGCGACGTCACCGGCGTGGCCGCCATGCTGGGCAAGCCCACCGACCTGGCCACCATCTTCGGCTACGTGCTGGCGCCGATCGCCTGGGTCATCGGCGTGCCCTGGCAGGACGCCACCACGGTCGGCTCGCTGATCGGCCAGAAGATCGTCATCAACGAATTCGTGGCCTACCTGCAGCTGGCCGACATCGTCAACGGCCGCGTGGACGGCGTCGAGCTCACCGAGAAGGGCCGCCTGATCGCCACCTACGCGCTGTGCGGCTTCGCCAACTTCAGCTCCATCGCCATCCAGATCGGCGGCATCGGCGGCCTGGCCCCTGAGCGTCGCCAGGACCTGGCCAAGTTCGGCCTGCGCGCCGTGCTGGGCGGCACCCTGGCCACCTTCATGACCGCCACCATCGCCGGCGTGCTCACCACCCTGGGTGCCTGAGCCATGGCGGGCACGGTGCTTGTCCTGGGCTCGTACAACCAGGACCACGTGTGGTCCGCCGACGACCTGCCCGCGCCCGGCGCCACGCGCCTGGGCAGCTACGCCAGCGGCCCCGGCGGCAAGGGCTTCAACCAGGCCGTAGCCGCGGCCCGCGCCGGCGCCCGCACCGGCTTCGTGACCGCGCTGGGCGAAGATGCCGCGGCGGACACCGCGCGCGCCCTCGCGTCCGCCGAGGGCATCGTGCTGCATGCGGAAGTGCACGGCGGCCTGCCCTCGGGCACCGCCGGCATCTTCGTGGACGCGGCGGGCCGCAACGTCATCGTGGTCGCGCCCGGTGCGAACGCGGCGCTCACGCCCGCCTTCGTCGCAGCGCTGGGCCCGGCCTTCGCCGGCGCCGACGTGGTGCTGGCGCAGCTGGAAGTGGCACCCGAGGCCGTGCATGAAGGCCTGCGCCGCGCCCGGGCGGCGAACGCGCTGGCCATCCTCAACCCCGCGCCGGCCAATGCCTTCACCACCGAAGCCCTGCTGCGCCAGGCCGACGTGCTGACGCCGAACGAAACCGAATTCGCCGCCCTGCTGCAGCGCCACCGCGGCCTGGCCTGCGACGCCGACGCACTGGCCGCGCAGGACGACGCCGCCCTGCACGCGCGCTGCCGCGAACTCGCGCCCTGGGCCACCGTGCTGGTGACCCTGGGCGCCAGCGGCGTGTTCGTTTCGCACCCGGACGAGGCGCGCCGGGGCGACGCCGCCAATGCCTACCGCCTGCGCCCCGAATCCGTGCAGACCGTGGACACCACCGGCGCCGGCGACGCCTTCAGCGGCGCCCTGGCCGCGGCCCTGGCGGCCGCGCCGGGCGCGCCCTTCGCCGAAGCCGTGCGCTTCGCCAACCGCTACGCCGCGCTGTCCACCGAACGCCGCGGCGCCGCGCTGGCCATGCCCGCTGCGGCCGAGGTGCAGGCCCGCTTCGGCGGCTGAGCGGTCCGGCGGCTAGAATGCCGCCATGCTGATCGGACTCCATCGCATCGAGCCCCGCGTGGTGCTGGCCCCCATGGCCGGCGTCACCGACAAGCCGTTCCGCATGCTGTGCAAGCAGCTGGGCGCGGGCCTGTGCGTGTCGGAGATGACCACGTCGGACCCGCGCTTCTGGAACACCGCCAAGTCCGTGCACCGCATGGACCACGCCGGTGAACCCGACCCCATCAGCGTGCAGATTGCCGGCACCGTGCCGGAGGTGATGGCCGAGGCCGCGCGCCACAACGTGGAGCACGGCGCCCAGCTCATCGACATCAACATGGGCTGCCCCGCCAAGAAGGTGTGCAATGCCTGGGCCGGTTCGGCGCTGATGCGCGACGAAGACCTGGTGGCGCGCATCCTGGCCGCGGTGGTGGCGGCGGTGGACGTGCCGGTGACGCTGAAGATCCGCACCGGCTGGGCCGCCGGCCAGAAGAACGCGCTGCGCATCGCCCGCCTCGCCGAGGACAGCGGCATCGCCGCGCTGGCCATCCACGGCCGCACCCGCGACCAGCACTACACCGGCCTGGCCGAGTACGACACCATCGCCGAAGTGAAGTCGGCGCTGCGAATCCCGGTACTGGCCAACGGCGACATCGACTCGCCGGAAAAGGCCGCCTCCGTGCTGCGCCACACCGGCGCCGACGCGGTGATGATCGGCCGCGCCGCCCAGGGCCGCCCCTGGATCTTCCGCGAGGTGGCGCACTTCCTGGCCACCGGCGAACACCTGCCACCGCCCTCGCTGGCCGAAGTGCGCGACGTGCTGCTGGGCCACCTGGCGCACCTGCACGCCTTCTACGGCGAAGAATCGGGCGTTCGCATCGCCCGCAAGCACCTGGGCTGGTATGCGAAGGACCGGCCGGAAAACGCCGCCTTCCGCGCCGTGGTCAACCGCGCCGAATGCGCCGAAGCGCAGCTGCGCCTGACCCGCGACTACTTCGACGCGCTGGTGGCCGGCGCGGCTTCCGACTTCGCCTCGGCGGCCTGAGCTTCGCCCGCGGGCTGAACCCAGATCCGGTCCCACATCTGCGCCAGCCGGCGCCGCGCCTCCCACGGCCAGGCGGCCTGTTCCGGGCGGACTTCGCGCCAACCGTCGCCCTCACGCTCGGCCACGATGAAGCGGAAGCTGTAGTCGGGCTCGGCGCCCATGCGCAGGTCGGACAGTACCGCCCTGCCGTCGCGCTCCTCGGCCTTCATGAAGCCGTGGTTGAACCAAAGCAGTCGCCTCACCGCGGGCAATTCGCCGACACCTTCGAGCACCCGCCTGTCCGACGAATACTCGCGGAACACCATCGGCCCCGCGTCCGCCACCAGCGAACGTTCGCCCTCCAGGAAGCCCTCCGGCGTCATCACCACCACCCGCCACAGCAGCGTGTTGAACGGCATCGGCACCGAGAAGCGCGGCGCGTCCTGCAGCCCGCGCGCGGCCAGCACCAGCTCCGCCTCGCGCTCCACCAGCGCCTTCGCCAGCAGCGACCAGCCGAGATACGCCGTGCTCAACGCCAGGCCCAGCACCAGCGCGCGCTGCGCCGATGCCTTGGACGGCCGCGGCAGGGCGAACAGACAGGCCACCAGCAGCGGCACCGTATACAGCGGGTCGATGATGAACACACTCGACCACATCGTCGGCGACGGCGGCAGCGGCCACCACAGCTGCGTGCCGTAGACGGTGAAGGCGTCGAGCAGCGGGTGCGTGACCAGCGCCAGCGTGATGGCCCAGTACCAGCGCTGCGGTGCCTCGGCCACGCGGCCGCCGGTGCGCTTGAACAGCCACCACAGCAGAGCCGCGAACGGAACCAGCACCAGCAGCGAATGCGAAGGCCCGCGGTGCCAGGTCATGTTCGTGACCGGGTCGAGCCCCAGGAACCACAGGGGCACCGAATCGAGGTCGGGCAGCGTGCCCAGCGCGGCGCCGGCGGCAAGCGCGGCGCGGCGGTGGGCGGCGGGGGCGATGGCGGCCGCGACGGCGCCGCCCAGGACGATCTGGCTGAGGGAATCCATGGCCGTGATGCTAACCGCCCGTGGGGTCGGCGCCACGTGAGGCGCAAGAATCGGATAGCGACGCCCCCGGCCGGTGCGGACCATGGCGCCACCCCCAAAGGAGAACCCCATGGACATCCGCATCCGCGGCCTCGACCCCGCCCCCTACCACCCGCTGTTCGAAGCCGGCCCCGACGAACTCGCGGCCCGCCGCGCCGTCGTGCGGGTGGCCGACAAGACGCCGGGTTTCCCCTGCCGCGCCACCTTGGAAGACGCCGTGCCCGGCGAAACCGTGCTGCTGGTGAACTACACCCACCAGGACGCCGAAACGCCCTTCCATTCCGCCCACGCCGTGTACTTCCGCCTGGCCGCGCACGCGCCCTACGACGCGGTGAACCAGGTTCCCCCGGCGCTGGCCCGCCGCACGCTGTCGCTGCGCGCCTTCGACGCCGACGGCTGGCTGCTGGGCTTCCGGCTGGTGCCGGGCACGGAAATGTTGGACGCCGCGCGCGAGCTGCTGGCCGAACCGCGCGCCGCCTACCTGCACGCGCATTACGCCGGCGCGGGCTGCTACGCCGCCTGGGTCGGCCGCGCCGACACCGCTCAGGCCGCCTGAGCCAGCCGCGGGGCCGCCGCCCCCCGCGCCCGCGGCCGGGGCGGGGGGCGGGTGGCCCCCCGGGGGGGGGCGCCGCCCCTCGACG
>JAIBEO010000061.1 GCA_019459185.1 Rhizobium sp. | reverse complement strand
GGCGGGTTTCCCCGCCGCCGCCCCGGAAATCCACCCGGTCGGGGTGGGCAGGCTCACTCGAGCAGCGACCGCAGCATCCAGGCGTTCTTTTCGTGCACCTGCAGGCGCTGGGTGGCCAGGTCCACGGTGGGGTCGTCGCCGGCGGCGTCGGCGGTCTTGAGCACCCTGCGGGCGGTGCGGCAGACGGCCTCGTTGCCCGCCACCAGCTGGCGCACCATGTCCTGCCAGCCCAGCGTGCCGGCGGCCGATTCCTCGCGGATGCTCGAGAGCTTCACGAACTCGGCGTAGGAGCCGGGCGCATTGAAGCCCAGGGCGCGGATGCGCTCGGCGATCTCGTCGAGCGCGGTCCATTCCTCGGTGTACTGGGTCATGAACATGGCGTGCAGGGTGTTGAACATCGGCCCGGTCACGTTCCAGTGGAAATTGTGGGTCTTGAGGTAGAGGGTGTAGCTGTCTGCCAGGAAGTGCGACAGGCCGTCGGCGATCTTGCGGCGATCCTTCTCGCCGATGCCGATGTCGATCTTCGGGGCGCCCTTTTCCGGCGCGGGGGCCTTGTTCGAAGCCATGGCTTTGCTCCTGCTTGGGGACGAAACCATCCTACGACATCACGTGTCCAGCACGGCTGAACCGCGGCGCAGACGTTACAATCGCGTGATATGCCCGCTGCCCCGGCCCCCCTTCCCGCGTTTCCCGACGAGGCCGTGCTCAGCCGCGACCGCGGCCGCCTGCTGCGCCTGCTCGGCGCGGTGCGCAAGGCGCCCGGCGATGCCCGCAAGCGCGCCGATTACGAGGCCGCGCTCGCCGCTTCGATGGCCGCCCGCGAAGCGCGCGACGCCCGCGCGCCAAAGCCAAGCTTCGACGACAGCCTGCCGGTGGCGCGCGAGGCCGACACGCTGGTCGAGCTCATCCGCAAGCACCCGGTGGTGGTGGTCGCCGGCGAAACCGGCTCGGGCAAGACCACCCAGCTGCCCAAGCTGTGCCTGGCCGCCGGCCGCGGCCGCGCCGGCCTGATCGGCTGCACCCAGCCGCGCCGCATCGCCGCGCGCGCGGTGGCGCGGCGCGTGGCCGAGGAGCTGCAGTCGCCGCTGGGCGGCGCGGTGGGCTACCAGGTGCGTTTCACCGAAAACGTCGGCGACGACACCTTCATCAAGTTCATGACCGACGGCATCCTGCTGGCGGAAATCCAGTCCGACCGCTGGCTGTCGAAGTACGACACGATCATCGTCGACGAGGCGCACGAGCGCAGCCTCAACATCGACTTCCTGCTCGGCTACCTCAAGCAGCTGGTCGCGCGCCGGCCCGACCTCAAGCTCGTCATCACCTCGGCCACCATCGACACCGAGCGTTTCGCCCGCCATTTCGGCAACGCGCCGGTGGTGAGCGTGGAAGGCCGCAGCTTCCCGGTGGACGTGCGCTACCGCGCCGGCGGCGATGAAGAAGGCGACGGGGAAGCCCTGCCGCTGGCCGAGGCCATCGTCGGCGCGGCCGATGAAATCACCCGCACCGACCCGCAGGGCGACATCCTGGTTTTCCTGCCGGGCGAGCGCGAGATCCGCGACGCCCACGCCGCGCTCAACCGCCGCAAGTACCGCGCCACCGAAGTCATCCCGCTGTACGCGCGGCTGTCGGTGCGCGACCAGGACAAGGTGTTCAACCCGGGGCCGGGGCGGCGCATCGTGCTGGCCACCAACGTCGCGGAAACCTCGCTCACGGTGCCGCGCATCCGCTACGTGATCGACCCGGGCCTGGCGCGCGTGAAGCGCTACAGCCCGCGCGGCAAGCTCGACCGCCTGCACATCGAACCCATCAGCCAGGCCAGCGCCGACCAGCGCAAGGGCCGCTGCGGCCGCGTCGCCGCCGGCGTGTGCTACCGCCTTTACGCCGAAGATGATTTCAACGCGCGGCCGCGCTACACCGACCCGGAAATCCTGCGCGCCTCGCTGGCCGGCGTCATCCTGCGCATGCTGTCGCTGGGCCTGGGCCGGGTGGAGGATTTCCCCTTCATCGACCCGCCCGACCCGCGAGCTGTGGCCGACGGCTGGCAGACCCTGGCCGAACTGGGCGCGGTGGACGGCGAACGCCAGCTCACGGCCACCGGCCGGGAAATGGCGCGCCTGCCGGTGGACCCGAAGCTGGCGCGCATGCTGGTGGCCGCGCGCGAGCACCGCTGCCTGCCGGAGCTGCTGGTCATCGCCGCCTTCCTGGGCATCCAGGACCCGCGCGAACGCCCCGCCGACGCGCGCGAGAAAGCCGACAACGCCCACGCCGAATTCGCCGACCCGAACTCCGAATTCGTTGGCATCCTGAAGCTGTGGGAGGCCTACCGCGCCGCGCACGAGGACCTGACGCAGTCCAAGCTGCGCGGCTGGTGCGAGAAGCGTTTCCTCGCCTTCCTGCGCATGCGCGAATGGCGCGAACTGCACCGCCAGCTCCTGCTCGCCTGCGAAGAAATGCACTGGGACGTCACGCCAAAGAATAGGGGTCAGAGTACTATTTCGACCTTGCTGCACCCCGAGGCGCCGTCGCGCCGCGGGAAATCGTACTCTGACCCCTATTCTTTGCTGCACCGCGCGCTCATCGCCGGCCTGCCCAGCCAGGTGGGCCACCGCACCGAAAAGGGCGTGTACGACGCGCCGCGGCAGCGCAAGTTCCAGTTGTTCCCGGGCAGCGCGCTGGCGAAGCAGCCGCCGGCCTGGGTGCTGGTGGCCACCTTGCTCGACACCCAGAAGGTCTGGGGCCTGATGGCGGCGAAGGTCGAGCCTGACTGGGTCATCGCCGAACTGCCGCACCTGCTGGCGCGCAAGCACTTCGACCCGCACTGGTCGCGCGGCCAGGGTCGGGTGCTGGGCAGCGAACAGGTCTCGCTGTTCGGCCTGGTGCTGGCGCCGAAGAAGCCGGTGCACTACGGCGGCCTGTACCCGGAGGAATCGCGCGATATCTTCGTGCGCCAGGGCCTGGTGCCGGGCGAGGTGGACTGCCGCGCGCCCTTCCTCAAGCGCAACCTGGCCACGCTGGAAAAGGCCCGCGAAGAAGAAGCCAAGCTGCGCCGCGCCGGCCTGGTGGCCGACGAAGGCTGGCAGGCGCGCTGGTACCTCGACCGCCTGCCGCCGGAACTCAACTCCGTCGCCGGCCTCGACAGCTGGTTCGGCAAGCTGCCGGCGGAGCAGAAGAAGTCGCTGGAATGGCCGCTGGCTGAACTGCTGCCGGGCGAAGGCAGCGAAGCCGAGCGTTTCCCGAAATACCTGGCACTGGGTGACGCCCGCCTGGCGCTGCATTACCGCTTCGAACCGGGCCACGCCGAAGACGGCGTCACGCTCGACGTGCCCCTGCACCTGCTCAAGGCGCTCGACGCCGCGCGCCTGGGCTGGCTGGTGCCGGGCCTGGTGGAGGAAAAGGCCACCGCGTTGATTCGCGGCCTGTCCAAGGCTCAACGCCGCAACTACGTGCCCGCGCCGGATTTCGCCCGCGCCTTCGCCGAGGCGCATCCGAAACCGGCCGCCGATTCGCTGCCCGGCACGCTGGCGCGTTTCCTGACCCAGGCCACCGGCGCGCCCGTGGCCGCGCTCGATTTCGACGAGGCCGCGCTCGACCCGCACCTGCGCATGAACCTGCGCCTGGCCGAGCGCGATGGCCGCGTGCTGGCGATGTCGCGCGACCTGGCGGCGCTGAAGGAGAAGTTCGGCGAACGCGCCGAACGCGCCTTCGCCGAACGCGCCGGCGAAGCGCTGGCGTGCGAAGGCCTCACCCGTTTCCCCGACGCGCCCGTCCCGGTGCAGGTGGCCGGCGCCGCCGGCGTGCCGGCTTTCCCCGCGCTGGTGGACCAGGGCGAAAACGTGGCGCTGAGCGTGTTCGCCGACGCCGCCGAAGCCGCGCGCTAACACACCGCCGGCGTGCGCCGCCTGCTGCGCCTGGCCCTGGCCGACAAACTCCGTCAGGCGCGCAAGCAGCTGCCGGTGTCGCCCAAGCTGGCGCTGCTCTATGCCGCGATCGAAGGTTTCGCCCAGGCGCAGGGCCAGGCCCCGGCGCACGAACACCTGCGCTCCGACCTCGCCGACGCCGCCCTTCTGGCCGTCACCGACGGCGACCTGGGCCAGGTGCGCGACCCGGCCGCGTTCGCGCAGCGGCTCGACGACGCCTCGCGCCGCCTGTTCCCCGAAGCCATGGCGCGGCTGCAGCTGGCCGAGCAGATCCTGGCGCTGGTGGCCGAAATCAAGCCGCGGCTGGAATCACCGCTGCTGGGCTGGGCCCGCGGCAACCTCGACGACCTCAAGGCCCAGCTCGCCGGCCTGGTGCCGCCGGGCTTCCTGCGCGAAACGCCGGCCGAGGCGCTGGCGGAATACCCGCGTTACCTCAAGGCGCTGTCGTTGCGCGCCGAGCGCGCGCTGCGCGACCCGGTGCGCGACCAGGCCCGAATGCTGGAACTCAAGCCGTTCTGGGACGCGCTGGTGGCCGCGCGCGCCAGCGGCCGGGCGAAGGACCCGGCCTGGCAGGCGTTGCGCTGGGACCTGGAGGAATTGCGCGTGTCGCTGTTCGCCCAGGAACTGGGCACCCGCCGCCAGGTGTCGGCCAAGCGGCTGGCCAGGCAGCTCGAAGCGCTTACTTGATGCGCTTGACCCGGGCGCGGGTGTTGTAACCCACGACCTTCATGTACCACGCGCCCAGCGCACCCGGTTCGATGACGATTTCCGGGTTGACCATGCTCACCTTCAGGCGGCTGGTGCTGTCGGTGATCTGCCAGACTTGGCCGTTGTCGAGGCGGAAGCGTTCGCCCTGCTTGCTCCAGCCGCGGAACTCGCCGGTGATCGAGGTGTAGATCGAACCGTCGGCGCCGGTGCGCTGGTTGAAGCCGCGCAGGTCCTGGGCCGGGGTGGCCGCCGGCAGCGCGCTGGCCGCCTTGCCGGTTTCGCCGGCGATGAAGGCGTTGAGGCGAGCGAGCTCCTCGGGGCTGAGCTTGTCCAGGCCCGCGGCCTTGAACTCGGCCTCGGTCATGCGCTCCTCGAGCGAGGAGAACGACTGGGCCAGGACGCTGCCGCTGAACAGCGCGGCCAGGGCGAAGGAGAGGACGAGCATTTTGCGCATGGTGGGAATCCGTACTGGTTACACTGCCAGCCAATGCGGGGCAGTCTAACTCCCCGTCCGACGCAGGCGCCACTTGAACACCCCGGTCCCCCAGCACAATCCGCGGCTCCACCCCTGGCTGGCCCGGCACGGCGCCGGCCAGCCGCTGCTGGCGGCGCTGTCCGAAGTGGCCCGGGACCTGCCGTACGAGCCCGCCGAGGCCATGGCGGTGCAGGTACTCGAAACCCTTCGGCCGCTGCGCGCCGATGCCGAAGTGCTGGCCGCCGCCGCGCTGCACCTGTGGCCGACGCTGCGCGAGGCGCTGCCGCCCGAGCGGCTGGCCAAGGCGCCCCGGGTGGGCCTGCTGCTCGACGGCCTGGTCGCCTCGGCCCAGGTCAGCGGCCTGCACCATCACCGGCACCGCCAGGGCGGCGCCGAAGGCCTGCGCCGCCTGCTGCTGGCCCTGGTGCGTGACCTGCGCGCGGTGCTGGTGCTGCTGGCCATCCAGCTGGTGCGGCTGCGCGATGCCGCCGCGCTGGAGCCCGACGAACGCCGCGCCCTGGCGGAACTCACGTCCGACATCTACGCGCCGTTGGCGAACCGGCTGGGCATCTGGCAGCTCAAGTGGGAGCTCGAGGACCTGGCCTTCCGCACGCTGCAGCCGGAAACCTACCAGCGCATCGCCCGCCTGCTCGACGAAAAACGCGGCGACCGCGAGCGTTTCATCGAAGACGCCATGGCGCGCATCCGCGCCGCGCTGGCCGAGGCCGGCATCGCCGCCGACGTGGCCGGCCGCCCCAAGCACATCTACAGCATCTGGAAGAAGATGCAGCGCAAGGGCGTGCCCTTCAGCGAGCTCTACGACATCCGCGCCGTGCGCGTGCTGGTGGACGACATCCCCGGCTGCTACGCCGCGCTGGGCCTGGTGCACCAGCTCTGGCCGTCCATCCCCAGCGAATTCGACGACTACATCGCCCACCCCAAGGGCAACGACTACCGTTCGCTGCACACCGCGGTGATCGGGCCCGGCGGCCGCACGCTGGAAGTGCAGATCCGCACCCACCAGATGCACGAGCATGCCGAACTGGGCGTGGCCGCGCACTGGCGCTACAAGGAAGGCGGCGGCGCCGACGCCAGCTTCGAGCGCAAGGTGGCCTGGATGCGCCAGCTGCTCGAGGCCCGCGACGAGGGCGAGGACGCGCTGATGGCCGGCTTCTCCACCGAACTGGTGGAAGACCGCGTCTACGCCATCACCCCGCGCGGCGAAGTGGTGGACCTGCCGCGCGGCGCCACCGTGCTCGACTTCGCCTACGCCGTGCACACCGAGGTCGGCCACCGGTGCCGTGGCGCCAAGGTGAACGGCCGCATCGTGCCGCTCGACCATCGCCCGGCCACCGGCGACCAGGTCGAGATCCTCACCGCCAAGGCCGCAGAACCACGCCGCGACTGGCTGCAGGCGGGTAACGGGTTCCTCGCCACCGGCCGCGCCCGCGACAAGGTGCGCGCCTGGTTCCACAGGATCGACCGCGCCCGCAACCTGCAGGCCGGCAAGGACATGCTGGAAAAGGAACTGCGCCGCGTCGCCCTGATGCAGGCCGACCTGGGGCCGGTGCTGGCGAAGTTCCGGCTCGAGACGCCCGACGACCTCTACCTGGCGCTGGCGCTGGGCGACCTCGGCCCCAGCCAGGTCAGCCGCGCCCTGCACGAACACGCGCAGGCGCAGAAGACGCCCGCGGAAGCTCCGGCGCTGGCTTCGCGCAAGCCGGTGGCCGCGCCTTCGCGCACGCCGTTCACGGTCGAAGGCGTGGGCAACCTGCTCAGCCAGATCGCGCGCTGCTGTCAGCCGGTGCCGGGAGATCCCATTGTGGGCTACCTCACGCGCGGCCGCGGCGTCAGCATCCACCGCGAGAACTGCCCCTCGCTGCAGCGCCTGCGCCTGGCGCACCCCGACCGCTGCCTGCCGGTGGAGTGGGGCGGCGGCCAGGCCGCCAGCTACGAGGTGGACGTGCAGCTGCGCGCCTTCGACCGCAAGTACCTGCTCAAGGACCTCACCAATACCATCGCGCAGATGGGTGTGAACATCCTGGCCGTGCAGTCGCGGGTGGACGAAGCCCAGGGCGTGGCCGACCTGCGCCTGGCGGTGCGGGTGGCCGACTACGGCCAGCTCAGCGACCTGCTGGGCCGCCTGAGCGCGGTGCCGGGCGTGCAGGACGCGCGCCGGCTGGGCTGAACGCCGCCGCGGCCGTGTTGTCGGCGGCTGTTATCCTGCCCCGCATGGAAGAGACGCAGGCATGAACGGAACGCGCAAGGAACCCGGCGCCACGCCGTCGCTGGGCGAGCTCTCGCAGCTCGACCTCGAGCGACCCTCGCGCCCGGCCGGGCCGCCGTCAGCCTCGCCGCCCCGGCGTGGGCGTCCGTCCGCCTGGTGGTTGCTCCTGCTGCTGCCGCCGCTGCTGCTGGCCGCGGGCCTGCTGCAGTGGCGCGACGCCATCAGCGAACACCTGATCCCCGATTCCGAACTCAAGCGCGAGATCGCCGCCGCGCAGGACGCGCTGGCTCGCGGTGAACTCAGCCGCGCCGACGGCCAGGGCGCGCGCGAACGTTTCCAGGCCGTGCTCGCCCGCGATCCCGACCACCTGGCGGCGCGCCGCGGCCTGGCCGACGTGCGCGAGGCGGCGCTGGTGCAGGCGCGCGCCGCCCTGGCCACGCGCGATTTCGCCACCGCCCGCGAGCGCCTGGCCCTGGCCCGGGCCATGTCCGCGCCGGCCGCCGACCTGGAAGCCATCGAAGCCGAGCTGGCGCTGCGCGAGTCCACCGACGCCGACCTGGCCGACCTGCTGCAGCGCGCGCGCGAGGCGCAGGCCCAGGGTTTCATCGAACAGCTGCCCGACGGCGCGCTGGCGCTTTACCAGGAGGCGCTGCGCCTGCAGCCGGACAACGCCATCGCGCTCGACGGCCGCCGCGCCATCCTCGCCGACCTGCTGCGCCAGGCCGAAGCCGCCATGGCCGCCGGCGAATTCGACGCCGCCGTGGCGCTGGTGGCGCGCGTGGTGGAAAGCGACCCGAGCCACCTGGGCCTGCCGGAAGTGCAGGCGCGGCTGGGCGAGGCCCGTGCCGCCATCGAACGCGGGCGCGAACAGGCCTTGCTCGCCGCCGCCGGCGACCTGCGCGCCGGCCGGCTCGAGGCCGCCGCGGCCGGTTTCGAAGCCCTGCTCGCGAAAGACCCCACCAGCGCCGAAGCGCGCCAGGGGCTGGACGACGCGGGCGCGGCGATGGCGGCGCGCGCCAGCCGCGAAGCCGCCGATTTCGACTTCGAGGCCGCGGAAGAATCCCTGCGCCTGGCCAGCGCCTGGTCGCCCGGTTCCGCGGCCGTGGCCGCGGCGGAGCGCCGGCTGGCGCAGGCACGCCGCGCGAACGAAGACCTGCCGCAGGGCGGGCGCGATCCGGCCCTGCTGGCGCGCGTGCTCGACGACGCCCGCGCGGCCATGCGCCGCGGCGAGCTGATCGACCCGCCCGGCGACAGCGCCTGGGACCACCTGCGCCGCGCCGCCGCGATGGCGCCCGGTGACGCCGGCGTGCGCGCCGCGCTGCTCGAATACGACCGCCGTGCCCGTGCCTGTTTCGAGGACGAACTGGCCGGCAACCGGTTGGGCGCCGCCCAGGCCTGCCTCGACGCCCGCGCCGTGCGCGAACGCGGCGGCGAAAGCCTGGCCGTCGACCGCCGGCGCCTGGCCGACCGCTGGCTGGCGTTCGCGGAAGAGCGCCTGGGCGCGGGCGAAATGGCGCTGGCGCGGCGCGCACTCGACGCCGCGCGTGGCCTGGATCCGGCGAACCCGAACCTCGCGCCCTTCGAAGAGCGGCTGCAACGCGCCGGCGGCTAGCGCGGGCGCAGCGAAGCCAGCAGCTTGCGGAGCGGGCCGCGCACCACGTCGGGCGAGAAGTGCCGGCGGGTGTTTTCCAGGCCACCTTCCGACAGCCGCGCCCACAGCGCCGCGTCGTCGTAGGCGCGTTGCACCGCGTCGGCGAAACCGGCGGCGTCGTCGGCCACCAGCACGTCCTCGCCTTCGCGCAGGTGCATGCCTTCCACCGCGCAGGTGGTGGCCACCACGGGCAGGCCGTGCGCCAGCGCCTGGTTCACCTTGCCCTTCACGCCGGCCCCATAGCGCAGCGGTGCCAGCGCCACGCGCGCGCCGCGCAGCAGCGGGTCGAGGTCGGGCACGTAACCGTGGAAGCGGATGCCCTCGCGTTCGCCCAGGGCTTCGATTTCCGGCGGTGCGTCGCCGCCGACCAGGTTCAGCACCAGCCCGGGCTCGCGCTCGCGCAGCCTCGGCAGGATGTCGTCGGCCAGCCACAGCGCTGCGTCCACGTTCGGCGGGTGGCGGTAGCTGCCGACGAAAAGCAGGCCCTCGCGCGCGTCGAAGCCGGGGCCGGCGCCGCCGGTTTCGTGGATGTTCGACACCACGTCCACGCGCGCCGACGGCATCTCCCCGGCCAGCAGTGCCTGCTCGGCGTGGCTCACCACCCAGGTCAGGTCGCTCTGGGCGATCAGCTCCAGCTCGACCTTGCGGGTGCGCGCCGCGGCGCGCAGGCGCGCGGCGTCGCCGGAAAGTTCGGCCTCGCGCTGCTCGCGCAGGTGGTGCAGGTCGACGGTGTCGAATACCACGGTGGCGCGCGGCGCATGCGAGCGCAGCAGCGGCAGCGCCGGCGCCAGCACGTAATGCCGGCTGCCGATGACCAGGTCGAAGCGCGCGCCGTGCTGGGCCAGCCATTTCGGCACGTCCGACACCCAGGGGTGCCACCAGGCTTCCACGCCCAGCTGCTGCAGGTCGCGGGTGTAGCGGCCGTCGTGGGCGCGGTTCTCGGGGAAGAACACCACCGAGCAGCCTTCCTCCCGCAGCAGGCGCATCAGCGCGAGCATGCGCACCGAACCGGAATCGCGGTCGGGCGTGGGCGTGCAGGCATCGAGCACCAGCACGCGGTGGCGGCGGCCGCGTTCGCTGGCGGTTTCCGGGTCGGTGCCGGCGCGGTAGTGGTCGCGCTGCAGCACCTCGCGCCAGCGTTCCAGGAACTTCTTCTGGTTGGCGACCTGGTAGGCCTTCACGCCGCTGGTGAGGTCGGTGCCCGAGGTCGCACCCTCGTGGTGCACCACCACCGACGCCGGCTGGTAGCGCACCTTCAGGCCCTGCTGGCGCACGCGCATGGCCAGGTCGGTGTCTTCGTAGTAGGCCGGCGCGTACAGCGGGTCGAAGCCGCCAAGCCGGTCGAACAGCTCGCGGCGGATGGCAATCGCCGCGCCCGAGCAGTAGTCCACCTCGCGCACGAAGTTGTAGCGCGGGTGCGCGGGGTCGTCGAAGCGGCCGTAGTTCCAGCCCGAACCGTCGGCGAAGACGATGCCGCCGGCTTCCTGCAGCCGGCCGTCGGGATAGACCAGCTTGCTGCCGGCCAGGCCGGTGTCGGGATGGCGCTCGAAGGTTTCCAGCAGCGCGTCCAGCCAGCCCGGCTGCACCGTGGTGTCGTTGTTGAGGAAGACCAGGAACTCGCCCTTGGCCAGCGCCGCGCCGGCGTTGCAGGCGCCGATGAAGCCGAGGTTCCTTGGGTTGCGGTGGAAACGCAGGCCCGACACCGAGGGAAGCAGGTTGGGAGTGTCGTCGCTGGAGCCGTCGTCGACGACGATGACTTCGAAGCCGGCGGCGTCGCCGCAGTCGGCCAGCGCGCGCAGGCAGGCCAGGCTCAGCGCCAGCTGGTTGTAGACCGGCACGATGATGCTGGCGCGCGGCGTGGTCGGGCGCGGCAGCCGCAGGGCGATGTCGCCGGCGCTGGGCACCGGCAGCGCCGGCACCACGCGCGCCTGGGCCAGGTTCGCGCGCCGCTCGCGCATGCGCCTGAGCGTGCCGGCCACGCCGCGGCTGCGCAGGCTGGCCAGGCCGCGCTCGGTGAGCGAAAGCAGGTGCCGCGCGTGGAAGGCCAGGGCCTGCCCGCGCAGGCGCAGGCTGCGGGCCAGGCGGCGCGGCACGCCGGTGAGTCGCCAGGCCAGGCTGGTGCGAAGGTGGTCGAGCAGCTGCTGGGCTTCGTCGCGCTGGGCCAGCGCGATGTCGCGCTGGCGCGCCAGGTCGGTGGTGTCGCGCTGATAGTAGCCGTGCGATTCGGCGACCTGGCGTTCGAGCTGGTGCAGGCGCTGTTCGAGGCCGGCGATCTCGTCGGCCAGGCGCGCCTGCTCGGTGCAGGCGGTGTCGGCGGCTTCGCGAGCGGACTGCGTCGCGGCGTCCGCCTGCGCGCGGCGCGTTTCGCTGCGGCGCAGGTCGGCCTGCAGCGAAAACGCCCAGTCGGCGCGACGGTCGAGTTCGTCCTGCTGCGCGGCGAGCTGCGCTTGCAGCGCTGCGGTGCGCGCGAGCTCGGCCGACAGCGCCAACGCCTGCCGAAGTCGCCCGGGCACATCGGGACCGGCGGCCGGAAGGCGCAGTGATGGCGCGGACACCGGCAGCGCGGCGCGCCAGGCCCGCGCCATGGTTTCGAGTCCGGGTTGCGCCGTGGGCACGCGGGCGCGCTCGAAGGCCACCGCGGCGCGGTCCGCCGCCAGCATCGCCAGGTTATCGGCAAAGGCCGCCGCGTCGGGCGCCACCCGCCAGCCACCGCCGGCAGCGCGCAGGCGATCGCCCGGCGCGCCGAGGTCGGCGCACAGCACCGGCAGGCCCAGCGACCACAGTTCCGACAGCGTGTAGCTCCAGGTTTCCGGCACGGTGGACGGCAGCATCGCCAGGTCGGGACGCAGCGCGGCCACCCAGCGCGGCAGTTCGTCGCGCGCGTAATCCTTGAGCACGTGCACGCCGGAGCGGCCGAAATAGCGTTCGCCCAGTGGGCCGGTGCCCAGCAGCACCAGCTCGACGCCGGCGGGCAGGCGTGGCAGCAGCGCGTCGAGCAGCTGCTGGCCCTTGGCGCCGTGCACGCGGCCGGCCACCAGCACGCGCAGCGGGCCGTCGCGGCGCGGCGCGGCGGATTCGGGCGGCGGCGGAAGCGGGGCCAGGCCGTGTGCGATCACCTGCCAGCGGCGCTCCGCCAGCGCCGGTGCCAGCGCGCACAGGCGGCGGCGGGCGAAGTCGCTGGGCGCGACCAGGAGGGTGTCGCGCGCGGCCAGTTCGGCCAGCAGCGTTTCGCGCAGGCTCCACCAGGCGCCGGCATCGCGACCGGCGAAGACGAAGTCGCGGCCAGCGGCGGCCAGCTGCTTCGCCAGCGCCTCGCGGTCGAAGGCCTCGTGCTCCGGGTCGCGCGGGTCGTGCAGCAGCGGCCACAGCGGGAAGGCGTCGTGCGTGCACAAGGCCGTGGGCAGGCCGGTGCGCAGCACGTCGAGGCTGTGGCCCACCAGCGAGGACACCAGCACCGCGCCCACGCCCCAGGCGTCTTTCAGCGTGGAAAGGATGGCGGCGACTTCAGCGGAATACGCGGCGCAGTCGGCGATGGGCGACGACAGCTCCCAGGTCTGCAGCGGCGGGGCATCGAGGTCGGCGTGCAGGCACAGGCGGCGGCCAAAGGGCGGCTTGTCGAGGTCGCCGCGCGCCACCAGCACCAGGTGCGTGCGTCCGGCGTCGGCCGCGGCGAGGTCGCGCACGAAACGCTCGGCGCCACCGCCCCAGCCGTGCAGCACGTGCAGCAGCACCGGACGGCCGGGCAGGGCGGGGCGGCCGCCGTGGCGGGCGCGCTCGCGCAGCGCCTGCACGGGCAGCGGCCACTCTTCCGGCGCGGTCGGCGAGGCCTGGCCTACCTGCAGGCAGGGCAGCAGCGCGCCGTGACGGAAGGACGTGGGCGCGGCGCCCGCGCGCCACAGCGAACATTCGGCCGACCAGCCCTGCCACGCGAACGCGGCGTGTTCGCCGTAGCTCCAGGCCAGCGCATCGCCGCCATCGCCCAGCGGCCAGCGGCCGTCCAGCGGCGACAGTACGTCCCAGTCGGCGCCGCGCCAGGCGGCCAGCAAACGGCCAAGCGCTGCGTCATCGAAAGCCACGCCCGCGCGCAGCAGCAGCACGTCGCGTCCCGGGTGCGCGGCATGGGCGCGCGCCAGCGCCGCTTCCGGCGACGCCGCCACGTCGTCCACGCGCACCAGCCCGGCCGGGGGGGGGGGCGGGCGGGGGGGGGGGGGGGGGGGGGGGGGGGGGGGGGGGGGGGGGGGGGGGGGGGGGGGGGGGGGGGGGGGGGGGGGGGGGGGGGGGGGGGGGGGGGGGGGGGGGGGGGGGGGGGGAGGGG
>JAIBEO010000046.1 GCA_019459185.1 Rhizobium sp. | reverse complement strand
CCCCCCCCCCCCCCCCCCCCCCCCCCCCCCCCCCCCCCCCCCCCGCTCCTACAAGCGGCGGTCCGGCGACAAGGCGGCCCGGCGCAAGAACGTGCCGGGCTCAGCGGCGCAGCTGCAGGAAGTCGGTGCTGGCCACCAGGCGCAGGCTGTCCAGGCGCGGGCGCGCGGTGGGCAGGGCGGCCAGCACGGCCTCGCGTTCGGCTTCCAGCGCGGCGATCTCGGACGGACGCACCGCCGGGTTCACCCGCGCCAGGGCGCGCAGGCGGGTGATTTCCGCGCCCAGCCAGGCATCGGCCTTCGCCACGGCTTCTTCGATGCGCACGCGCGCGGCTTCGTTGGCCGCGTCGCGCGCGCGCTCGAGCATGGGCGGCACCAGCGCCGCCAGCACCTTTCGCTGCGGGCCCAGGTCGAACACGCGGTCGCCGGCGCGCAGGCGGGCGCGTTCGCCCGGGGCGAAATCGGGGCGTAGCTGCAGGCGCGTGTCCACCGCCACCGACAGCGGCGCCGGCGGCAGCCAGCGCTCGATGTCCAGGCCGCGTTCGGCCACGCACTCGAGCACGTTCACCGCTTCCATAACCACAGTGCGCGGCGGCAGGCTGTCGTCCACCAGGAAGGCGGCGTTGCCGCTTTCGCCCGAGACCAGCAGGTCGAGCGCCGACAGCACCAGCGGGTGGTCGGGGCGCAGGTAGAGCAGGTCGTCGCGCGAGAGCGCGGTGGCGCGGTCGGTGGTGCAGGCGCGCGGGCCCTGGCGCAGCTCCTCGAAGCCGTCCACGGTGAGGTGTTCGGGGTCGAGCAGCCAGGTGTTGGCCGACAGCGGCTCGTTGTGCACGCCGAAGCTTTCCAGCAGGCGCAGCGGGAAGTCGTCCATGGCCGCGTGCGCGTCGTCTTCGGCCAGGGCGCGGCGCAGGCCGTCGTGGTCGCCGTGGCCGCGGCTGCCCAGTTCGAGCAGGCGGTCGCGGCCCTCGGCGATGATGCGCGCCAGCTCGGCATGTTTGTCGCGGCTGCGGGCGATGAGCTCGCCCAGCGCCGGCTCGCGCGCGTCGGCATCGAGCGTGGCCAGCTGCAGCAGTTCGGCGCCGAAGGCGCGCAGCAGTTCGCGGCCGTCGGCCAGCACGCCGCGGAACGCATCGAGGCCCTCGTGCAGCCAGCGCTGCAGCACTTCCTGGGCGCTGCCGGCCACGGCGGCCACGTGCAGGTGCACGTCGCCGCGCTGGCCGATGCGGTCGAGGCGGCCGATGCGCTGCTCGAGCATGTCGGGGTGCAGCGGCAGGTCCCACAGCACCAGGTGCTGGGCGAACTGGAAGTTGCGGCCCTCGGCGCCGATTTCGCTGGCCACCAGCAGGCGCGCGCCTTCCGGGTCGGCGAAATAGGCGGCGTTGCGGTCGCGCTGCAGCAGGTTCATGTCCTCGTGGAAGCGCGCCACGGCGATGCCGCTGCGCAGGCGCAGGGCCTCTTCCAGCGCCTGCACCTTGGCGCGCGAGCGGCACAGCAGCAGCACCTTGCCGGGCGCCACTTCGTCGAGCACGCGCAGCAGCCAGTCCAGGCGCGGGTCCTTCGTGTAGTCGTGTTCGGGCTCGTCGTCGGTGTCGCCCACGTCGTGCGCGAACTCGGCGCGCAGGCGGCCGAGCAGGGTGGGGTCTTCCGGCGCGTCCAGCACTTCCACGTGCGGGAGGCGGGTGGGGAAACCACCGACGGCGGCGCGGCGGTTGCGCACCATCACGCGGCCGGTGCCGTGGCGGTCGACCAGGTCGGCCAGCAGCGCGTCGCGCTCGCCGTCGTCGCCTTCGGCGATGCGGCCCAGGCGGCGCGCCAGGTGGTCGTCTTCGCCCGGGAACAGCCTGGCCAGGGCGTGCACGTCATCGGCGGTGAGCGCCTCGCGTTCGAGCAGGCGCTCGGCCAGCGCCGACAGCGCCACGTAGCCGCGCGATTCGGCGCGGAAGGCGTCGAGGTCGGTGTAGCGCGCTGGGTCGAGCAGGCGCAGGCGAGCGAAGTGGCCGCCCAGGCCCAGCTGTTCCGGCGTGGCGGTGAGCAGCAGCAGGCCGGGCGTGCGCGCCGACAGCGCTTCCACCAGCGCATAACCGGGGCTGGCGAATTCCGGCGTCCACACCAGGTGGTGCGCCTCGTCCACCAGCAGCAGGTCCCAGCCCGCGGCCAGCACCTGGTGCGCGCGCTTTTCGTGGCTGGCCAGCCAGTCCACCGAGGCGATCACGCACTGCTCGTCCTCGAAGGGGTTGGCCCTGGGTTCGGTCATCTCCAGCGATTCGCAGCGCTCCTCGTCGTAGATCGAGAAGGCCAGGTTGAAGCGCCGCAGCAGCTCGACGAACCACTGGTTCACCAGGCTCTCGGGCACCAGCACCAGCACGCGCCGGGCGCGGCCGCTGGCCAGCTGCTGGGCGGCGATGAGGCAGGCCTCGATGGTCTTGCCCAGGCCCACTTCGTCGGCCAGCAGCAGGCGCGGCGGGCGGCGCGAGGCGGCGGCCTCGGCCACGCGCAGCTGGTGCGGCACCAGGTCGATGCGCGCGCCCAGCACGCCCCAGCCCGGGTGCGCGCGCGCTTCGGCGCGGCGCTGCAGGCATTCGCGGCGGAATTCGAACTGGTCGTTGCGGTCCACCCGGCCCGAAAGCAGGCGCGAATCGGCCTGCGACACTGGCTGCTCGGCGTCGAGCTCACCTTCGGCGTGGCAGTCGTTGCCGCAGACGTAGTGGATCAGCTGCTCGCGCAGCTCGGCGCGTTCGACCAGCTTGTCCTGGCCGCCCACGCGGATGCGCTCGCCCGGGCGGAACACCGCCCGCAGCAGCGGCGCCGAGCCCAGCGCGTACATGCGCACCACGCCCGAGCCGGTGAAGACGATCTGCACCTGGCGTCCGGCCAGGCGCAGCACGGTGCCGAGCCCGAGCTCGGGTTCGGCGCTGGAAAACCAGCGCTGTCCGGGGAAAAAGGGATTCACGTCAGCGCCACAGGGATACCTGCTCCTTGGTCGGCTTTTGCATCGCCACGCGGCCCTTGCAGGCGAAGGCCTGGCCGAAGGCGGGCAGGTTGGCCAGCGGGCCATTGACGCGCCACTTCGCCGGCGCGTGGTTGGCCGTGGCCTGCGCCGCCGCGAGCGCGGTGGCCTTGTCCTGGCGCGCCCACAGGCCGGCCCAGCCGCCGAAGAAGGCCTGCGCCGACCTCGCGTCCGGCGCGCCCTGCGCGTTGAGCGCGTCCCAGGCGAACTCCAGGCCGGCGAGGTCGGCCTGGTTCTGGGCGAAGCTGCGGGTGCCGTTCACGCGGGTGGCACCGCCGGTGGCGGAATAGGCGTTGTACTGGGCGACCAGCGGCGCGGCGCGCTTGCCCCAGGCGCTGGCGTCGGCGCCGTCCCATGTTTGCAGCGCGAGCGCGAGCTGCTGGCCGAGCAGGGCGCCGAATCCGCCGTAGTCGGCCGCGTCGTTGCCATCGCCGATCACCGGTGGCTGCAGCGTGGACGCGGTCACCACCAAGCGGTTTTCCTTCGGCATCCAGGCCACCAGCGGCTGCCACTGCTCGGCCGGCCAGGCGAAGCGGGCGCGCACGAGTGCGTACTTCATCAGCCAGCGGCGCAGGGCCATGGCGTTGCCCGGCAGGTCGTCGCGCCTGAACTTCAGGTCGTCGAACACGTTCGAGGGCACGTCCAGGCCCACCTGCACGTGCATGGCCTCCAGCCGTGCGCGGGCCTTGGCCTTGCCGTCGGCGCTGAGCCAGGCGGCGCGGTCGAGCGAACGCAGGGCGCTGGCGCGGATTTCTTCGGCGATGGCCTGGGCGCGGCGCTGGCGCGGCACCGGCAGGAATCGTTCGGTGTAGGCGGCGTCCAGGAATTCGGGCAGGCGTTCGAGCAGCATCTGCCGGGCGCGCACCGCGCGCGGCGTCGGCGCGGCCTGGCCGGCCAGCGTGACTTCGTAGAGCTGGGTCCAGGGGCCGTGGAAGGCCTGGCCCAGGGTGGGGGCGGCTTCGCGCAGCACCTGCGCGCGCAGGTAGGTCTTCCACTGCTCGGGCTTTGACTTGGCCAGCAGCTGGTCCACGGCGCGGAAGAAGGCCGGGCCGGTCAGGGCGACCTGGCTGGCCTTGAGGCCGTGCGCGGCGAGCAGGGCGGTCAGGTCGAGGCTGCCGGCGACCTTGTCGGCGTCCTTCATCGCCATCACCTGGAAGGGCGTGCCGGCGACGGTGGCGCGGGCCAGGGCCGATTCCATCTGCCAGACCTGCTCGGCTTCGGCGGCGGCATTGCCGGCCTTGCTGCCGCTGCCCTGCAGCCAGGCCGCCAGCGCGGCCTTGTAGCGCGGCGCCAGCGCCTGCACCTCGGGCTCGGTCGAGGTGTAGAAGGCGGCGTCGGGCAGGCCGAAGCCACCCGGGCCCAGCTGGGCGTAGGGATTGCCCTGGGCGTCGCGCAGCACCTTCAGGTCCACCACCACCGGCATGCCGGCGGCGTGCAGGGCGACGATGGCAGGCATCACGTCGCGGGAGCGGCGGATGCCGTTGATGGTGCGAAGCAGCGGCTCCACCGCCTTCAGGCCGGCGGCCTCGATGGCGGCTTCGTCCCCGGCGCTGGCCAGCAGTTCGGCCAGGTGCAGCGAAACGGTGGCGCCGGCCGGCGCCGTGGTGGCGGCCAGCACCTGGTCGCGCTGGGTCTGGCCGAGCGCGGCCAGCTGGTCCCAGCGGCTCAGGCGGTCGGCATTGGCGGGGAGCGGGTTCTGCGCCAGCCAGGCGGCATTGGCGTGGCCGTAGAAGTCGGCGCAGGCGGCGGGGGTGGCCGGCGCGCGCTGGGCGCCCGCAGGGGCGGCGGCCAGGGTCAGCAGCAGGGCGGCGAACAGGGGCGGGAGGCGGGAAGGCATCGCGTGCTCCTCATGGGGGAGCGGGATTCTACCGCC
>JAIBEO010000041.1 GCA_019459185.1 Rhizobium sp. | reverse complement strand
GGTCACCGGCTTCCTTGCCGCCGGCCCGGGCTGCACCTACCCCGAAACGCCTCTCAACGCCGGCATCGTAAACGGCAAGATCAACACCGCCGCGCCGCCGCCGACCCCGCAATGCCCCACCGAGGGCACCGCCGTGTGGCTCCCGCCTGGCGTGTCAGGGGCGCGGGGCTGCCAGCGGCGGGCTTTGCTCAGGCCTGGCGTTGGCCGCGGGGTGGGTCATCGGTGGTTGCGCCGGGTCGGACCTCGCCGTAACGTCTGGGCCCAACTAATCATTCAAGCCGACGTCGCTCCGCGCCGCGGCTTAACTCAGGCGTTAGGCCTGTATCGGTCTAGGTTGCTTCGGCTCGTTCGCGGGCCGTTGTCGCATCTGGGCCTCGGGCAGACCGCAGTGGTCGTCCTGGCTGCCCGCGCTCCCAGCATCCGGTGCCGGGGGTTCCTGGCCACCGGATCGGCGGCGTTCGAGGAGCGATCATCCGGGCGGTCGCGCCGGGTGCGTGCCGGCAGCTCGCGGCGCGGGCACGGCCGTCTGGCTCCGGCCTGGGTTGTCAGGTGCGCGGGTCTGCCAGCGGCGGGCTTTGCTCAGGCTTGGCGTTGGCCGCGGGGTGGGGCATCGGTGGTTGCGCCAGATCGGGCCTCGCCGTAACGTCTGGGCCTAACTAATCATTCAAGCCGACGTCGCTCCGCGACGCGGCTTAACTCAGGCGTTAGGGCGCTCATGCGAATTCCTACGATACTTCTGGCATTGATGGTTGCTTCGGCCAGTGCTGGTGAAGGAGACACTTACACTTCGCCCTACACGGCTCGCATCAAGACCACCCTTCGGATGCTAAATCTGGATGATCCCGCGTCAGACGTTAGAGCGAATGTCGCTTTTGGAGACTACCGCTTTGTCGGCATCACCGACTACTCATGCAATGCGCCAATTCGCGGGGAGAGCCCACTACGCCAGGTGGTTGAGCGCTACGGGCTAAGGTGTCTTGACGGCACAACGGACATGATCGAGGGCGAGGAATATGCTGAGCTTGATAGAGTCGCTAGGAGGTATGCCATCGCGTACAACCAAGCCCTCTACGAGCACATCGTGTCACTGGGCAGCGACGCGCCCTAACCAGTCATTCAAGCCGACGCCGACGGCGCGGCTTAACTCAGGCGTTAGGCGGATGAAGAGCAGATTTCTCCTTGCCCCTATGCTACTTGGAGCGTGTGCTGGCACGGGGCAATACGCACCGATGTCCACGGAGTCGTACTTTCACTCCTGGTATCACGGCTATTACCTCCACTCCGTTTGGGGTCTTGGCGAGATTGAGGCATCAAGCTCCGAGGCGTACGTAGTCTGTGGCGATGAAAGAGTTGCGGTCAGGCCTGTTTTTGATACACATATGTGGGCTGGCTACGCTCCAAAGGCGGGACAGACGAAAGAAGAGGCGACCGGACACAATCTGGCACTCCTAGCAAGGTTCGCTAGGCTTGGCATCGAGTGCATATTGCCTCCGCCGGATAGCTCGCCGCCTAACTAATCATTCAAGCCGACGTCGCTCCGCGACGCGGCTTAACTCAGGCGTTAGGCCTGCAGTCGCTTAGGTTGCTTCGGCCCGTTCGCGGGCCATTCCCGCTTCTGGGCGTCGGATAGTCCCAGAGATTGTCCTGGCCGCCCGCGCCTCCACCATCTGGCGCCTGGCGCGTCAGGCGGGCCGGCTCGCCGGCCATCGAGGGCCGAGCATCCGGGCGGCCACCCGCGGGCGTCCTAGCACCTCGAGGCGCGGGCACGACTTTCTCAGCCCCCTCAAGCTTGCAAAGCGCCCACCCGGGGCTTAGCGTCCGGCCTAACAACTCATTCAAGCCGACGTCGCTCCGCGACGCGGCTTAACTCAGGTGTTAGGGCGCTCATATGAAGTCACGCAACTTGCTTGTTCTCATGTTGGTCGCATTGCTTAGCAGTATCGCGCATGCGTCGACTTCGCCAGTTGAACTAGGCAAGGCGGCAAGATCCATCGACTCAGCTTCACGCACGCAACTCGGTATCGGCTTGAAGGCTGTATCGCTATTGCTTCAAGCGGGCCCAAACACCTATCACCTTGTGGAAGCCCTGCAACAAGAGGAGTCCTGGCTTCTGCTGAAAGACCTTGAGAAGAAGGGTTTTGTGACGCTATCGTCCGTTCCTGGGCCGGAAGGCGAGCTTGTCAGCATTCGTCTCACCGCGACCGGCATGGCCATTGTGGAGGCGTTGTCCGCGCCCTAACTATTCATTCAAGCCGACGTCGCTCCGCGACGCGGCTTAACTCAGGCGTTAGCCCCCATGAGAGAGACATTCATCTGCCCTCTCTGCAATAACCCCCTTCCGATCAACTTCCTTGATTGCCTTCCAAGGCGGAGACGTCACGAGTTCAGGTGCAATAATTGCAGAAGCGTTCTCGTCTTCCCAATGAAAGTTAGACTCGCTGCAGCAGCGGTGTTGCTTGGAGCTCTTGCGTCTTCCATTGGATTTGTCATTGCCATAAAGGGGCTGCATCAAGACGGTAGGGTTTTTCACGCAGTAGATTCGACGGAGCGACTGGTCGCAATTCTGTTCGTGGCGGCCGTCTCTGTGGCTTCGTCTTGTTTAAGCGCTTCCGTATTCTGGCGCTCCGGTAAGCTTGTTCCGGTCACCAAGCAAGCTGGGGGCTAACAATTCATTCAAGCCGACGCCTTCGGCGCGGCTTAACTCAGACGTTAGCTCTCACAGAATGGATCGAACGTACCTCACCCCATTCGACTGTTACGAAGAAATCGGCTCTCAACTCACCTCGGCCGTTCCAGAACCTTGGAAGAGCATTACGATTGAACTCGAAATAGAAGCTATAGACGAAATCGCGGAGTACTGCATCTACTACACTCCAAAGGGCTGGTTCAGGCGTGAGGGCCAGTTCTTCATAGACGACCCGAGCCTTGTTGAGTGCTTCTATCGGCTTGCGAGGCTCACTAGTAAGCCTGAGATCGGATATTTCACAAAGTGCAAGTTTGTTCTCAGCGAAGATGGCGCCTACCGAGTCGAGTTCACGTATCCGGAGTAGTGAGCGCTAACTATTCATTCAAGCCGACGTCGCTCCGCGACGCGGCTTAACTCAGGCGTTAGGCCTCATGCGAAGCTTCTGGATAGGATCAGCGTTGAGTCTGGCCCTGGGCTTTGGCCTTTCGGCCATGATGTACTGGTCAATGACCTCTCCGGCCGTAAGGAACTGTGAGATCAATGGGGTGCCGTGCTCCAAAGTGCCGCCCCTTGAGTTGCTATGGTTCTGTGCACTTCCTGCTGCGGCGTTCCTGTTCATTTTCTTGCTGGGCATTCGCATTAAACGGCGCCGACCCAAGTTGGCCGCGTGGCTGGTGTCATTGCCTCCGGCTGCTTTGCTTATCTATGCTTCGTTCAAAGCGGTCACTGTCCCCCAGGGCGTATGAGGCCTAACTAATCATTCAAGCCGACGTCGCTCCGCGACGCGGCTTAACTCAGGCGTTAGGGCTCATGGGAAAGATTCCCGCAATTGCTATCTTGTGCGCCGTGTCGGCCTGCGCTCTGGAGCCACGACCCAGTGGTCTCGCATCTGACCGGCCCGCCATGACCTTCAAGTTCATCGGGTGCTCCGGCGAGCTTTCCCACGACGACAGTTACGAGACACGCATTGCTCGTAAGGACCACGGGGCCGCAACCACTTTTCAGGTAAACCACGCCGCGACCTGCGGCCTGGATGTGCGCAATCCCAGCTACGCCATAAGGGGCGACAGCCTCAAGCTGACCTACAAAATGTACTCTCAGAATGGAATGGTTGTAATGTGCGACTGCGGCTACCGGTCGCAATTCACGTTCACCAACCTCCCAGCGTCGGTGAAAAGCGCATCCTTCCATGCCACGTTCGATGAGCCCTAACAATTCATTCAAGCCGACACCGCTTCGCGGTGCGGCTTAACTCAGGTGTTAGGCCTTCTGAGAACATTGCCATGCTCGAATTAGGAATGCGGCGTGGATCTACCATCTGTTCATTCGCAGCAGCGGCGGCAATCCTCGTTGCTGGGTGCTCTGGTGAGTCAGACGCAACGCCGGTAGCACGTGTGGGCACAAGCTCGGGCTCCATCGAAGTTGACGCAGCGACACAGGAACTGGCAAGAATCGAAGATGAGGCGCTGGCGGGGGATCAGCGTTCTGCGGCTCACCTTCAGGCCATATATTTCAAGACTGATGAAGCGCTATATCTTCACTGGCTTGAGATCGGCGCCGAGAACGGCGACCCCGCCGCTCAATACAATTTTGCCTTCGAGCTGTGGGAGCACGGAAAGGCATCTGAGCAAGAGAAGATCCGTTCCAAGTTCTGGCTCGCAAGGGCGGCATCAGAAGGTGACGCAAAATCGGCCGCAACCCTTAAACGACTCAATGAAGGCGGCGCTTGGTAATCCATGAGGCTCGCAGCTCGGGCCTAACTAATCATTCAAGCCGACGCCTTCGGCGCGGCTTAACTCAGGCGTTAGGCCTGTAGTCGCTTAGGTTGCTTCGGCCCGTTCGCGGGCCGTTGTCGCATCTGGGCCTCGGACAGTCCGCAGTGGTCGTCCTGGCTGCCCGCGCTCCCAGCATCCGGCGCCTGGGGTTCCTGGCCACCGGATCGTCGGCGTTCGAGGACCCGTCATCCGGGCGGGCGCGCCGGGTGCGTGCCGGCAGCTCGCGGCGCGGGCACGGCCGTCTGGCTCCGGCCTGGCATGTCAGGTGCGCGGGGCTGCCAGCGGCGGGCTTTGCTCAGGCCTGGCGTTGGCCGCGAGGTGGGGCATCGGTGGTTGCGCCAGCGCTGGCCGCGCCGT
>JAIBEO010000033.1 GCA_019459185.1 Rhizobium sp. | reverse complement strand
GCGGCGCGGCGCCCGGGGCGCCGCGCTGGTAGAGCAGCGTGCCGCCGTGCCGCACCCGCAGCGGGTTGGTTTCCGCCACCGGTTCCAGCACCCGGGGATAGAAGTCGTCGTGCATGACCGCGGCGACCACGAAGCCGGCGGCGCCTTCCACGCCCGCTATCGGCGCGACGACCAGCTCGCCGGGCCGGCCGTTGAGCAGCACGATGGGCCGCGATTGCTCGGGTTCGCCGCTGCGGCGGGCCCGTTCGAACGCATCGGTGCGGACCTGCTCGAAGTCGAGGCGGATGCCGAGCACGTCGGCGGCGAATCCTTCGCGCTGCAAGGTGCCTTTCACCCGGGTCTCGCCGTCCACCCAGAGTACGGAGGCGAAGCTCGGGAAGTCGCGCAGGTAGATGGCCGAATCCAGCCGGAACAGGTGCTGCCGCTGGGCCTCGTCGCTGGCGCCGGCCATGCGTTCGGCCATGCGCCGCAGCGCGTCGTTGCGGCTCTGGGCGCTGGTCTCGATGGATTGGCGCGCCAGCTCCGCCTGCTGCTGGAGCTCCGCCTGCGCGCGCCGGCCCTGGTCGCGGTCGATCGCGTACCACATCAGCACCGAAGCGGCGGTTGCGCCCAGCGCCACCACCACCGGCATCCAGGCCGCGCGCTGCCTGAGCGTGCGCTGGACCTCCGAGCCGCCGAAGCCAAGCCCCAGCCCGATCAGCGCCATGGACACGCCGGTCATCAGCGCCATCGGCGTGTGCGAGCCCCAGCCGCGCAGCACCGGGATGCCGAACACGTAGCCGGTGAGCACGATCAGCGCGATCACCGTCACGACGAACCCACAAGCCCAGGTGGCCGACCAGCGCACCAGGCTGCGCTGCCCGCCCGGGGGCGCCAGGACCACGCCCAGGATGCCCAGCAGGAAGGCCGTGGCCGTGTTCGGCGCCATGCGTCCGGGCACCACGCCCTCGGCGACGATGCCATGCGTGAGCAGCCATTCGCCGGCGCCCACCGACCAGCCGGCGTACTCCTCGGCCAGGCTCACCAGGGCCAACAGGACCACGGGCAGCAGCGGCAGCAGCGCCAGGTTGCGGCGGCCGGTGGCCAGAAACCGCAGGGCCACCGCCATGAGGAAGGCGCAGAAGGCGGTATTGAACTGCATCGGCACGTAGTGGGTGCCGCCCTGGACGATGTAGGGCACGTGCAGCCACCAACCGGACATCACCAGCACCGCCAGGCCAGCCAGCAGCGCCGAGCACAGGCGCAGAATGCGCTGCGAGCCGGGCGCCAGGTCGCGCACCAGCAACCACGCGGCGGCTCCGGTCCAGGCCAGGATCGGCGCCAGCCCGAGCGGCAGGCCAGTGCCACGGCCGTCCTGGAAGAGGCCCAGCAGCGCCAGCAGCGCCAACGCCAGCAGGAATCCCCCGGCAGCCCGCGCCACCAGCGCCACGGCGGGCCGCGGGCCGACCGCCTGTGCGCCCAGACCCACCGCAGCCGCCAGCGCGGCCAGCCAGGGTGCCACGCTGCGCGCCACGAGGTCCCCGCCGGGCCAAGCGACCATCACCAGCCCCAGGGAGGCCAGCGCCAGCCCCAGGGCCAGCATGCTCCAGCGGCGGCGATCCACCCGCAGCCACAGGCCGGCGGCCACCACGCCCACGGGCGCCATCGAAAGCCAGGCCGGCCAGCCACGGGGAAGGAAGGCATCCAGCCAGGCCGCTTCGACCACGCCGGCGACGACGAGCAGCACGGCGAGCAGCCGCGCGCGCAGGTCGCCGCCCAGTGCGGCGTTACCGGTGGCCTGTGCCGCTTTGCGATCACTCGCCATGCGTGGTCGGCGCCCTCCTGGCGCCGCCCCCCGCGTCGCCCGTGGGCTATAAGAGCCCATGTCGGGCATCAATGCCAAGCCCTCGGGCCAGGCTGGTGCCGGCTCCCGGAATCGAACCGGGGACCTACCGCTTACAAGGCGGTTGCTCTACCAACTGAGCTAAGCCGGCATGGCGCGGATTCTAGCCTGCCGCGGCGGCGTTACTGGCAGGGCGCTGGGCGCGCCTCGAGACCGGCGGTCTCGCCGATCGCCGCGGCCCAGTCCAGGCCGGGCTCGGCGGCCAGGTCGATCCACCATTGCGCGGCCTGCTCGGTGCGCGGCTCGAGCGAAGGCTGGAAACCTTGCCTGGCGACTTCGTCGCGGCGCTTCTCGGCGTTGGCCAGTTCGCGAAACAGGCCCAGGGAAATGGTGTTCTCTTCCTCGCCGGCGGTGACGACGTAGTAGTCACGCACGCCGCGCGCGGCCAGCTGGCGCGCGGTGGCCAGCGCCTGCTCGCGGCTGCCGGAGGCGGGCAGGAACACGCGGTAGCCGCGCAGCTCGGTGGCCGGCAGCTCGCGGAACTGAATGCGCGCGGCCAGCGGCGTCAGCGCATTCATGGCCGCGCGCAGCTGGGCCGGCGTGGCGAAGGGCCCGATGCTCAGGCACAGCGGCGCGTCGGGCAGCGGCATCGGCACCGCGGCCAGCTCGACCGCGTCCGGCGGCGCCGGTGCCTCGGCCTCGCCCAGCAGCACCAGGCCACCCACGCCGTTTTCCATCGGCGGCGGCGGCGCGGCCACCGCTGGCACGTGCAGCCACCACCACAGGCCGACGGCGAGGTTCATGCACGCCAGCAGCACCACCAGTCCACGCACCATCATTGCGTCTCGCTCCCCGCCTGCGCGGCGTAAACCGCCAGGCCTTCCAGCACCAGCGCGGGCGCCAGCTCGTGTTCGATGCCCAGCGACTGCGCCAGCCGCGCGGCGCCGCCGCCACCCAGCAGCAGCACCGGCGCCTGGCCCAGCAGGCGCGCGGCCTCGCGGTGGCTGCGTTCGATGAGGCCCAGCGCAGCGCCCAGGCTGCCGCCGGCCAGCGCGTCGGCGGTGTCGGTGGCGAAGGCATGGGCTTCCCCGCCGGCGTAGGCCAGGGCGGGAAAACGCGCGGCCAGGGCCGAGCGCATGTGTTCGGGGCTGGGCGCGATGACGCCACCGCGGTGCTGGCCGGTGGCGTCGAGCAGGTCCACGGTGAGCGCGCTTCCCGCGGACACCAGCAGCCAGGGGCCAGGCCCGCGCGCGTGCGCCGCCAGCAGCGCCAGGAACCGGTCCACGCCCAGGCGCGACGGTTCGGCATAGGCGATGCGCACGCCGGCGCACTCGGCCAGGGTGCGCACGCGCGTGGCCGGGTGGCCGCTGCGCGCCAGGGCCTCGGCCACGGTGGCGGTGAGTTCGGAGCTGGCCACGGAAGCCAGCCAGCAACGGTCGCCCGCGGCCAGCTGCGCCAGCCAGCGCTGAAGCGAAGGCGCGAAATCGGCGGCGCCGTGCGCCCAGGCCTGGACCTCGCCGACCGGGCCGCCCGGCGACCACGGGGCCACCTTCAGGCGGGTGTTGCCGAGGTCGAGCAGCCAGTTCATGCGGCGCGCAGGCTCGCTTCGCCTGCGTGACACAGGTGTTCGCCGGCCGCGGTGCGCAGGCGCAGCGCGCCGTCCTCGGCCAGGCCGAGCGCGATGCCTTCGACCACGCGCGGGCCTTCCTGCACGCGCACGGGTTTGCCGGCGAGCAGGTCGTGTCGCGACCAGGCCTCGCGCCAGGGCGCCAGGCCCTCGCGTTCGAAGCGCGCGAGCATCGGCAGCAGCGCGTCGAGCAGCGCCGCGGCCACGACCTGGCGCGAGGGCGGCTGCGGCGCGAGGCCGGCGAGGTCGCACCAGGGCTGGTCAATGCTGTCCGCGGCCGAGGGTGGCATCGCCACGTTCAGGCCCAGGCCCACGACCACGTGCAGCGGGCCGGCGGCGTCGCCGCGCAGCTCAACGAGGATGCCGCCCAGCTTGCGCGCGCCCACCAGCAGGTCGTTCGGCCACTTCAGCCCGACCTCGCGGTAGCCCAGGCCGTGCAGCGCCTGCACCGCCGCCACGCCGACGGCGAGGCTGAGCCCCTGCAGCGCGGCGATGCCACCGTCGAAGCGGCGCGACAGGCTCAGGTAGACATGCGCGGCCAGCGGCGAGGCCCAGGCACGGCCACGGCGGCCGCGGCCGGCGGACTGGCGCTCGGCCAGCCAGGCGCGCGTGCCCTGCTCCGGCGCGGGCTGGCGAAGGGCCTCGGCATTGGTGGAATCGGTTTCGAACAGGACCTCGAGGCCTGCCAGTTCGGCGCGCGCATCGGGCGACAGCGCGGCGGCCAGCGCCGGGCCGTCGAGCAACTGCAGCGGTCGCGCGAGCGCGTAGCCGCGGCCCGGCTGCGCATCAACCTCCACGCCCGCCCCGCGCAGCGCCTCGATGCGCTTCCACACCGCGCTGCGGGTGATGCCCAGCGAAGCCGCGAGTTCGGCGCCGGACGCCGGACCCGCGCACAGCCGCGCCAGCAGCGCGCGGTCGCTCACGCCAGGCCCCGGACCAGACGCGCCCAGATCCGCACGCGCTCGAAGCGGCTTTCGGTGCCGGCGCGCAGTCGCGCGATGTTGCTGCGGTGGGTGTAGGCCAGGAACACCGCCACGCCCACGGCGAAGACCAGCCGCGATGGCGGCGCGTCGGTGAGCAGCGCGAAAGGCACCAGCGCGGCGCCGGCCAGGATGGTGGACAGGCCGACGTAGCCCGTGGCGGTCAGCACCAGCAGCCAGGTGCCGACCAGCACTGCCACCGACACCGGCCAGGCCACCAGCAGCGCGCCCACCAGCGTGCCGGCGCCCTTGCCGCCGCGGAAACCATGGAACACCGGGTACACGTGGCCAAGGATGGCCGCCGCCGCCGCGGCATAGGGCAGCCAGGCCTCGCCGCCGCCGAAGCGCAGCGCCAGCCACACCGCCAGCACGCCCTTGCCCACGTCCACCAGCACGGTGCCGAGCGCGAACTTCCAGCCCTGCGTGCGCAGCGCGTTGGTGCCGCCGGCGTTGCCGCTGCCGTGCTGGCGGATGTCGACGCCGCGCAGGCGGCCCAGCAGCAGGCTGCCCGAGAGCGAACCGAGCAGGTAGGCGACAAGCAGCAGCAGGAGCGTGATGAACGTCGGCGCAGTCATGCCGGCATTATGCGGGAGCCCCGCGGGCGGCGTCAGTCCGCGGGCTGCAGCGACACCACCAGCGCGCCCGGGCCCGCGTGCGCGCCCACCGCCGAGCCGGTTTCCACCAGCCAGCCCTGCGCCACGTCCAGGCGCGTACGCAGCGCGGCCAGCAGGCGTTCGCCGTCTTCGGGCGCATCGCAGTGGCCCACCACCAGGCGGTAGCGCCGACCCTTGGCGACGCGCCTGGCGACGTATTCGGCGTAACGCTCGGGCAGCCGCGACTGGCCGAACAGGCCGCCCACCACGCCGAGCTTGCCGCTGTCCTTCACCTTGGCCAGCGGCGTCAGGCCCAGCCACTCGACCACGGGCTTGGCCCAGGCCGGGATGCGGCCGCCGCGCACGGCGTGGCTGATGTTGCGCGCCATGGCCCAGGTCTGGGTGAGCGGCTTGAGCCGCGCCAGCTCTTCCAGGATGTGCGCCGAGGTCGCGCCGGCCACGGCCATTTCCGCCGCACGCATCGCCAGCAGGCCTTCGCCGCCGGAGGCATTGCCGGTGTCGAACACGTGGGTGCGTCCCGGGCTGCAGCGCTGCGCGGCGGTTTCGGCCGACTGCAGCGTGCCCGACACCGCCCGCGACAGGCCCACGTACACGAGCTCGCGATGGTGCGAGAGCAGGAATTCGAACTGCCGGCGGAAATCGCCCGGCGGCGGCTGGCTGGTGCGCGGCAGCACCAGTTCGGTGCGCAGCTTGCGGTAGAACTCGGCGGTGGAGAGCCCGACCTTGTCGAGGTAATCCTGGTCGCCGAAGTTCACGCGCGCTGGCACCATGTGGATGTTGAGCCGGCGCAGTTCCTCGTCGGGCAGGTCGGCGGCGCTGTCGGTGATCACCGCCACGCCGACGCCGCCGGCGGCGGTACGCGCCTGGGCGTGCATGTCGTCGGCCTTGGCGCCTTCGACGCGGCCGAAACGCCCCGCCAATTCGAACAGCTGGCTCGGTTGCGCCACGTGCGCGTGCAGGCGCACGCGGGTGTGGCTGCCGGCGATCACCACGCAGGACGCGCCCAGTTCGCCCACCGCCGCGCGCAGGCCGGCGCGGTCCAGGCCTTCGCCCACCAGCAGGCATTCGCTGCACCAGCGGTGCTCAGGGTCGGCGTCGCCGAGTTCGCCATGGCCTTCGGCGGCTTCCAGGTCGGCCGGCAGTTCGTCGGCGACGCCGGCGGCGTCCACCGCGCCCGAGGCGATGAATTCCTGGATGCCTTCGAGCAGGTCCACGAAACCCTGCGCGCCGGCATCCACCACTCCGGCCTTGGCAAGCACCGGCAGCTGCGTCGGGGTGGCCGCGAGCGCCTTGCGGCTGCGCTCGAGCGCACGCGCGAACCAGCTTCCGAGATCGTCGTCGGCGCGCGTGTCCAGGCCCTCGGCGAAGGCGCTGATGACGCTGAGGATGGTGCCTTCGCGCGGTTCGGACAGCGCCTGCCGGGCCGAGGTGGCGCCGGCACGCACGGCGCGTGCCAGGGCCGCGGCCTCGAGCGCGCGGGCGGTGCCGACCGCTTCCGCCACGCCGGTGAAGAACTGCGCCAGGATCGCGCCGGAGTTTCCGCGCGCGCCGTCCACCGCGTCCTCGCCGACCCGGCGCAGCAGGTCACCTGCGCCCTGGGTGCGCCGGCTGAGCGCGCCGGCCAGCACGCCGCCCAGGGTGAAGGCGAGGTTGCTGCCGGTGTCGCCATCGGGCACCGGGAAGACGTTGATCTTGTTGAGCGCCTCCCGCTGCGCGATCACCCGGCGGGCGCCGGCGATGAGGGCGCGGCGAAGCGCGGGGCCGCGAATGAGCGGGCGTGGGAAGGTCAGGCTGGCGGCATTCATGTGCCGCGGGAGTCTGCCCGAACCACGCGCCGCCGCCATGCTGCGACGCCGCAAAAGTGGCACTGGCAGCCGGCGCCGGCCCGCGTAGAATCGGATGCAACCCTTGGCCGCCCCGGCGCATCCGACAGGGTGTCCCGTACCGCAGGTGAAGACCATGATCCGCCTACTGCTTGCCCTGAGCCTGGCCCTCGCCGCCGCCGGCGCCTTCGCCGCCGAACCGGCCCAAGCCGAGCCCGACGGTGGTCTTTGCCAGAAGGCCGAAGCCGACGACACCAAGCAGGCCAGCGGCAAGAACACCGAGCCGTCCGCCGGCCCGGGCGCCACCGCCCCGGTGCGCCCGCGCAGCAGCGGCGCCGCGGGCCGCAGCACCCCGCGCTGGAACACCCTGCTGCCCGGCATGATCCGCTGAGCCCGAACAGGCTTGCCTGATCGCGGCGCCGCCCGCACCCTGCGGGCATGAAATCCCTGTTCCAGCGCCTGCGCTCCGTCACGGGCCAACCCCGCCTGTCCCCGGCCGACCGCGACAGGCTCCTCGGTGCCCTGCCCTTCCTCGGCCGGCTCGAGGCCGCACGGCTCGACCGCCTGTGCGGCCTGGTGGCCCGCTACCAGTCGGGCAAGGCGATCACGCCGCTGCACGGCCTGGCGCTGGACGACTCCCAGCGCCTGCAGCTGGCGGCCCTGTCCTGCCTGCCCCTGCTCGAGTTCGGCGCCGAAGGCCTGCACGGCTGGTCGCAGGTGCTGGTCTACCCCGGCGCCTTCCGCGTGCACCGCCGCCACCACGACGAGGACACCGGCGTGGTGGACGAATGGGTGGACGAACTGGCCGGCGAAGCCTGGGACCAGGGCCCGCTGGTGCTGAGCTGGGACGACGTGCTGGCCGACCTGGCCGAGCCGGAGGCGGGTTTCCAGCTGGTGGTGCACGAAATGGCGCACAAGCTCGACGCCCTGGACGGCGCCATGGACGGCACCCCGCCCTTGCCCGCCGGCTGGCAGCGCGCCTGGGCCCGCGATTTCCAGCAGGCCTACGACGCCTTCTGCGAACGCGTGGACGCCGGCGAGGAAACGACCATCGACGCCTATGCCGCGGAAGCCCCCGAGGAATTCTTCGCCGTCGCCAGCGAGTACCACTTCTCGGCGCCGGCGCTGCTGGCCCGGGAAATGCCGGCCGTGGCCGGACATCTGCAGCGCTTCTACGGCGAGTCGCCGATCCCCGCTCGTTGAACCAGGTTCAATAAGCCGGCGGGAAACGCACGGCGAAACGCGCGCCGCCCAGCTCCGGCGCCTGGGTCACCGAGAGCTCGCCGCGGTAGGCCGCGACGATGTCCTGCACGATCGACAGCCCGATGCCGTGGCCCTGCACGCGCTCGTCGCCGCGCACGCCGCGCTGCAGCAGGCGTTCGACCTGCTCGGGCGGAATGCCCGGGCCGTCGTCGTCCACCACGAAGGACACGCCGGGGCGGCGGTTGTCCGGCGCCGGCTCCACCGTCACCGTCAGCAGCACGCGCTTGCGCGCCCACTTGAAGGCGTTCTCGACCAGGTTTCCCATCAGCTCCTGCAGGTCGCCCAGCTCGCCGTGGAAACGCGCGGCCGGGTCGATCTCGAATTCGCAGAACACACCCTTGCTGGCGTACACCTTTTCGAGGCCGGCGACGATTTCCTCGGCGCGCGGCTCGATCTCCAGCGGCGCCGAATACAGCGCGTGGCCGCTGCGGGCGGCGCGCGAGAGCTGGTAGGAGACGATCTCGTTCATGCGCTGCACCTGGGCGCCAACCTCGGCGCGCAGCTCTTCGTGGCTGGCGTCGGCGTCGAGGCGCGAGCGCAGCACGGCCAGCGGGGTCTTGAGGCTGTGCGCCAGGTCGGAGAGCGTGTTGCGGCTGCGCTCGAGGTGGCTGCGCTCGCTCTCGATCAGGCTGTTGACCGATTCGGTGATCGACTCGAGTTCGCGCGGGTGCCGGCCCGACAGGCGCTGGCTGCGGCCCTGGCGCACGCGCGAGAGTTCGCGCTCGACGTCGCGCAGCGGCAGCAGGCTCCAGCGCAGCACCAGGATCTGCACCAGCAACAGCAGCAGCGCCGCCATCACCAGGTAACCCCAGAGCGCGCGCCGGAACACGTTCACCTGGTCCTGGATCTGGCCGGCGTCCTCGAACACGCTGAAGGTGATCGGGTAATCGCCCGCGCTCTCCCAGATCACGCCCATCGAATAGGCGTAGACGCTGTTCTCGAGCCCGCGCGCGTCGACGATGCGCAGCGGGCCTTCGAAGCGCTTCTCGGCGGGCTTGAGGAATTCCACCGGCGGTAGCGAGCGGCCCAGGGCCGACGCCGACTCCCAGCTCAGGCCTTCGCCGCGCACGTTCGCGTACAGGCCGCTGCCCGGGCTCAGCAGGCGGGTGTCGGGCGGGATCTCGGGCGAAATGAAGGCGCCCGTGCGGTCGAATTCGCTTTCCTGGATGTAGGCGTTGGCCAGGTTCGCCAGGCGCTCGCGCAGCGCGTTCTGGGCCGTCTGCACGAAGGCCCGGTCCAGGGCGTAGCCGGTGAGCCCGAGGAAGGCGACCAGCGCGACGCTGGCCGCCAGCATCTGCCGGGCCTGCAGCGACAGCGTGCGCCAACCGCGCACGCGGGTTTACTCGTCGCGCGGGATGGCGAAACGGTAGCCGCGACCGCGCACGGTCTCGATCGGCTTGATCTCGCCCTCGGGATCGAGCTTCTTGCGCAGGCGGCCGATGAAGACCTCGAGCACGTTCGAGTCGCGGTCGAAATCCTGCTGGTAGATGTGCTCGGTCAGGTCGGCCTTGGACACCAGCTCGCCCGCGTGCAGCATCAGGTATTCGAGCACCTTGTACTCGTAGCTGGTCAGGTCCACGCCGGCGCCGTTGACGCTGACGGTCTGGGCCGAGAGGTCGAGCTTCACCGGGCCGCAGTCGAGCGTGGGCTTGGACCAGCCGGCGGCGCGACGCAGCAGCGCGTTCATGCGCGCCAGCAGTTCTTCCACGTGGAAGGGTTTGACCAGGTAATCGTCGGCGCCGGACTTCAGGCCCTCGACCTTGTCCTGCCAGCTCGAGCGCGCGGTCAGGATGAGGATGGGGAATTTCTGGCCCTCGGCGCGCAGCGCCTTCACCAGGTCCATGCCCGACATCTTCGGCAGGCCAAGGTCGATCACAGCGATGTCGAACGGCACTTCGCGGCCGTGGTACAGGCCTTCCTCGCCGTCACCGGCGGTGTCCACGGCGAAACCCTCGCGCTTGAGGCGCGCGGCCAGGGTTTCACGGAGAGGGGCTTCATCCTCGACCAGCAGTACGCGCATGGCGTCTCCTTCGACAGGGGAACGGCCCGGGGGGGCCCGGACAGGAAAATCAGTCTTCGGTGTCGCCGCGGCGGGTTTCTTCCAGGCCCGCGTCGGTGCGCGGCTCCGGGCGACGGTTCTCGATCGGCTCAGGCCGGCGGGCACGGTCGCGCAGCATCAGGCTGCGGCGGTCGGTGCGCGGCGGTTCGCGGTCGCGGGCGTCGTGCATGACGCGCACGCGGCCGTCTGGCGTGAGCACCTTGTAGCGGTAAACCTCGCGGCCACCGCGCTGCATGCGCTCGGCCTGCAGCACGCGGCCACCGTCGCGCTCGACCTCGCGAATGCGCTCGGCGGCCTCCAGGCGGCGCTGGCGCGCTTCCTCGGCATGCACCGGCGCCGCGGCGGCAGCAACGGCGGCAAGCAGCAACAGGGGTCGAAGGGCGTTCAGCATCAGCGGGATACTAGCTCCGAGCGGGGGGTCCGGCTAGCCGGATGACGGGGTGAAGTCTGGTTCCGGGGCAGTGAATCCGGTCTGAACCCTAATATCTTCAATAACTTGGCTGACGCCAGGGTTAAGTCTCAGTAGATTTCGGCCACGCAGCAGCGCAGGGAGCCGCCGGCCTTCTCGATTTCGTCCAGGAGCACCGGGGCCAGGGCGAAGCCTGCGTCGGCCAGGACGGCCACCTGCTCCGGCCGCAGGGCATCGGCGCCGGCCTGGCTGACGCGCACCCGGTCGCCGCGCAGGGCGATGCAGTTGCCGGCGAAGGCGGCCTTCTGGGCGTCCGTGAGGGTGACCACCGCGGGCGCGTAGAGCGCGGCGATCGCCGCCGCGGCCGCCGGGTCGGCGAAGCCGCCGGGGCAGATCACCAGGGCGCGGCCGGCGAGCACGCTCATCACCACGTTGGCGTGGTACTCGCCCGGCGCCAGGTCGAACAGCAGGCTGGCGCGCAGGCCGAAGGCGGCGTGCATGGCCGCGGCGCCGGCGGCGTCGCAGCGCTCGCCCAGGCCGACGAAGCCGAGGCCGCGGGCGCGGTCGATCACCATGGAACCGGTGAGCTCGCAAATGCCTGGCTGGGAGCGCAGATCGATTTCCCGGCAGCCCATGGCGCCTGTGAAGAAGCCACGGATGTCGGCGCGTTCCGCCTCGCGCTGGCGCACGGCGTGGCGCATGTGGCCGATCACCAGGCGCCCCGGCGCGGTGCCGAACACGTTGTTCGGGAACAGCGCGTCGGGCGTGGCCGGATCGCCGGGGAAACAGACGGTCGGCAGGTCTTCGGCCAGCGCACGCTGCAGCTCGCGGTGCTGGGCGAGCGCGCGCTGCGGATCCACGCGCACGGACAGGTCCATGTAGGCGTTGTCGCTGGCCGACTGCTCGGCCAAGGCAAACCCCTCGGGCGCCACAAGGAACGCCGCCTTTGCGCAGGCCGGGCCGAAATCGTCGGCCAGGTCGCGCGCAAAGGCCAGGAAGGCCCGGGGGTCGCCGGTGATCACCCCTCGCCCCGGTTCTCGTAGGTCGCCGTGATCGACGCCTTGGCCAGGGTGTGGAAGTGCAGGTTGAAGCCAAACACCGCGCCCGAGTCATCGGGGCCGACGTCAAGCCGGTCGGTGTCCACGGCGAATACCGTGAAGATGTAGCGATGCGGTCCGTGTCCCGGCGGCGGCGCGGCGCCGCCGAAGCCGGCGTACCCGTAGTCGGTCCGCCCCTGCACTGCACCCGGCGGCAGGCCCCGGCCATCGCGGCTGCCCGCGCCGGCCGGCAATTCGGTGACGTCGGCCGGGAGGTTGGCCACGGTCCAGTGCCAGAAACCGGAGCCGGTGGGCGCGTCCGGGTCGTAGCAGGTGACCGCGAAGCTGCGGGTACCGGCCGGGGCGCCGGACCAGCGCAGGTGCGGCGAGGTGTCGCCCATCGCATGCACGTGCAGGTCGGGCAGCGTGTCGCCGTCCCGGAAACTGGCGGAGGTGAGCTTGAAGGTCATCGCGGTGGACTCCCGTGCGTTCGGCTGGACCTCATCGTAGCGTTTCGGTCAGCGCACGCTCCACCAGCGCCCAGCCGGCATCGGCGCGCGGCGCGCCTTCGCTCAGCACCTGGCGGAACAGGCGCCCGCCCGGCTGGCCATGGAACAGCCCCAGCAGGTGTCGGCTGATGTGCTTGAGCGCGACGCCGCGGCCCAGGCAATCCTCGACGTAGGGCCGCAGCTTGCGCAGCAGGTCGGCGCGTTCTTCCGGCGCCTGCGCGGGCGCGAACAGGGCGCGGTCCATCAGGTGCAGGCGGTAGGGCTCGTGGTAGGCGGCGCGGCCGATCATCACGCCGTCCAGGCCGGGCGATTGCGCCAGCACGTCTTCGACCGTGGCCAGCCCGCCATTGATCGCCACCACCAGGTCCGGCCGTTCGCGCTTGAGGCGGTGCACCCATTCGTAACGCAGCGGCGGGATCTCGCGGTTTTCCTTCGGGCTCAGGCCCTGCAGCCAGGCCTTTCGGGCGTGCACCACGAACACCCGGCAGCCGGCCAGGGCCACGGTGTCGATGAAGGCGCGGAAGATGTCGTAGTCCTCCATCTCGTCCACGCCGAGCCGGCATTTCACCGTGACCGGTACGTTCGCCGGCGCGGCGGTGTGCATGGCGGCGACGCAATCGGCCACCAGCGAGGGTTCCTTCATCAGGCAGGCGCCGAAACGGCCGGCCTGCACGCGGTCGGACGGGCAGCCGACGTTGAGGTTGACCTCGTCGTAGCCCCAGTCGGCGCCGATGCGGGTGGCCTCGGCCAGGTGCGCGGGGTCGCTGCCGCCGAGCTGCAGCGCCACCGGGTGCTCTACCGCGTCGAAGCCGAGCAGGCGCTCGCGGTCGCCGTGGATCACGGCCTGGGCGTGCACCATTTCGGTGTAGAGCCGCGCGTTCGGCGCGAGCAGGCGATGGAAGACCCGGCAGTGGCGGTCGGTCCAGTCCATCATCGGGGCAACTGATAACTGAAATGCCATATCTTCTTGTTTTTAAAGCCTTATACGCAGTCAGAGTGAGGTGGCAGATGACCCTATTGCAACGCAAGGTGCACATACAGTGCACACCCGGGGGGCGGTCGGCTAAGATTTGGTAAACGGCTGGCTGGACACGAACTGCACACGTGGCGACCTTTACGCAGCTACCTTCAGGCAAATGGCGCGCCCAGGTGCGCCGCAAGGGATTGTATAGGGCGGCAACCTTCCCACTGAAACGGGACGCGGAAGCATGGGCCCGAGCGGTAGAGGGCTATGTCCACCAGGTAGCCGCTAGCGGTCACGTTCAACCTCCGAAGGGTGCCACCCTTAGCGACTTGATAGATGCCTATAGAGGTTCTGGCGCTGGCGCCGGCGGAAAGACCAAGGCAGCCACTCTGGTCATGCTCAAGTCAAGACTCGGAAGTGTTCGCCTTTCTTCGCTAACGGCTATCGTACTTCGGGACTTCGTAGACCAACGAGTTCGCCAAGGAGCGGGCGGAGTGACGATTGCTGCTGATCTCTCCTTTTTAGCAGCAGTCTTGAAATGGGGGCGCCATGTGCGGCACCTGGACATTCCCGCGGACCTGCCCGCTCAAGTACGTTCGTCTCTCAAGCATCGAGGTCTAGACACCCGAAGCAAGGAACGTGAGCGTGAGCCAACGAACGAAGAGCTAAGCAGACTTTACGCGTACTGGAGCGCAAACAGTCGCCAGCGCATAGATATGCAGGCTATTTGTCGGTTCGCCTTAGCTACAGGAATGCGCCTAGGTGAGATTTGTGAGCTCCGGGCACAGGATGTGGACCTAGTTAGGCGAACGGCACTCATTCGGGATCGAAAGGACCCACGCAGAAAGATCGGAAACAACCAGGTTGTGCCCCTACTGCCTGATGCGGTGGAAATTCTGCAGGCGGCACTGTGCAGAAACGATTGCGAACGGGTGTTCGGGGCTCGGGCCGACTCGGTCTCTACAGCCTTTACACGCGCATGCAAGGCGGTAGAACCGCCAATTGATGATCTCCACTTTCATGACCTTCGCCATCGGGCAACCGCGCAGTTCTTCCGAATGGGACTGGACATCCCACGCGTAGCGCTACTCACCGGTCACAAGACTTGGACAATGCTTCGCCGTTACACGTCAATCAGGCCAGAGGACGTGCTCGATTTCGTCGAAAAGGGCAGTCGATGAGCCGAAAGAAACCCAACTTCACGGGCAGCAAAGGCTTTTGGTTGAACCCAGACCACTTGCCTAGTCGCGTACGCATTGATCTAAGCAGGGAGCTCGCGCGGTCTCAGCTGCCGATTGAGAAGCAACAGTCCTTCTTGCGCTATGCCACCATGATTGCTCAGTTCCCAGATACCAATGAAGAGCCCCTCGCAGTTCAGCGCGACCGAATCGCTAAGGTTGCCTCTGATGCACGTCGATTGTTGGGCAGCCTGCGCACAGTAGGCGAGCCCGCTGCGATCACGCTTGGGATTCATGCGCGTGAGGCAATTCTCTTCCGCCACCCCGACGTTCCTAACGAGCTAGCGGAACGCGTCCTATCGAGCGGCCACCTGGATTTCTTGGACGAGACTTGGAACTGGGTACACACGCTAAGAGTTGTAAGCGAAGAAGCCATCTCTGCCATGGAGCCATCGCGGCAAGCTAAACCCAAGCAGGCTAAAGCGAGAGCGCTGGTCTCGAATATGGCCATATTCTATTGGCGCCTTGCGGGTGAATTCCCGCCCTCTGACTCGGCTTCCTGGTTCGCAGGGTTCGCCCGTCAACTCGGGGCGCACATGGACCTGGAGATCGGCCCGCGTCTAGTGAAGTCGGGAATCGAAGACGCCAAACGTTGATGACCAAAGATTCCCCATCAACGTGGGGTCCCCTCACCCCTCCCCCGCGATTAAATGCCCGCATGTACCAAGCGGCATTAGGCCGGTAACGGTGGGGAAATATGACGAGATCACAGGCCGAAGACCTTGAGCGACTGAGGCTAATGGCGGCTTCTGTCGATTGCTTCATCGAAGAAGACTTCAGACTTCTGGCAGGCGCCACTCAAGGAACCATTGAGGCCTGGCGGAAGCGCGGGAGAGGCCCATCGTACGTGCGGCTGGGAAATCGATTCCTATACCCTCGCGACGCCGTGGCGGAACATCTACGGTCCCTCGCACGAGACCGGGGTGCACAGTGGGCGCCCATCCTGTGAGCCTAAGCGTCTACAGCGACAAGCTAAACGCCCGACTGGAGGCGGATGCTCAACTGCGCAGAATTGCCATCGCCCAAGCCGGACTCACTGCCGAGTACGAACGAGCCGATCGCGATGAGGAATATGGGGCCTGCGAACGTCTCGCCGCTCAGGTTGGGCGACCCTTCGATGCACCGCTTCCGGGTCGAGATCCTCTTTTCTCGACGGTTGACCTTTCCGACATTGAAAATGCCACTACGGGCGCCATCGATTACGCAGTATTTCCGCTGCTGCCACGCGGCCACGTGACGCTACTTGGCGGCCACGGGGGCGCGGGGAAATCAATTCTTGCGTTGACCCTCGCTGCACATGTAGCGGCAGGGCGAAGCTGGGCTGCTCTGGCTACGGAAAAGCTATCCTCGGTATTCGTTTCTCTTGAGGATCGTGGTGATCTCGTTCGACATCGCCTGCGGAACGTCATCGATAGCTATGGCTTGTCTTCAAGCGAGGTGACTTCTCGATTGAGCATTCTGGACGGAACCGACTGCCCAATTCTTGCGTGCGAGATAGTGAACTACGGAGATCGATCGCTCGTTAAGACACCCGCGCTTCTTGAGCTATCTGACGCAGTACGCGGGGCAGGTCTCGTCATTATCGACAATGCTAGCGATGCCTTTGATGGCCAGGAGAATGACCGGCGCCAGGTCCGCGCGTTCGTTCGAATGCTTGGTGAGATCGCACGTGCAAACAATGCGGCGATATGCCTGCTTGCGCACATCGACAAGAGCGCTGCTCGCTACGGAAGCGCCGGGAACTCCTATTCAGGATCTACGGCTTGGCACAATTCTGCGCGATCGCGACTCGCGCTGCTTTCCGACGACGGGTCAATCGAGCTTCGTCAGGAGAAGCTGAATCTCGCGAAGGCGAACTCGCCAATCCAACTTGCCTGGAATGAACACGGCGTGCTCAAGCCGAGCGACCCCTGGTCCAAAGCCGAGACGGATGAGCTAGCCGTCTTAGCGGCACTTCGCGAAGCAATCACTTCCGGCGCCACTGTTAACACTACTACTGCGAGCGCGTACAGCGCCGCGAAGTGCCTGGAGCCGTTCCTCCCCATGGAGTTCATGACTTCAAAGGGATCGAGACGAGTGAACCGCGCGCTCGTCTTGCTTCAGGCGACAGGGCAGATTCGCCGCGAGCGCTATCGGAGCGAACAAAGGAAGACCCGCGAGCGCTGGGTATTGGCGCAGGACTCCGCGCTTTAGCCTTGGGCGGCCAGGGTGCGCCGATATTCCCCATACCCCAGCCGCGCACTGGCGCGCCGCCCGGGGGGGGGGGGGGGGGGGGGGGCGGCCCCCGGGGGGCTATTCCAAGGCCGGGCTGAGC
>JAIBEO010000009.1 GCA_019459185.1 Rhizobium sp. | reverse complement strand
GTGGGGGGGGGGGGCTCCCCCCTGGCCCTTTCCCGGGGGGGGGCGGGCGCGGCCCCCGGCCCACCACACCGCGCGGTGGATCGGCACGCCGGCCAGGCGCTGGCCCAGCAGGCGCGCCTGGCCTTCGCCGACTTCGGACAGGGCGATGTCGCGCTGGCCCTGGTAGCGGCCTTCGGCGTTCCACGGCGTTTCCCCGTGGCGGGCAAGCAGGATGCGCATCAGGGCTGCTCCATGGACAGGATGCCCGGGATGCCGCGCAGCGAGGCCAGCTGCGGCGCCGGCACTTCGCGGTCGACGGTGATCGCGGCGATGGCGCCACCGTCGCCGGTGGCGCCGAGCGAGAAGTTGACGATGTTCACGCCGGCCGCGCCCAGGTGCGAACCGACCAGGCCGATCACGCCGGGTTTGTCCTCGTTGCGCATCAGCAGGATGTGCGCCAGCGGGTCGAAGTCGAGCTCCACGCCGTCCAGGCGCACCACGCGCGGGCCGCGGTGCAGCGTGGCCTCTATCTCGCGCACCTGGCCGCCGCCCTGCACGCGGATGCGCAGCAGGCGGTCGAAGCCGTCGCCGTCGCCACCCAGGGTTTCGGCCACTTCCAGGCCGCGGGCGGCGGCTTCGTGCAGCGCGTTCACCGGCGTCACGCGACCCGAGGCCGGGCCCAGCAGCGCGGCCACCAGCAGGCGCGTCAGCGGGCGGGTGTCCAGGCCCTCGGTGCGGCCGGCGTAAGTCACCTGCAGCTTCACCGGCGCCGGCACCAGGCGCGCGGCCAGCTTGCCCAGCGCGGTCATCAGCGGCATCCAGGGGCCCACTTCGCGCGCGGTTTCCGGCGTGAGCGGCGGCAGGTTCACGCAGCCCGCGACCGCACCGGTGGCGACGAAGTCGATGATCTGGCGCGCGAGGATGGTGCTCACCGCCTGCTGCGCCTCGCCGGTGCTGGCGCCCAGGTGCGGGGTGAGCACCAGGCGCGGGTTGGCGCGCAGCGGCGAATCCTTGGGCAGCGGTTCGGTGGCGAAGGTGTCGAGCGCGGCGCCGGCCAGGTGGCCTTCGTCGAGCAGGCGCAGCAGCGCCTCTTCGTCCACCAGGCCGCCGCGCGCGGCGTTGACCAGGAAGGCGCCGCGCTTCATGCCGCGCAGTCGGGTTTCGTCGAGCAGGTTCGTGGTTTCCTTGGTGCGCGGGATGTGCAGCGTGACCACGTCGGCCCAGGCCAGCAGGTCTTCCAGCGACATCAGCGGCACGCTGCCCTTGCCGGCGGCGGCGGCGGGCAGGAAGGGGTCGTGCGCGGCCACTTCCATGCCGATGCCCTGCGCCTTGCGCGCCACCGTGGCGCCGATGCGGCCCAGGCCGATCACGCCCAGCTTCTTGCCTTCGAGTTCGAAGCCGGTGAGCCCCGCCTTGGGCCACTCGCCGGCCTTCATGCCGGCATCGGCGCGCGGCACGTGCCGGGCCAGGGCGAACAGCAGCGAGATGGCGTGTTCGGCGGCGGCCAGCGTATTGCCGTCGGGCGCGTTCATCACCGCGATGCCGCGCGCGGTGGCGGCCTCGACGTCGATGGTGTCCACGCCCGCACCGGCGCGGCCGATCACCCGCAGCTTCGGGGCATTGGCCAGCGCTTCGGCCGGCACCTGGGTGGCCGAACGCACCAGCACCGCGTCAAATCCTTCCAGCTTGGCCGCCAGGACCTTCGGGTCCTTGATCGGCTCGCTCACCTCGACCGTCCATCCCGCCTGGCGGAACAGGGCCAAACCATCCTCGTGGATGCCATCACAGGCCAGAACACGCATGCCGCTCTCCTTTTTTCACGACGGGGGAGACCGACGCGCCGCCCGCTGCCGGGCGGTCGCGCCGGGCTCGGGTTCAGGCCCTGGAAACGGCGGCGGCCGCGGAAGCGACGCGCGTGATGCCTTGGGAAACCACCGTCTGCCGCTGCGCCGTGGCGCGGGCAAGGAGAACCGGCGCCGAACGGCGGCCGGAACGCGCGATTGCGCTTTGACCTTCAGAAAGCCGATGCGGAAGAACAACAGCGGCGTGACTGCGGGTCTGGAGACGGGGCTTCTTGAGCATGGGAGTCCAGGACCAACGAGCCCACCTTACCCAATCCCGAAGCCAAAGCAAATCGGCCCGTTATGGCCCGCCCCAGATAGCGAGGTCAGCCCTTCTTCGGCAAAGCCGAAGCCTTCACATGCCAAAACCATGACCAATGGCCTACTCCCCCGCCACCCGCTTGCCCTAGGCTCGACCCCTTCGTTTCCCGTCCCGAGACCCGCCCATGACCCCGCGCCTGAAGCCACTCGCCTTCGCCCTGTCCGCCACCTTCGTGCTCGCCGCCTGCCAGAAGGCCGAGGCCCCGGCGGAAACCGCCGCCGCGCCGGAAACCCCGAAGCTTTCGGTGGATCTTTCGCAGGTCGCGCAGCAGCCAATCTCGTTCAAGGCCGAAGACCTCGACACCAGCATCCAGGCCTGCCAGGACTTCAATGGCTTCGTGAACTCGAAGTGGCTCGCCGCCAACCCGGTGCCGGGCGATCGCACGACCTGGGGCGCCTTCCCCGCGCTGGGCGAGCGTTCCCTGCAGGTGCAGCACGAGATCGCCAAGGCCGCCGCCGCGGGCCAGTGGCCGGCCGGCAGCATGGAGCAGAAGGTGGGTGACTTCTTCGCCGCCGGCATGGACGAAGCCGCCATCGAAGCCGCCGGCCTGGCGCCGATCCAGCCCGAGCTCGACCGCATCACCGCGCTCACCACCACCCGCGACATCCCGGCCTACCTGGGCCAGGCCTATGCCTCGGGCCAGGGCATGCTGTTCGGCTTCTTCGCGATGGCCGACTACAACGACTCCACCACCAACATCGCCTACGCCATGCAGGGCGGCCTGTCGCTGCCCGAGCGTGCCTACTACCTGGAAGACCGCGAGGACTACAAGGCCGCGCGCGCCGCCTTCGTCGAGCACGTGGCCAAGCTGATGCAGCTGGCCGGCGCCGACGAAGCCAGCGCCAAGGCCCAGGCCCAGCAGGTGATGGACTTCGAAACCCGCCTGGCCGAGGCCTCGCTGGGCCGCCTGGAGCTGCGCGACCCGGCCAGGCGCTACAACCCGGTGGCGCTGGCCGACGCCGACGCGGCCACCCCGAACTTCAGCTGGACCGCCTTCTTCGCCGCGCTCGACGTGCCGGCGCCGCAGGCCTTCTCGCTGGCCACGCCGGACTTCTTCAAGGAGTTCGACGCCATGCTGGCCGACGTGCCGCTGGAGCAGTGGCAGACCTGGCTGCGCTTCCGCGCCATCGACGGCGCCTCGCCCTACCTGGGCAGCGCCTTCGAACGCGCCAACTTCGAGTTCTACCGCCAGACGCTGGCCGGCCAGAAGGAAATGCCCGAGCGCTGGAAGCGCGTGCTGGGCGCGCTCAACGGCTCGATGGGCGAAGGCTTCGGCCAGCTCTACGTGGCCCAGGCCTTCCCGCCGGAATCCAAGGCCAAGATGGAGCAGCTGGTCGGCAACCTGATGCAGTCGCTCAAGCACCGCCTCGAGGGCCTGGCCTGGATGAGCGAGGAAACCAAGGCCAAGGCGCTGGAGAAGTGGTCGTCCTTCACCCCGAAGATCGGCTACCCGGACAAGTGGCGCGAGTGGGACGGCCTGGCCGTCTCGCGCGAAGGCTACGCCGCCAACGTGATGGCCGCGTCCGCCTTCAACATGCGCTACATGCTCGACAAGATCGGCAAGCCGGTGGACCGCAGCGAGTGGGGCATGAGCCCGCAGACGGTGAACGCCTACTACCGCGCCACCGCCAACGAGATCGTGTTCCCGGCCGCCATCCTGCAGCCGCCGTTCTTCGACGCCAACGCCGACGACGCGCTCAACTACGGCGGCATCGGCGCGGTGATCGGCCACGAGATGCTGCACGGCTTCGACGACCAGGGCAGCAAGTTCGACGCCACCGGCAACATGGCCAACTGGTGGACCGACGAAGACCGTGCCAAGTTCGAGGTCGCGGCCGCCAAGCTGGCCGACCAGTACAGCGGCTACGAGGCCCTGCCGGGCCTGTTCGTGAACGGCAAGCTGGGCCTGGGCGAGAACATCGCCGACCTCGGCGGCACCACCGTCGCCTACGACGCGCTCAAGCGCGCCCAGGGCGAGGGCTTCACCGACCCGATGATCGACGGCTACAGCCAGGACCAGCGCTTCTACATGAACTGGGCCACGGTGTGGCGCATCGCCTTCACCGAGGCCCAGCTCAAGCAGCAGATCACCGTCGGCCCGCACTCGCCCGGCATGTTCCGCGCCATCGGCCCGCAGTCGAACCAGCCGGCTTTCGCCGAGGCCTTCGGCTGCAAGGAAGGCGACAAGATGGTGCGTTCGGGCGAGGACCGCGTCGTCATCTGGTAAGCACCGCCACGCACCCGCGACACGCCGGGGCCGCGGGGGGGGGGGGGCGCGGCGGGGGGCGGGTGGTTGGTGGCGGG
>JAIBEO010000230.1 GCA_019459185.1 Rhizobium sp. | reverse complement strand
CCCCCCCCCCCCCCCCCCCCCCCCCCCCCCCCCCGCTCCTACAACAGCGGAGGAGCTGGGCTTCGGCTCAGGCGTCGGTGCGTTTCGCGCCGACTTCCAGGCCGGCCTTGAGGCTGGCTTCGATGAATTCGTCGAGGTCGCCGTCGAGCACCTTCTGGGTGTCGGAGCGTTCGATGCCGGTGCGCAGGTCCTTGATGCGGCTCTGGTCGAGCACGTAGTTGCGGATCTGGCTGCCCCAGCCGATGTCCGACTTGGTGGCTTCCACCGCGTCCTTCTCGGCGTTGCGCTTCTGGATCTCGAGCTCGTAGAGCTTGGCGGCGAGCATCTTCATCGCGGTGTCGCGGTTGGAATGCTGGCTGCGGCCGGTCTGGCAGGCCACCACGATGCCGGTGGGCACGTGCGTGATGCGCACCGCCGACTCGGTCTTGTTCACGTGCTGGCCGCCGGCGCCGGAGGAACGATAGACGTCGGTCTTGAGGTCAGCCGGGTTGATGGTGATGTCGATGTTGTCGTCCACCTCGGGCGAGACGAACACCGAGGTGAAGCTGGTGTGCCGGCGGTTGTCGGAGTCGAACGGCGACTTGCGCACCAGGCGGTGCACGCCGGTTTCGGTCTTGAGCCAGCCGTAGGCGAAATCGCCCTCGACGCGGAAGGTGGCGGACTTGATGCCGGCCACTTCGCCGCCGCTGACTTCCATCAGCTCGGTCTTCCAGCCGCGCGACTCGCACCAGCGCAGGTACATGCGCAGCAGCATTTCGGCCCAGTCCTGGGCCTCGGTGCCACCGGCGCCCGCCTGGATGTCGACGAAGGCGTTGGCCGAGTCCATCTTGCCGGAGAACATGCGCTGGAACTCGAGCTTGTCGACCTCGCGGGCGTACTTCTCGACGTCGTCGACGACGGCGGACGCGGTGTCCTCGTCGTTTTCCATTTCCGCCAGTTCAAGCAGCTCGTTGGCGCCGACGAGGCCGTCGGTGAGGCTGCGGATGCCGTTGACCACCTTCTCGAGCGCGGAGCGCTCGCGGCCCAGGCCCTGGGCGCGTTCGGGGTCGTTCCAGACGTCGGGGCTTTCCAGCTCCCGGTTTACTTCCTCGAGACGTTCGACCTTGAGGTCGAAGTCAAAGATACCCCCTGAGCGAATCCAGCCGGCCCCGGAGGTCGGCGATTCGCTGGCGGACGGGATTGAGTTCCATGGTGTTCCGCAGTGGCTTGGATCGGCCGCGAATGATACCAGACGGCCCAAGGTTCCTGCCGGCGCGCGGGGTCAGGCATTGATGATCGGCAGCAGGACCAGGGGCGTGACGACCGCCAGGGCCAAGGCCAGCACCGACGGCCCGCCCTGCTGCCGCAGCAGCTCGAGGCGTTCCTCCAAGGACAGGCCGGCCAGGGGCAGGCTTGCAATGGCCGCGCGGGCCTTGCGCAGGTACAGGTTGTTTGCCACCAGGGCCGCGACAACGCGGCTTGTGATGAGGCTGGCCACAAACGACTGCTTGAGGATCGCAGTGTCCGCCCTGCCCGAAAGCTCGCCACCGCCGATCCATGCCAGCAGGAGGAATATTCCGCCCGCGCCGAGCAGATAGGCGAACGCCGCCAGCGGCAAGCGCCGATAGAAAAACCAAAGGGAACCGACGGCCAGCACCGCGGGATTGAAGCCCGCCCATCGCCGCGATGCCGAGAGCATCGCCGCCGCCAGCCGTTCGTAGTAGGGGTGATGGGCGTAGGCGCCGATGTCGGCCGCGCTGATCCCGAAGGCATCAACGGCGGCCGGGGCCGCAGGAGCCGCCCCGGGCTCGTCGGGTTCCAGCGCGTAGTCGCCGGCCTCGACGGCCGCCAGCACCTGTTGGGCCAGCGCCACCTGGAATTCGGGCACCTGCACCCGCACGCTCTGCAGGCTGACGTTGAAACCCTGCATGGCCTGGAACTGGTGCGCGTCGGTGACGGAGGCCCCGATGCCCTCGGCGAGCAGGCGCGCCTCCAGGACCTGGGCTTCGATCACGGTGAGGAAGCGCGCAACGGTGACCAGGTCTCCGGGCGGCGGAAAATCGTCGGGGTCACCTGCGTCCATGTCCGATTCAATGTCCAGCCCGCGTCGCCTGGCTTCGGCCCGGGCGACTTCGAGGGCGGCCGGCAGCAGCGTGCCGGAGCGGCAGTAGGCGACGACCTCTTCGTCGGGCATGTTGCGGTAGCGTCGCTCAAGATCGCGGGTCGAGACGGTCATGGGGTTGGGAGCGTTCCGGATGACGTTGAAAGGATGTGGGGCTTCAGGGTGCGGCGCAATGCCTCACCAGCAGCTGCACGCCGCGGCGGCCGCCCCAGTCGTCGAGCTCGAGCTGGTAGGCGACGTGGAGCCGGGCTGGCGGCGGCGCGCCGGTCCAGCCGCCGAAGTGGATGGCCGACAGCGGCGCCCCGCCGTGCTCCGGAACCAAGCTGAGCTTGAGGTGGCGCTCGGCGAGCTGCTTCCACTGCCTCACCAGGAACACGCCGTCGAACAGGGGTTCTGAAAAGTCCTGGCCCCAAGGTCCGGCCAGGCGCAGCTGCTCGGCCAGTGGGCGTCCGAGTTCGGCGGGCGTGAGCTCGCCGTCGCTGAGCAGCACCGAGCGCAGCTGCTCGGGGCTGAGCATCGTCGCCACCTGCGCTTCGAGCGCGGCGCGGAAGGCATCGAAGTGCGCCGTGGGCAGGCTCAGGCCGGCCGCCATCGCGTGGCCTCCGAAGCGCTCGATCAGGCCCGGATGCCTGGCGTCCACCGCCGCCAGCGCGTCGCGCAAGTGCAGGCCGGGAATCGAGCGCCCGGAGCCCTTCAGCACCGCGCTGCCGGGCTCGGAAGGCGCGAAAGCGAACACCGGGCGATACATGCGGTCCTTCAGGCGCGAAGCCACCAGGCCGACCACACCCGGATGCCAGTCTTCGTCGCGCAGGCACAGCACCGGCGGCAGCGTGTCGCCGTCGAGCGGCACGGCGGCCACCAGCGACTCGGCGGCATCGACCATTTCCTGCTGGATCTGCTTGCGCTCGCCGTTGATGCGGTCAAGTACGCTGGCAAGTTCGCGCGCTCGCGCCGGGTCGTCGCACAGCAGGCATTCGATGCCCAGCGCCATGTCCTCGAGCCGGCCGGCGGCGTTGAGCCGCGGCGCGATGCCGAAGCCGATGTCGCTGGCGGTGAGCTGGGCCAGGTCCTTGCCCGCCAGCGCCGCCAACGCGAGCAGGCCCGGCTGGCACTGGCCTTGGCGAATGCGGCGCAGGCCAGCCGACACCAGCAGGCGGTTGTTGAAATCCAGCGGTACCAGGTCGGCAACCGTGCCGACGGCGACCAGGTCGAGCAGCGTGGAGAGATCCGGCTCGGGCCCGGTGAACGCGCCCGCCTCGCGCAGGTGCCGGCGCAGCGCCAGCAGCAGGTAGAACACCACGCCCACGCCGGCGAGCGCCTTGCTGGGGAAGGCGTCGTCGCCCAGGTTCGGATCGACGATCACATCCGCGGGCGGCAGCGTTTCGCCGGGCAGGTGGTGGTCGGTCACGAGCACCTGCCAGCCGCTGGCCTTGGCCGCGGCGATGCCGGCGTGGCAGGCGATGCCGCTGTCCACGGTGAGCACCAGGTCGGGCGACAGCGCGCGAAGGTGGTCGACCAGGCCCGGCGTGAGGCCGTAGCCGTGCGTGACCCGATGCGGCACCTGGTAGCTGACGCGGCGCGCGCCCAGCCGGCGCAGGCCGCGCACCGCCACGGCGGTGCCGGTGGCGCCGTCGCAGTCGAAATCGCCCACCACCACGATGTGCGCGTCGCGCGCGAGGGCATCGGCCAGCAACGCCGCCGCCTGCGCCACGCGGCCCAGCGACTCGGGCGGCAGCAGGCGCGCGAGTTTCAGCTCGCCCTGCCCCGGATCGAGCACGCCGCGCGCCGCGTAGATGCGCTGCAGCACCGACGGCACCGTGTCCGGCCAGGGGCCGTGCGGCGGCACCGCGCGGCGGACGATGCGCAGCGGTGCGGGCGTCATGCCAGCGCCGCCAGCGGGCGCCGCCACAGCCGCCAGCGCTGCCCGGCGCGCAACGTCCAGGCCGCGCCATCGGCGAAATCGAGCTCAATGGTACCGCCACCCGCGGACGCCAGCGATTCCAGCAGTCGCGGTTCCACCTGCGACCAGTCGCGCGCCGCGCGCAGGTCCAGAAGCGTGCCCTCGCCTGTCGTTTCGGTGGCCAGCGCCGCCAATGAAGCCAGCGTGGCGTCGTCGCTGGCGATCTTCGCCACCCGGCCGCGCACGCGGTCCGGCAGTCGGCCCGCGCCCCAGAAGCACAGGCTGTTGGCCGGCACGCGGCCCGCCGCGATGCGCGCGGCATTGACCGGGTGGTGGTGCAGCAGAACCTGCGCCTCGTTGAGCAGTGCGCGCCAGCGTCGCCCTTCCGGGCCATCGGGCAGGTGCAGGAACAGGTCGTCGCCCAGCACCGTTTCCGGCGAAGAAAACGCCGGCAGCGTGGCGCCGGCCGGCAGCGCCAGGTACCAACGGGCGGGATTGGGCGCGCTGAGCGCGAGGCCGGCGTCGCCGAACAGCGGCTGCAGCTCGGCCAGCAGGGCGTCGGCTTCCTCGCGCGCCAGGCCGAGTTCGCCAATGGCCATCACGCGCGCCCCAGTCATGTCCGGACGCACGAAGGCCGGGTCGGCGCGCAGCCAGGCCTGGCCGGCAGCGTCGCCGGCGTCACGCTGGCGGGTGATGGCCGCCAGCGGCCAGCCGCGCGGCAGCAATTCGAACCAGCGTGCGAGCTGGGCGGTTTCGCCGGGTTCGGCGTCGGGGCCGCGGTCGCCACGCGCCAGGGTCCTGGCCACGTCGGGCAACAGCGGCTGGCCGGCGAAGCGCCGGCGTTCGGGCAGCAGCAGGACGACGGCGGGCGCGGCCTCGGCGGCGGGCATCGGGCGGGCCTCAGCCCTCGTAGCGCACGCCGACGATGTCGTAGTCGCGGGCGCCGGCCGGCGCCTGGATGGTGACAGTGTCGCCCTCGTGCTTGCCGATCAGGGCGCGCGCCAGCGGCGAGGAAATCGAGATCAGGCCCTGCTTGATGTCGGCCTCGAGGTCACCCACGATCTGGTAGGTCACCTCGTCGCCGCTGTCGCAGTCGGCCAGCTCGACGGTGGCGCCGAACACCACGCGGCTGCCAGCATTGAGGCTGGAAACGTCGATCAGCTGGGCGTGCGAAAGCACGTACTCCAGCTCCTGGATGCGGCCCTCGATGAAACCCTGCTGTTCGCGGGCGGCGTGGTACTCGGCATTTTCCTTCAGGTCGCCGTGGGCGCGGGCCTCGGCGATGGCATTGATCACCGCCGGCCGCTTGACCGACTTGAGGTGCTCGAGCTCTTCCCTGAGGCGTGCGGCGCCCTTGGTGGTCAGGGGGGCTCTCATCCGTGAAGCTCCTTGTGCAGTTCCTGCAGCGACCAGACCCGGGGATTGTCACGGGTGTCGGTGCCGCGGATCAGGGCGCGCGCGCCCGGAATGGTGGTCGAATACGTGACGCGGTGCTGCAGCGCCTCGCGCCGGATCGAGAACGAGTCGGCGATCGCCTGCTTGCCCTCGGTCGTGTTCACAATGTAGCTGATCTCGCCGTTCTTGATCAGGTCGACGATGTGCGGACGGCCTTCGATGACCTTGTTGATGCGCTCGCAGGCGATGCCCTGCTCGCCCAGGAACTTCGCGGTGCCCTCGGTGGCCACCAGCGTGTAACCGCGTTCGATGAGGTCGTTGGCCACCGGCAGCAGGCGCTTCTTGTCCGGGTCGCGCACCGACAGGAAGGCCTTGCCCGGCATCGGCGCCTTGATGTTGGCGGCTTCCTCGGCGCGGCCGAAGGCCTCGGCGAAGGTGCGGCCCACGCCCATAACCTCGCCGGTGGAGCGCATCTCGGGGCCAAGGATGGGGTCGACGTTCTGGAACTTGGCGAAGGGGAAGATCGCTTCCTTGACCGAGTAGTAATCCGGCACGATTTCCTTGGTCGCGCCCTGCTGGGCCAGGGTCTTGCCGGCCATGCAGCGCGCGGCGATCTTGGCCAGCGGCACGCCGATGGCCTTGGACACGAAGGGCACCGTGCGCGAGGCGCGCGGGTTCACTTCGAGCAGGTAGATGGTGTCGCCGCCGTGTTCGTCCATGTGGATGGCGAACTGGGTGTTCATCAGGCCCACCACCTTCAGGGCGCGGGCGAGCTGGGCCACCTGCACGCGCAGCTTGTCCTGCACCTTGGCCGGCAGCGAGTACGGCGGCAGCGAGCAGGAGGAGTCGCCCGAGTGCACGCCGGCTTCCTCGATGTGCTCCATGATGCCACCCACCAGCACGTTGCCCCCGGCGTCGGCGATGATGTCCACGTCCACCTCGACCGCGTTGTCGAGGAAGCGGTCGAGCAGCACCGGCGAATCATTCGAAACCTGCACCGCCTCGCGGATGTAGCGCGAGAGGTCGGCGTCGGAATAGACGATCTCCATGGCGCGGCCGCCCAGCACGTAGCTCGGGCGCACCACCAGCGGGTAGCCGATCTCGTTGGCCAGGGCGATGGCCTGCTCGGCGTTTCGGGCGGTGCGGTTGGGCGGCTGCAGCAGGCCCAGTTCCTCGACCAGCTTCTGGAAGCGCTCGCGGTCTTCGGCCAGGTCGATGCTGTCCGGGCTGGTGCCGATGATGGGCACGCCGGCGGCTTCGAGCGCGCGCGAGAGCTTGAGCGGGGTCTGGCCGCCGTACTGCACGATCACGCCCTTGGGCTTCTCGACCTCGACGATCTCCAGCACGTCCTCGAGCGTCACCGGCTCGAAGTACAGGCGGTCGGAGGTGTCGTAGTCGGTGGACACGGTCTCCGGGTTGCAGTTGACCATGATGGTTTCGTAACCATCCTCGCGCAGGGCGAGCGCGGCGTGCACGCAGCAGTAGTCGAACTCGATGCCCTGGCCGATGCGGTTGGGGCCGCCGCCGAGCACCATGATCTTGTCGCGGCCGCTGGGCTCGGCCTCGCACTCGTCCTCGTAGGTCGAGTACAGGTAGGCGGTGGAGGTGGCGAACTCGGCGCCGCAGCTGTCCACGCGCTTGTACACCGGGCGCACGCCGAAGGCGCGGCGCAGGGCGCGCACGGCGGTTTCGTCGGTGCCGGCCAGCTGGGCCAGGCGGGCGTCGGAGAAGCCCTTGCGCTTGAGCTCGCGCAGGCGCGGCGCGTCCAGGCCGGCCAGGCCGGCGGCGGCCACCGCCTTTTCGGCGGCGATGATTTCCTCAATCTGGTCCAGGAACCAGGGGTCGATGAAGCTCAGGCCGTACACGTCCTCCACGCTCAGGCCGGCGCGGAAGGCCTCGGCCACCTGGAACAGGCGCTCCGGGCCCGGCTCCTTGAGCTCGCGTCGAATCTTGAGCAGGCCTTCCTCGCCGCGGCCGGCGTCGCCGGTCGGGTCGAAGCCGCACTTGCCGGTCTCCAGGCCGCGCAGGGCCTTCTGCATGGATTCCTGGAAGGTGCGGCCGATGGCCATCACCTCGCCCACCGACTTCATCTGGGTGGTCAGGCGGGCGTCGGCGGCCGGGAATTTTTCGAAGGCGAAGCGCGGGATCTTGGTGACGACATAGTCGATGGTCGGCTCGAACGAAGCCGGGGTAGCGCCGCCGGTGATGTCGTTGCGCAGCTCGTCGAGCGTATAGCCCACCGCCAGCTTGGCGGCGATCTTGGCGATCGGGAAGCCGGTGGCCTTCGAGGCCAGCGCCGAGCTGCGGGACACGCGCGGGTTCATCTCGATGACCACGACGCGGCCGTTCTGGGCGTTGATGCCGAACTGCACGTTCGAGCCGCCGGTGTCCACGCCGATCTTGCGCAGCACGGCGATGGAGGCGTCGCGCAGGCGCTGGTATTCCTTGTCGGTGAGCGTCTGCGCCGGGGCGACGGTGATGGAATCGCCGGTGTGCACGCCCATCGGGTCGAGGTTCTCGATCGAGCAGACGATGATGCAGTTGTCGGCGGTGTCGCGCACCACCTCCATCTCGAATTCCTTCCAGCCCAGCACCGATTCCTCGACCAGCACTTCGCTGGTGGGCGAGAGCTCGAGGCCGCGGGTGACGATTTCAACCAGCTCCTCGCGGTTGTAGGCGATGCCGCCGCCGCTGCCGCCGAGCGTGAAGCTGGGGCGGATGATGGTCGGGTAGCCCACGGTGGCCTGGATGCGGATGGCTTCGTCCAGGGTGCGCGCGACCTCGGCCTTGGGGCACTCCAGGCCGATCTCGCGCATGGCGACGCGGAACAGCTCGCGGTCCTCGGCCATGCGGATGGCTTCGCGCTTCGCGCCGATCAGCTCGACCTTGTACTTGTCGAGCACGCCGGCATCGGCCAGGTCCAGGGCGCAGTTGAGCGCGGTCTGGCCGCCCATGGTCGGCAGCAGCGCGTCGGGCCTTTCCTTGGCGATGATGCGCTCGACCGTGGCCGGGTTGATCGGCTCGATGTAGACGGCGTCGGCCATCTCCGGGTCGGTCATGATCGTGGCCGGGTTCGAGTTCACCAGCACCACCCGGTAACCCTCGTCGCGCAGGGCCTTGCAGGCCTGGGCGCCGGAGTAGTCGAACTCGCAGGCCTGGCCGATGACGATCGGGCCGGCGCCGATGATCAGGATGGTCTTGATGTCTGTGCGCTTGGGCATGGCCTTGGTTCGTCCGGGGTGTTCGTGGGGGTTGGGGGGGGGGGGGGGGGGGGGGGGGGCGGGGGGGGGGGGGGGGGCGGGGGGGGGGGGGGGGGCGGCGCGGGGGCGGG
>JAIBEO010000226.1 GCA_019459185.1 Rhizobium sp. | reverse complement strand
GGGCCGCGGTGGTCCGCGGCCTGGCCACCGGGCGCTCGCTGGATGGGGCGCCAAATGAGCAGGGGAAAGAAACGGGGCCCTTGCCAATTTCCGGCGGGGATGGGTGGTACGGCGAGGGCCTCTCGCCGGAAATTGACTCTGACCCCTTTTCTTTCCCCTCTTCTTTGGCCTCCCCTTCCAGGTCGCGCCAGTTGGCGAGGCGGCGGACCAGCTCGGCGGCGCGGTCGCCGCAGGCGGCGAAGCCGGGCGAGGCGTCGGAGAGCGGGCCGAGCGCGCGCAGCAGTTCCGACAGCGCGTGGCCGAGCTGGTCGAGCGCCTCGGGCACGCCGGGGTGCGCGAGCAGGCGCGCCTGCGGGCCGCGCTGCGGCAGCTTGTCCATGGCCAGGCGCAGGTCGCGCATGGTTTGTTCGAGCGCGCGCGCCGGGCCCATCACGGTGGCCAGCGAGGCGGTGACGTTCTTGCACTCGGCCAGCGAATCGCGCGCCAGGTCGAGCAGCTGGCGCGCGCCCAGGCCTTCGCCGAAGAACTGCGCCGCCAGTTCCGGCAGCTGGTGCGCCTCGTCGAGCACGAAGGCCGCGGCGCCCGGCAGGATTTCGCCGAAGCCTTCCTGCTTGATCGCAAGATCCGCGAGCAGCAGGTGGTGGTTCACCACCACCACGTCGGCCGCCTGCGCCTGCTGGCGCGCCTTGGCCACAAAACACTCGGTCCAGAACGGGCATTCGCCGCCCAGGCAGTTGTCGGCGGTGGAGGTGACCTGCGGCCACAACGGCGAATCTTCGGCGATGTCGGCCAGCTCGGCCAGGTCGCCGCGCATGGTTCGCCCGGCCCAGGCCACGACGCGCTGGAACTGCGCCACCACTTCGCGCGACTGGAATTTCTCGCCTTTGGCCTGCTCGAGTCGGTACAGGCACAGGTAGTTGGCGCGGCCCTTGAGCAGCGCCGTCTTCACGCCCGCGCCGAGCGCCTGGCGCACCCGCGGCAGATCGCGGTGGTAGAGCTGGTCCTGCAGCGCGCGGGTGCCGGTGGAAATGATGACGCGCTGGCCCGACAGCAGCGCCGGCACGAGGTAGGCGTAGGTCTTGCCGGTGCCGGTGCCGGCTTCGGCGATGAGCGTGGCGCGCTCGTCCATGGCATCGGCCACCGCGCGGGCCAGCTGCTGCTGGGCCGGGCGCGGAGAGTAGCCTTCCAGTTCGGTCGCCAGCGGGCCGTCGTTGGCCAGCGCGGCGAGCGTGCGCTGCGCGAGGTCGCCCACTTACATGCGGACCGGCGGCGCCACCGTGCAGGACGCCACCTGCCGGCGCGCGACGGCGGCGGCGTCGCTGGCGCCGCGGTGTTCGCGGGCGTGGGCGATGGTGGCCCAGTTGCGGCGGCACAGGCCGCCCAGCTTCGGGCCGCGCTCGAAGGACTGGTTGGCCAGCGTTTCGGCTTCCTGCCAGGCGCGGCGAAGCAGGGCCAGTTCGGCCTTCCACTGCAGCAGGTCGGGGTCTTCGGGCGTGATCGCCAGCGCCTGGTCGAGCGCGGCGCCGGCGGGCTTGAGCTTGCCGGCGGCTTCCAGCGTCTGCGCCTGCAGGCGCAGGTCTTCCACCTGCGGGTCGCGCAGCGGCTGCACTTCCAGCTCGTGGCCGTGTTCGCCGGTGGCGCGCACGTCGGCCACCACCGCGGCGGGGTCCACCTTCTTCGCCACGGCGCGGCGTTCGGGCGCCGGCGCGCTGGTGGAGCAGGCGGAAAGCAGCAGCACGAGGGCGGCGGAGAGGGTGCGGGTCTTCACGTCAATCAATCCTTGGTTCTTCGTCATCGCGCCGGTCGCGGCCGCGCTCGTCGCCGCCGAAACGGAACCAGTCTAGCCAGCTGCGGCGCTGGCAGCTCCGGTGTTCGGGCGGCAGGTAGCCGGCGACGAAAGCGTAGCGGCGGGCGCCTTCGCAGTCTTCTTCGGTGGTGGCGTATTCGGCGGCGTCCACCCAGCCCCATTCCAGGCCTTGCATGCCGACGTCGAGCGGCGCGCTGGGCAGCTTGGCGAACAGCGACGACCACACCCGCATCGCGCCGGTGGAGCCGTACAGGCCGGTGGGCTCGTTGCGGTCGTTGCCCACCCAGACCACGGCCAGGTGGTCGCCGGTGTAGCCGGCGAACCAGCTGTCGCGGCTGTCGTTGCTGGTGCCGGTCTTGCCGGCCGGGCGCAGGTGGCCCAGGCCGTCGCGCAGCAGCTGGCTCGCGGTGCCGCGCTGCACGGTGTCCTGCAGCGCCAGCGTGACCAGGCGGGCGGCGATGGCATCGCCTTCCTGCGCCGGCGCCGGGGTGAAGTCGTAGCGATTGATCGCCTTGCCCTTGGGGTCGAGCACGCCGCGCACGGCGCGCAGGGGCTGGATCTGCCCGCCCGAGGCAAGGAACTGGTAGACCTGCGCCATCGCGAACGGACTCAGGTCGACCGAGCCGAGGATGAGCGACGGATTGGGCTGCGCGCGCAGGCCTGCCAGCACTTTCAGCAGTTCGGCCAGGCGCTCGGGGCCCACCGCCATGCCCACGCGCACCGTGGCCTGGTTGTAGGAGAAGGCCAGCGCGTCGGCCAGGCTGACCCGGCCGTGGCTGCGGCCGTCGGAATTTTCCGGGTTCCAGCGCTTGCCGTTGGGCAGTACCAGGTCCACCGGCGTGTCGTCCACCGGCGTGGCCAGCGACCAGGCGTCGGGCTGCGCCAGCGCCAGCAGGTACACCATCGGCTTGAGCAGCGAACCCACCGGGCGCTGCGCCTCCAGCGCGCGGTTGAAGCCGGGCTGGTCGGGGTCGCGGTTGCCCACCATGGCCAGCACTTCGCCGCCGTGGGTGTCGGTGACCACCATGCCCGCCTGCAGCGGCGGGCCGTCCTTGCGCTGGACTTTGTCGAGCGTGCCGGCCACGCCGCGCTCGGACAGCAGCTGCGCCGAGGGCGAGAGCGTGGTGAGCACGCTCAACCCGGCGCCGCGCAGCGCGTCGGCGGGGTAGTCGCGCGCCAGCTGCCGGCGCACCAGGTCCATGAAGGCCGGGTTGCGGTTGCTGGCCACGCCCGGGCGGCGGCTGACGCCCAGGCCCGCGGCCATGGCGCGCTTCGCCTCTTCGGCGCCGAGCAGGCCGGTGTCGCGCCACACCGCCAGCACCAGGTCGCGGCGCTGCTTCGCGGCCTCGGGGTGGCGGCGCGGGTCGTACACCGAGGGCCCCTGGATCATGCCCACCAGCAGCGCCATGTCCTGGGCACGCAGGGTGGAAAGATCACGCCCGAACCAGAATTCCGCGGCCGCGGCGATGCCGTGGATGGACTGGTTGCCCTGCTGGCCCAGGTACACCTCGTTGAAATACGCCTCGAGGATGCGCTGCTTGTCGTAGCGCGCCTCGATGATGAGCGAGTAGGCGATTTCCTTGAACTTGCGGCTCCAGCGTTTTTCGCGGGTCAGGAACAGGTTGCGCACCAGCTGCTGGGTGAGCGTGCTGGCGCCCTGCTCGAGCTCGCCCTCGCGCGCATTCACCCAGGCCGCGCGCAGCATGCCCCAGGGGTCGATGCCGTGGTGGTGCTTGAAATTGCGGTCCTCGACCGCCTGCAGGCCGGTGACCAGCAGCGAGGGCACTTCCTTGAGCTGCACCAGCCGCCGCTCCTCGCTGACGTCGCCGTAAAGCGTGGCGATGCGCGCGGGATCGACGCGGGCCGCGTCCAGCGGCTTGCCGCTGCGGCGGTCGGTGACGCGGGCGACCTTGCCGCCGGAGAGCTGCACTTCCAGCCGCATCGCCGGCACCGGCCCATCGAGGTCGGTGAAGGCGCGGGTACCGACGTGGAAACGGTTGCCGTCGCGCGACCAGGTGCCCGGCAGGTCGCCGCCGTCGGCGCGGTAGCCGGCGGCCTCGAGCTCCAGCAGCAGGGTGTCGGCGTCGAGCCGCGCGCCCGGGGCCAGCGGCAGCGGGCGGGCGTAGACGCGGGTCGGCACCTGCCAGACCAGGGCCTCGAATTCGGCGCGCACGCGCTTGTCGAGCACGTAGAAGGTGGGCACGCCGATGCCCAGCGCGAGGCCGAGCGCCAGCAGCGCGGCGCGCAACAGCCAGGTGCGCCAGCGCGGGCGGGCGGAGGGCGAGCCGGATTTTGGGGGGGAAGCGTTACGAGGCACGGACATGGATAATCCGGAGGTGCGGCGAGTCTATCAGGCCGCCCCCGCCCCGCCCCCACCCGAGACTGAACCTGCGCATGGATGCCCCCGCCCTCCCGGTCCTGAGTACCTGGACCGCCGACCCGACCGCCGCCCCCCCCACCCGCGCGCCCGCCGGGGGGGGGGGCGGGGGCGCCGGGGCG
>JAIBEO010000016.1 GCA_019459185.1 Rhizobium sp. | reverse complement strand
GGCGGGGGTCCCGGGGGCCCCCCGGCATCCGACGAGACTCGTGGGGGAGGCTCAGACGCCGTAGTACATCTGGTATTCCAGCGGGTGCGTGGCCGCGCGGAACTTGGTCACTTCCTGCATCTTCAGCGCGATGTAGCTGTCGATGAAGTCGTCGGTCATCACGCCGCCGGCCTTGAGGAACTCGCGGTCCTTGTCCAGCGCCTCGAGGGCCTGGTCGAGCGAGTGGCAGACGGTCGGGATGTTCTTCTCTTCCTCGGGCGGCAGGTCGTACAGGTCCTTGTCGCTCGGCGCGCCCGGGTCGATCTTGTTACGGATGCCATCCAGGCCGGCCATCATCAGCGCGGTGAAGGTGAGGTAGCCCGACTGGATCGGGTCCGGGAAGCGCATTTCGATGCGGCGCGCCTTCGGGTTGGCCACGTACGGGATGCGGCACGAGGCCGAGCGGTTCGAGGCCGAGTAGGCCAGCATCACCGGCGCCTCGAAGCCCGGCACCAGGCGCTTGTAGCTGTTGGTGCCCGAGTTGGTGAAGGCGTTGATGGCGCGGGCGTGCTTGAAGATGCCGCCGATGTACCACAGCGCGATCTGCGACAGGCCGCCGTAGCCGTCGCCGGTGAACAGGTTCACGCCGCCCTTGGCCAGCGACTGGTGCACGTGCATGCCGCTGCCGTTGTCGCCGACGAGGGGTTTCGGCATGAAGGTGGCGGTCTTGCCGTTGCGGTGGGCGACGTTCTTGACGATGTACTTGAGCATGAACAGCTCGTCGGCCTTCTTCACCAGCGAGTTGAACTTGGTGCCGATCTCGCACTGGCCGGCGTTGGCCACTTCGTGGTGGTGCACTTCCACTTCCTGGCCCACGGCCATGAGCAGCTTGCACATCTCGGCGCGGATGTCGTGCAGCTGGTCAGTGGGCGCCACCGGGAAATAGCCGCCCTTCAGGCCCGGGCGGTAGCCGGAGTTGCCGCCCTCGTACTTCTTCTTGCTGTTCCAGTGCGCTTCCTCGGAATCGACCTCGAAGAAGGTGTTGCCCATTTCGTTGGCCCAGCGGACCGAGTCGAAGATGAAGAATTCGGGCTCGGGGCCGAAGAAGGCCTGCTCGGCGATGCCGCTGGCCTTGAGGAAGGCCTCGGCGCGCTTGGCGATGCCGCGCGGGCAGCGCGAGTAGCCCTGCATGGTGGCCGGGTCGAGCACGTCGCAGGTGAGGATCAGGGTCGGGTCGGCGGTGAACGGGTCCATCACCGCGGTGTCCGGGTCCGGCAGCAGGACCATGTCGGACTCGTTGATGCCCTTCCAGCCGGAAATCGAGCTGCCGTCGAACATCTTGCCGTCCTCGAACAGCGCCGGCTCGACGATCGACACCGGGAAGCTCACGTGGTGCTGCACGCCGCGCACGTCGGCGAAGCGCAGGTCCACGAACTCGACCGCGTTGTCCTTGATGAGTTTTTCGATGTGGCTGTAGGGCATGGGAAACATTCCTGGAAGGAGGGACGTGGCCTTTGGGTTGCAAGGCGCGTGCCAAGCCGGGAGGCGGCTGGCCATATTGATTTTGTTGGGTTTTTGCTGGGGACAAGAAAAGGAAAGCACCATCCTGGTGCTATGAATGGCGCAAAACGCACCAATCTCGCGCACCCCCTGCAGGAGCGGGGGGGGGGGCGGCGCCGGGGGGGGGCTGGCTAGCGGGGGCGGGGGGGGGGGGGGGGGGGGTTGGGGGTGTGGGTGGGGGGGGGGGGGGGGGGGGGGCCCCACAACCCCCCCCCCCCGACGGGCTTCAGGCGCCGCAGAGCTCGGCGGCGGTCTTGTCGGTCAGGTTGGAGCGGTCGAAGCCGAACGGTTCCA
>JAIBEO010000219.1 GCA_019459185.1 Rhizobium sp. | reverse complement strand
GTCTTTCCCTTGAGCGGCGCGGATGTGCTGGCGGCGGGGGTGGCGCCGGGGCCCGCCGCGACAGGCGCGGCTGCGGCGGCGGGCGCCGGGCCCGGCGCCGCGGCGCCTTCCTCGATGATGGCCACGACCTGCTGGCTGGTCACGGTGTCGCCGGCCTGGAACTTGATCTCCTTGAGCACGCCGTCGACCGGCGAGGGCACTTCCAGCACCACCTTGTCGGTCTCGAGGTCGAGCAGGTTCTCGTCGCGACGGACGGCGTCGCCGGCCTTCTTGTGCCAGGTGGCGATGGTGGCGTCGGACACGGATTCCGGAAGGACCGGGACTTTGACTTCGATGCTCATGGACGAGGTCCTGGGTGCGTGGAAAGGAATGGCTTATTCAGCGGTGTGGGTGTTGGGCGCGTTGACGAGGGCGTCCTCGATCAGCTTCGCCTGTTCGATGTTGTGCGTGTTGAGGTGGCCCGCCGCCGGCGAGGCCGAACGCGTGCGCCCGGCGTAGCTGAGCGACTGGCCCTTGGCCAGGCAGAAATCGAGGTGGTGGCGGATCTGGTACCAGGCGCCCTGGTTCATGGGCTCTTCCTGGCACCACACCACTTCCTTGGCGCCCGCGAAGCGCTTGAGCTCGGCCGCCAGCGCCTCGCGCGGGAACGGGTAGAGCTGCTCGACGCGCACGATGGCGACGTCGGTGACTTTCTTCGCCTCGGCCGCCTCGACCAGGTCGTAGTAGACCTTGCCGCCGCAGACCACGACGCGGCGCGCCTTCTTCGGATCCTTGCAGGTGCTGTCGGCGATCAGCTCCTGGAAGCCGCCCTTGGCGAGTTCGTCGAGCGTGGACACCGACAACTTGTGGCGCAGCATGGACTTGGGCGTCATCACCACCAGCGGCTTGCGGGTGGCGCGCAGCATCTGGCGGCGCAGCATGTGGAACATCTGCGCCGGCGTGGTCGGCGTGCAGACCTGGATGTTGTCGAGCGCGCACAGCTGCAGGAAGCGCTCCAGGCGCGCCGAGCTGTGCTCGGGGCCCTGGCCTTCGTAGCCGTGCGGCAGGAACAGCGCCAGGCCGCAGAGGCGGTCCCACTTCGACTCGCCCGAGGTGATGAACTGGTCGATCACCACCTGGGCGCCGTTGGCGAAGTCGCCGAACTGGCCTTCCCAGATGTTGAGCGTGGACGGCTCGGCGGTGCTGTAGCCGTATTCGAAGGCCATCACGGCCTCCTCGCTCAGCAGCGAGTCGATGACCAGCGCGTGCTCGGGGTTCTTCACCAGGGCGCGCAGCGGCATGTGCGCGCCGCCGGTGGCCTGGTCGTGCAGCACCGCGTGGCGGTGGAAGAAGGTGCCGCGGCCGGCGTCCTGGCCGACCACGCGCAGCTTGTAGCCTTCGGCCAGCAGGGTGGCGTAGGCCAGGTTCTCGGCGAAGCCCCAGTCCATGGCCAGCTCGCCGGCGGCCATCTTGCGGCGGTCGTCGTAGATCTTGGCGACGCGCGCGTGCAGCTTGAGTTCGGCCGGCAGGGTGTTGATGAGCGCGGCGAGCTTGTCGATCTCGGCGCGCTTGACCTGGGTCTTCACCTCGTCCTTGAGCGTGCCCTTGAGCCACGGGGTCCAGTCGACCGCGTACGGGTCCGGGCCGACCTTCACCAGGTCGGTGGTGACCTCGCCCTTGTCGAGCTTGTCGCGGTAGGCGTCCACCAGCGCCTTGGCGCCGGCGGCGTCGATGACGCCCTCGGCGGCCAGCGCCTCGGCGTAGAGCTCGCGGGTGGTCTTGCGGGCGCGGATGTTCTGGTACATCAGCGGCTGCGTGGCGGCCGGCTCGTCGGCCTCGTTGTGGCCGTGGCGGCGGTAGCAGACCAGGTCGATGACCACGTCGCGCCGGAATTCCTTGCGGAAGTCGAAGGCCAACTGGGCGCAGAAGGCCACGGCCTCCGGGTCGTCGCCGTTCACGTGCAGCACCGGGGCGCCGACGATCTTGGCCGGGTCGGTGCAGTACAGGGTGGAGCGGGTGTCGTCGGCGCGGTGGGTGGTGAAGCCCACCTGGTTGTTGACGACGATGTGCACGGTGCCGCCGACCGCGAAACCGCGGGCCTGCGACATCTGGAACAGCTCCATCACCACGCCTTGGCCGGCGAAGGCCGAGTCACCGTGGATCAACACCGGGAGCACCTGCTTGCGCTGCTCGTCCTCGCGGCGCATCTGGCGCGCGCGCACCGAGCCGGCCACGACCGGGTCGACGATCTCGAGGTGCGAGGGGTTGAAGGCCAGCGCCAGGTGCACCGGGCCGCCCGGGGTGGCGACGTCGGAGGAATAACCCATGTGGTACTTCACGTCGCCCGAGTGCGCCGGGTCGTCGTTGTGCTCGAACTGGCCTCGGAACTCATTGAACAGCTTGTGCGGCGGCTTGCCCAGGGTGTTGATGAGCACGTTCAGGCGGCCGCGGTGGGCCATGCCGATCACCACGTCCTTGATGCCGTCGCCGCCACCGCGGCGGATCAGGGTGTCCATCAGCGGGATGAGCGTGTCGCCACCCTCGAGCGAGAAGCGCTTCTGGCCGACGAAGGCGGTGTGCAGGTAGCGCTCCAGGCCCTCGGCGGCGGTGAGGCGCTCGAGCAGGCGCTGCTTGGCGGCCGCGTCGAAGCCGTACTTGCCGGCGGCGCCCTCGAGGCGCTGCTGCATCCAGCGGCGCTGGTTGGCGTCGGAGATGTGCATGAACTCGGCGCCGATGCTGCCCGAGTAGGAAGCGCGCAGGCGCGCCAGCAGGTCGCGCAGCTTGAAGCGCGGCTGGGCGAACCAGGTGTTGGCGGTGAACTCGCGGTCGAGGTCGGCGTCGGTCAGGCCGTGGAAGGCCAGCTCCAGGTCGGGCGCGTCCGGGCGGGCCATCATGCCCAGCGGGTCAAGGCCGGCTCCCAGGTGGCCGCGCGAGCGATAGGCGGTGATCAGCTTGCCGACCGCGGCCTGCTTGCGGGCCGATTCGTCGTCCAGGCCGCCGGCCACGACCGGGGCGCGGGCGGCGGCCTGCACCTGGGCCATGACGGCCGAGTGCGGCACGTCGCCGGCCTCGCGGCCCTTGAAGCCGTCGAAGTAGGTTTTCCAGGCCGACGGGACGCTGTCGGGGTCGACCAGGTACTGTTCGTACAGGTCTTCGATGAAGGCGGCGTTTCCGCCGGCGAGCTGAGAGGTCTGCTTAAACTGCTTGATCAGACTGTCCACGACCCTGGCCTGGCCCGCCTCAACGGCAGGTAAGTGATTGATGGAATGGGATGTCGCGGCGCCGCAACGGGGCGGCGACAAGGTCTGCGATTATAGCCGGCGCCGCCGGGCTTTAGAACCCGACGGAGGCTGTACGGACGCCCCGCGGGGGCTGGACTTTCGTCCGGGGTTCGTAGCCGCGCGGCTCAGATGCCCAGGGCGCGGAACTCGGTGACGGCGCGCGAACGCTCCCATACCCGGCCGAAATGGTCCATCAGCTGGCGCGTGCGGGCCGGGTGGGACGGGCTCCAGTCGCCTTCCCAGCGGCTGCCGAGCTGGCGGAACAGGTAGCCGTCGCGGTCGTTGGCCAGGAATGCCGAGGGGTACTGCAGGTCCACGTCGTCGATGGGCGTGCGGAACTGGAAGACCGAGGTCATGCGCTGCGCCAGGGTCAGCAGCGGGTGGCCCTGGCCCTGCGCCGCGGCCGGGTCCAGCAGCAGGATGCGCACCACGCCTCCGCGGCCGGCGATGGCGAACTCCTTGAAGGCTTCGAGCACGGCAGGCTGGCTGGTGAGCACCGGGTCCAGGTCGCGGCTGAAGAGCACCAGCTCGCGGCGCGCGGCCCGCAGCACGGCCAGCGTGGCCTCGGTGGCCGTGGACAGGCTGTCGAAATCGATGGGGGGCACCGACTGCGGTCGCGGCTTCGCGGGGTAGCGCTCCGGCCCGCCCATCGGTTCAAGCGCGCGGCGCATGGCCTGGTGCTCGATGCCTGCTTCCATGAAGCGTTCGCCGTAGGGCTCGAAGCCGTGCCGGGCGTAGAAGGCCTCGGCGCTGACCTGGGCGTTGAGGCTCACCTCGGTCCAGCCCAGGCTGCGGGCCTTGTCCATCAGCGCCACCAGCAGGGCGTCGCCGACGCCGCGCTGGCGCCATTCCTTCAGCACCGCCATGCGGCCGATCTTGTGTTCGGGCGTCAGCCGGCCGGTGCCGATGGGACGGCCGTTGTTGTCACGGGCGATGACGTGGTGGCAACGCGGGTCCAGGTCGTCCCATTCCTCGTCTTCCGGAACCTTCTGTTCCAGGATGAAGACGGTCTCGCGCACTTCCCTCAGGTCCTTCAGGTCGGCCTGGTAGTCGGCGGGCTCGATGCGGAAGTCGGTCGGGATCATGGGCTCACCGTCGGCGTTTGGGTTTGACCAGCTGATAGTGGCCCGCGGCCACCAGGCTTACCAGCGCTTCACGGCCGGCGGCGTCGAGCCCGGCCAATTCGGCGGCGTCGAGCCGTTCGGCGCTCGCCAGGCGTTTTGCCGAGGCCACGCCCATCGGCAGCGACAGGCCATTGGCGTGCAGGTAGGCCTTGCGGCCGTCGCGGGCCCAGGCGTGGCGGGCGTGCGGGTGGCGCAGCAGCAGCGCGCCCTCGTCAAGCGCCGCGGTGATGGCGGCCAGGCCCGGCGGGCGGGCCGGGCGGGCGATTTCGCCGGCCGAGCGGTACTGGGTGATGAAGCGGCCGAACCAGCGGCGCAGCGTGGCCTCGTTGAGGTCCTGCAGGCGGGAAAGGGCCTGGCGCACGCGGCCGAAGGCGGCCTCGTCGATTTCGTAGGGGTCGGCGGGCAGGGCCAGGTCCGGGTCGCCGTAGCGGGCTTCCTCGGGCGTGGCGGCGGCCAGTTCCTCGGCCAGGTCCACCATCAGCTCGGCCACCGAAGGCGCGCGCATGCCCACCGAAAGCGTGAGGCAGGCATCCTGGGCCACGCCGTGGTGCGGCACGCCGGGGGGCAGGTACAGGACGTCGCCGGGGGCCAGCACCCAGTCGTGGTCGGGCTGGAACTGGCTGAGCAGCTTGAGTTCGACGTCGGGGCGGAAGTCACGCGGCGCGTCGGGGTTGGTGTCGATCTGCCAGCGGCGGTGGCCCAGGCCCTGGATCAGGAACACGTCGTACTGGTCCACGTGCGCGCCCACCGAGCCGCCGGGCGCGGCGAAGCTGACCATCACGTCGTCGACGCGCCAGGCCGGCAGGAAGCGGAACCGGTGCAGCAGGTCGCGCACGTCCATGTCCCACTTGTCCACGTCCTGCACCAGCAGGGTCCAGTCCTGGCGCGGCATGTCGGGGAACATGGCCTCGTCGAAGGGCCCGGTGCGCAGCTCCCAGCGGTCGCGCTTGCGGTCGTGCAGGACCACGCGCGACAGCGCCGATTCCTCGCAGGCCAGGCCCGCCAGGTCCTCGGGCGTGATCGGTGAAACGAAACCCGGGAAGGCGCCGCGGATGAGCAGCGGGCGCTTCTGCCAGTAATCGCGCAGGAACACCTCGGGCGGCATGCCCAGCGGGTGCTTCGGCGTGCCGGTGACTTCGATGGGTGGCTGGCGTCTGTTCTTCATACGCGGATAAAGGCGAAAAAAGGCGGATAAGGTCGGATCCTGATCCTAGAGGAAAAGATTCGCTGTTATCCGTTCTTTTTCGCTCTTATCAGCGTTCAAATCTCAAACGTCCCGGGCCAGCGCCGCGGCGTGGCCGACGTAGCTGGCCGGGGTGAGGGCAAGCAGGCGGGCCTTGGCGTCGGCCGGCACGTCCAGGCCCTCGATGAAGGCGCGCATGGACTCGGCGGTGATGCCCTGGCCGCGGGTGAGGGCCTTGAGCTGTTCGTAGGGGTTGGGCAGGCCGTGGCGGCGCATCACGGTCTGCACCGGCTCGGCCAGCACTTCCCAGGCCGCGTCGAGGTCGGCGGCCAGGCGCTCGGGGTTGGCGCTGAGCTTGCCCAGGCCGCGCATCAGCGCGTCGAGCGCGATCAGCGAGTGGCCGAAGGCAGTGCCCAGGGCGCGCAGCACGGTGGAGTCGGTGAGGTCGCGCTGCCAGCGGCTGATCGGCAGTTTTTCCGAGAAGTGCGAGAGCAGGGCGTTGGCCAGGCCGAAGTTGCCCTCGGCGTTCTCGAAATCGATCGGGTTGACCTTGTGCGGCATGGTCGAGCTGCCCACTTCGCCGGCCTTCACCGCCTGCTTGAAGTAGCCCAGCGAGATGTAGCCCCAGACGTCGCGGCACAGGTCCACCAGCACGGTGTTGATGCGGCGCTGCGCGTCGCACAGCTCGGCGATGCCGTCGTGCGGCTCGATCTGGGTGGTGTAGGGGTTGAAGTCCAGACCCAGCGATTCGACGAAACGCTGCGCCAGCGCCGGCCAGTCCACTTCCGGGTAGGCCACCACGTGGGCGTTGTAGTTGCCCACCGCGCCGTTGATCTTGCCGGGGAACTCGATGCCGTGCATCACCGCCACCTGGCGCTGCAGGCGCGCGACCACGTTGGCGATTTCCTTGCCCACGGTGGTGGGCGAGGCGGTCTGGCCGTGGGTGCGCGACAGCATGGGAAGGGCCGCGTGCTCGTGCGCCATCGCGCGCAGCTTCTCCACCACCTCCCAGGTCTTCGGGGCAATGACGGTGGTGTAGGCCTCGCTGAGCATCAGCGCGTAGCTGAGGTTGTTGATGTCCTCGCTGGTGCAGGCGAAGTGCACGAATTCCAGGGCCGGGCCCAGCTCGGCGTCGTCCTTCAGGCGCTCCTTGATGAAGTACTCGACCGCCTTGACGTCGTGGTTGGTGGTGCGCTCGATTTCCTTCACGCGCGTGGCGTCTCCCACCGAGAGGCCGGCGGCGAGCGCGCGCAGGCGGCCGACGGCCGCGTCGGAGAAGGGCTTGAGCTCGGCCACGCCCGGCTCGGCGGCCAGGGCCAGCAGCCATTCCACCTCGACCCGCACGCGGGCCTTGACGAGCCCGTACTCCGAGAAGATGGGCCGCAGCGCCCCGGCCTTGCCGGCGTAGCGGCCGTCGAGCGGGGACAGGGCAGTGAGGGCGGCGTCGGACATCGGGCGGGCTCGGGCAAGGCGGGACAGGCCGCCATTCTACCCGCACCCTTGTGGGAGGGGCTTCAGCCCCGAAGCTTTCCGGCGCAAAGCTTCGGGGCTGAAGCCCCTCCTACCAGGGAGCAGGGGGAGGGGCGCGGTATGCTCGGGGCTGGAAACGAAGGAGCCCCGCCATGGCCGCCCACACCCGCACCGAACACGACAGCCTCGGCGCCCTCGAGGTGCCCGCCGGCGCGCTCTACGGCGCCCAGACCCAGCGCGCGGTGCAGAACTTCCCGATCTCCGGGCTGGTGATGCCGCGCTACTTCCTGCGCGCCCTCGGCCTGGTGAAGGCCGCGGCGGCTTCCGCCAACGCCAGCCTGGGACACCTGCCGCCCGACGTGGCCGACGCCATCCGCGACGCCGCCCTGCAGGTGGCCGCCGGCGACCTCGACGGCCAGTTCCCGGTGGACGTGTTCCAGACCGGCTCGGGCACCTCCAGCAACATGAACGCCAACGAGGTCATCGCCAGCCTGGCCTCGCGCGGCCGCAAGGCCCCGGTGCACGCCAACGACCACGTCAACATGGGCCAGAGCTCGAACGACGTGGTGCCCACCGCCATCCAGGTGGCGGCGCTACTGGCCTGCCGCGAGCGCCTGCTGCCCGCGCTCAAGCACCTGCGCCTCACCGTCGACCGCAAGGCCCGCCGCGTCGGCAAGGTGGTCAAGACCGGGCGCACCCACCTGATGGACGCGATGCCGCTGACGCTCGGCCAGGAGCTCGGCGCCTGGTCGGCCCAACTGGCCACGGCCATCGACCGGATCCAGGACACGCTGGACCGGGTGCGCCAGCTGCCCATCGGCGGCACCGCCGTGGGCACCGGCATCAACGCCGACCCGCGCTTCGGCAAGAAGGTGGCGAAGGAGCTATCGGTGCTGTCCGGCCAGCGTTTCGTGCAGGCGCGCAACCTGTTCGAGGGCATCGCCGGGCAGGACAACGCGGTGGAGCTGTCGGGCCAGCTCAACGTGCTGGCGGCCACGCTGATGAAAATCGGCAACGACCTGCGCTGGATGAATTCGGGCCCGCTGGCCGGCCTTGGCGAAATCGAACTGCCGGCGCTGCAGCCGGGCAGTTCGATCATGCCGGGCAAGGTGAACCCGGTGGTGCCCGAGGCGGTGTGCATGGTCTGCGCCCAGGTGATGGGCAACCACGCCACGGTGACGATTGCCGGGGCCAGCGGCAACTTCCAGCTCAACGTGATGCTGCCGGTGGTCGCGCACAACCTGCTGCAGTCGATCGAGCTGCTGGCCAACGGTTCGCGGGTGCTGGCCGATTCGGCCATCCAGGGCTTCAGGCTGCGCGAGGACCGGCTGGCGGAGGCGCTGGCGCGCAATCCCATCCTGGTGACGGCGCTCAACCCGGTGATCGGCTATGAAAACGCCGCCGCCATCGCCAAGCAGGCCTACCGCGAGGGCAGGCCGGTGCTGGAAGTGGCGATGATGCGCACGGGCCTAGGTGAAAAGGCCCTGCGCAAGCTGCTCGACCCGGCCGCCCTGGCCCGGGGCGGCATCCACGGCAAGCCGGGCGGCGGGGGCGGCTGAGCCGCCTCAGTCTTCGCGGGGAACGTCCACCCGGCCGCGCACGCCGTGGTGCGAGATGTCGCCGCTGCCGATGCGACGCACGACGAGGTCGCCGCCGACGTCGCGGACGCTGGCGTCGCCGGAGTTGATGCGGCCGATGTGAACATGGCCGGAGACGCGGGAGACCTCCAGGTCGCCCGAGCCGATTTCATCCACCTCCACGTCGTCCTTCACGCCGGCGAGAGTGAGGTCGCCCGAACCCACCGAGCCGATGCGCACGGGGCCGCGGATGTCGCTGGCTTCGAAGTCGCCGGAGCCGACCGAACGCAGGTCGAGTTCGCCGGCGCCTTCCACCGTCACGTCGCCCGAGCCGACGCTGGCGCGCACCAGGCCGGCGATGTCGCGCAGCTCGATGTCACCGGAGCCGACCTCGGCGCGCACCGACTTCATGCCCGAGGCCCAGGCGTCGCCCGAGCCCACGTCGAGCTCGACGTCGAGGTCCGCGGGCAGCCGGGCATCGACCTCGAGGTAGGCGTAGGTGGGCTTGAAGAAGATGCCGGTCGACACGCCGCGGCGCTCGGCGCTCACCACCAGGGTGTCGCCGCTGCGGCGCTGTTCCAGCACCAGCTGAGGGAAGTAGTCCGGGTCGGAGGCGCAGGCGCGGGCCGTGAGGCTGGCCGTGCCGCCGGCGGCGGCGCCCAGGCGCAGATCGTTCTGGTTCACTTCGAAGCGCACCACGCGCACGCCGTCGAGGTCGAGCGCGAGGCTGCGCGGTTCGTTGAATTCGCAGTCGGCGGCCGAGGCGGCGGCCGGCAGCAGCAGGGCAAGCAGGGCAAGTCGTTTCATCGTTCGCTCCGGGGTCACTGTTCGACGTGGCAGTCTTCGACGTCGGTTTCGTCCATCTGGGCGTAGGGTTCGAACTGCGGCACGGCCTGGCGCAGCGCCTGCTGCGAGGCGTACAGCGCCGGCAGGCGGTCGCACAGTTGCTTGGCGGTGCCTTCGATGTCCTTGGCCTGGTCCTTCATGCGCTCCTCGATCGAGGCCGTGTCGCCGCTCACCAGTCCCTTGGCGGTTTCGGCAAGCGCGCGGGTCGCCAGTCCGGCGGCCTGCAGGCCGACTTCGGCGCCGGCCTCGGCGACGCCGGCCAGTTGGGCGCGGTAGTCGAGCACGAGCTTGCGCTGGGCCGCGTCCAGCGGCACCGGCTGGCCGTCGATGATCAGGTCGCCGGCAGGCGAGATCTCGGCCTTGGGGGCAGTGCCGTCGCCGTCATGCAGGCTGAGGTTCTCGTTGGCGAGTTCCTCGCGCAGTTCGCCCATCGCTTTTTCCGAGACCGCGGCCATGCCGGTCTTGCCGGATTCGGCCGGCGGCTCGGGCGAACCGCCGCAGCCCGCGAGGGCCAGCAGGGGGACCAACAGCAGGGGAAGTCGGGACATGGGCAGGGCTCCAGCTGTAAATCGGAAAAAAGCGGGGCGACCCGGGGGTCGCCCCACCAAGGGGGGTATCAGCCTTCGTCGCGGGAGCGGCGGAAGTGGATGGCGCCGAACACCATCACCGCGCCGGCCACCACGCCGATCCACAGGTCCGGGGTCAGGAAGGCACCCCAGGCGTTCTGGGCGGAGAACAGGGCCACGATGTCCTGCGGGCCTTCCGGGTTGAAGCTCTGCATCGCCGGGTCGGAGGCGCCGCGGTAGACCAGGTCCATGCCCGGCGCCGTGCCCAGCAGGATGCGGCCGACGATGTGCTGCCAGAACCACTCGGCCTTGGAGCCGAACATTTCCATCACGTCGAACCAGCTGACCAGGATGCCCGAGAACACCGGCACCAGCAGCGCCCACAGGAAGGGCTTGGTGCGGGCCCAGGCCGAGACCAGCAGCAGCCAGCCGACGGTGGGCATGGCCCACAGGGCGTAGACGGGCAGGGCGGCGGCCAGGTGCATGGCCACGGTGAGCGGGCTCGCCGGACCCCAGATCAGATCGATCGGGTTCACGCCATGGAACAGCGCGTAACCGCTGAGCAGCACCAGGAAACCGAAGGACGTGGCGATGGCCGCGAGCGTGGCGATGACCGGGGCCACGACCAGGGCGCTGACCAGCTTCGAGAGCACGGTCTGGCCGTCGGACAGCGGCAGCGACTTCCAGAACAGCACGCTGCGGTCCTTGCGCTCGTCGTACAGCGAGCCGAGGCAGTAGAAGAACACCACGAACGCCAGCACGATGTAGGGCCAGGAGCCGGCGAGCAGGGCGCCCAGGTCGAGCGCGCCGCCCAGTTCCGCCGCTTCCTTGGGCGTGAGGGTCTTGGTGAGCTGGCTGAGCTCGACGCCGTTCATCTGCACCGATTCGCCGTCCACGCCGCGGCGGACGCTTTCACCGGCGATGATCGCCATCAGGCTGATCACCAGGAAAACCGCGCCGGCTACCATCGGGGCCCACACGAAGCCGCCGCGGTGCTCCCAGGATTCGCGCTTGAGGAGCCATTTGAAGGTGTTCATGCGTAGGTTCCTTTCATGGTGGCGACGAACAGGTCGGCGATGCCCGGGTTGCGGACCTCGCCCAGGGCGGCCAGCTGCCCGCGCGGCACCCCGTCGAACAGCATCACGGCCTTGCCGAACACCGAACGCTCGTCGATCGGCTTGAGGGCGCGGGCCGCGTCGGCCTTGTCGGCCGGGACCATCACCTCGCAGAAGCGCTCGCCCACCTCGTCCATGCTGGCCGAGAGCACGATCTTGCCCTCGCGGATGAACATCAGGTCGGTGAGGATATGTTCGATCTCCTCGACCTGGTGGGTGGTGACGACGATGGTCTTCTGCTCGTCGAAATAGTCTTCCAGCAGGTTCTGGTAGAACTGCTTGCGGTAGAGGATGTCGAGGCCCAGCGTGGGTTCGTCCAGCACCAGCAACTTGGCGTCGATGGCCATGACCAGGGCGAGGTGCAGCTGCACGATCATGCCCTTGGACATCTGCTTGACCTTCATGTCCGGGGTCAGCTTGGTGTGGGCGATGTAGGCCTCGGCCTTCTTGCGGTCGAAGCGCGGGTGCACGCCGGCCACGAAGTCGACGGCGTCCTTCACCTTCAGCCAGCGCGGCAGCACGGCCACGTCGGCGATGAAGCAGACGTCATGCATGAGCTCGTCGCGCTCGGTGCGCGGGTTCTTACCCAGCACCTTCAGTTCCCCTTCGTAGGGCACCAGGCCCAGGGCGGCCTTGAGGGTGGTGGTCTTGCCGGAGCCATTCGGGCCGATCAGGCCGACGATGCGGCCGGCGGGGATGTCGAAGCTGATCGAATCGACGGCGGGCTTGCCCTTGTAGCGCTTGGACAGGTTGCGGGCGGAGATCACGGCGCTCATCACTTCTTCTCCTTGCCGGCGACGGCCACCAGGCGTTCGATGTCCAGGCCGAGGCGCTGGATGCGCTCGACGACCATCGGCCATTCATCCTTCAGGAAGCGTTCGCGCTCGGAGGCGAGCAGCTTTTCCCGGGCACCTTCGGTCACGTACATGCCAAGTCCCCTTCTTTTTTCCACGAGTTCCTCGTCCGCCAGCTCCTGGTAGGCGCGGGAGACGGTGATTGGGTTGAGCTGGTATTCGGCGGCGATCTGACGGACCGAGGGCAGCGCTTCGCCCGGCTGCAGCACGCCGTCGAGCATCATCGCCACCACCTTGTCCTTGAGCTGCCGGTAGATCGGCGCGCTGTCGTTCCAGGCGATATTCATCTCAGGACTCCCGGCGGGGCATGAGGGAGGCCATGGACACGTAGGGCATGGCCATGTGCCGCTGCAGGGCGCCGCGGCGCAGGGAGCCGGCCCGCAGGGCTTCGTCGCTGGCGCTGGCGCGCAGGGTGGCGTCGTCGGCCACTTCATTGAGCACGGCCAGCACCGGGTCCGGCTGGGCGGCGGCCGGCTGGCTGGGCGGTGCGCCGAAACCGTAGCCGGTGGCCAGGACGCCGAGCGCCACGGCCAGGGCCATCAGGTTGGTCTTGAACTTGGGGTACATACCGCCTCCCGCTTTGGTGAGGTAATGAACAGGTGTTGTAGCAAACTATAACACCTACATTTGACCTGTCAACACCCTTTGCACACCAAAGGACCCAAACTGATGGCATAGACCCGGACCGTCCCGGGGGAGGGCGACAAAATGAAGAAGGGAACCCTGTTCATCCTGGCCGCGCTGTTGGCCGCGGCGCCGGTGCTGGCCGGCCAGGCGCTGCTGGACAAGGACTTCCGCCGCCTGGCGGGCAAGGAAACCGTGAACCTGCAGCAGGCCTACGGCGGCCAGGTGCTGCTGGTGGTCAACACCGCCAGCAAGTGCGGCTTCACCCCGCAGTACGAGGGCCTGGAAGCCATGCACGCCAAGTACAAGGACCGCGGTTTCTCGGTGCTGGGCTTCCCGTCCAACGATTTCATGGGCCAGGAACCGGGCAGCGAGGAGCAGATCCAGGAGTTCTGCACGCTCACCTACGGCGTGAAGTTCCCCATGTTCGAGAAGGTGCAGGTGCGCGGTTCCGGCGCCACGCCGCTCTACCAGGAGCTCGCGGCGGCCACCGGCGAGGCGCCGGGCTGGAACTTCCACAAGTACCTGCTCGACCGCGAGGGCAAGGTGGTGGCCAGCTTCGGCAGCCGCACCACCCCGGACGACCCGAAGCTGGTGGCGGCGATCGAAAAGCTGCTCGACGCGCCCGTCCCGGTGAAGCCTGATCGCGGCCGTTGAGTTGCCGGCGGCGGGCCGCGACAATAGGGGACGACGTGCCGACCCGGCCCGCCTTCCCCAGGAGTTGTAACCCGATGAATTCCGCCCTGCGTTTCGCCGCGCCGCTGGTGCTCGCCAGCCTGGTGCTCAGCCTCAGCGCCTGCAAGTCCGAAACCACCGAGGACGCTGCCCCCGCGGCCGAAGCGGCCGCCGCCGGCGAGCCCGGCGCGCCCATCGTCCCCGGCATCGCCGGCCTCGAGACCGAGCGTGCCCAGGTCAGCTACATGATCGGCCGCGACATCGCCAACTCGATGAAGATCATCAAGGACGACCTCGACCTCGAGATCCTGCGCCAGGCCATGGAAGACACCTTCCAGGAGCGCGACTCCAAGCTCACCGACGAGCAGATGAAGGAAATCCAGGCCGCGTTCACCACCAAGCTGCAGGCCCGCCAGGCCGCCGAGGCCGCCGAGCTGGCCGCCAAGAGCAAGTCCGAGGGCGAAGCCTTCCTGGCCGCGAACAAGGCCAAGCCGGGCGTGCAGGTCACCGAGAGCGGCCTGCAGTACCGCGTCGAGCGCGCCGGCAACGGCGCCACCCCGACCGCGTCGGACGTGGTGCGCGTGCACTACAAGGGCACGCTGCTCAACGGCGAGACCTTCGACAGCTCCTACGACCGCGGCGAGCCGGCCGAGTTCGGCCTGGGCCAGGTCATCCCGGGCTGGTCCGAGGGCGTGCAGCTGATGAAGGTCGGCAGCAAGTACACCTTCTGGATCCCGGCCGAGCTGGCCTACGGCGAAGCCGGCGGCGGCCCGATCCCGGCCAACGCCATGCTGACCTTCGAGGTCGAGCTGATGGAAATCGTCAAGTAATACGCATCGGGTAGGACGGGGCGTGGGGGGGGGGGGGGGCGCGCCCGCGCCCCCCCCCCCCCGGCCGGCGGCGCCACCCCGCC
>JAIBEO010000215.1 GCA_019459185.1 Rhizobium sp. | reverse complement strand
CGTCGCCGAACTCCTGGCCAGGACCAAGACCACCGCCCTGGACGCACTGGCCCACCAGGACATCCCGTTCGAACAAGTCGTCGACCTGATCGCCTCCGAACGAAACCTCGCCCACAACCCCGTGTTCCAAGTCGCGTTTGCACTGCAGAACGCACCGGCACCTCCCTTTCGCCTGGCTGGCCTGGACATCGAGACACTGCCCCGGCCTGCACATCGAAGTGCCATCTTCGACCTGTCGGTCCATCTTTGGGAATCAGGTGACCGGATCGACGGCTTGCTTGAATTTTCATCTTCGGCATTCGAACGCGCCTCGGCACAAAGAATGATCGAGCGATGGCGGACTCTGCTGGCACAGTTCGAGTCCGAGGATGAACTTCCGGCGGATGAATTCCCAATCATGTGCCCGGCCGAGGAAGACGAGATCGCGGCATGGGCGACTACACCAGGGGCGGCGAATCCGGACGACGTCGTCGTGCGTATCGAAGCGCAGGCGCGATCGCAGCCAACTGGAATCGCGATTCAACAGGGCGAACGAGCCGTTGACTACGGCACCCTGCTGGCAGCTGCGGACAAGCTTGCCGACGCGCTGCGGGAGCGTGGTGCAGGGCCCGGCACCCGGGTCGCGCTATGCCTGCGACGCACGCCGGCCCTTCCGGCAGCAATGCTGGCAGTCCTCCGAACCGGAGCCGCGTACGTCGCCATAGACCCTGGCATCCCTGGCGCTCGCCTGGCGTATTTCCTCGAGAACTGCGCTCCAATCTCGGTGCTGGCGGACGCCGGTCTTCACCTCCCTGGCCGTTGGATCTCCCTGGATCCGCTGGATCCCTCGGAGTTCCTGCTTCCCACCGCCGGTGCCGACAGTTCACCGGCCGGAACACCGGAGCCCCCCGTCGTACCGACGAACTCGGACGACGTTGCGTACGTCATCTACACGTCCGGCTCGACCGGAGCGCCCAAGGGAGTGCAGATAACCCGGGGCGGCCTGGCCAACCTGGTTGCCTGGCATATCGACCAGTTCTCGCTTGCACCTGGGCAGGCGACATCCGCGTTGGCCGGATTGGCATTTGATGCCTTCGCCTGGGAGGTATGGCCCGCCCTGGCGGCCGGCGCCACCCTGCACCTCCCGGGAGACTCGGAAGGCCGTGACCCAGCCGCCTTGCTCGCTTGGTGGGCCGCGGCGCCCTTGGACATATCCTTCCTGCCAACACCGCTGGCGGAACTCGCGTTCCGCGAAGGCCCACTGAACCGGCGACTTCGCATGTTGCTGGTTGGCGGAGACAAGCTGCGCTTTGTTCCGGTCGGACTCCCGTTCGAAGTGGTCAACAATTACGGTCCCACGGAGACCACGGTGGTTGCCACTTCGGGGCCAGCGCGCCCCGGTGATCACATCATCGACGTGGGCCGCCCCATCGCCAACACACGCGTGGAAGTTCTGGATGGGCGGGGACGCCGTGTGCCCGTAGGGGTCCTCGGCGAGTTGCATATCGGCGGCAAGGGCATTGCCGCGGGCTACCTGGGGCGGCCGGACCTGGACGCAGAGCGGTTCGTTCCTGACCCGTTCTCCGACGGTCCGAGCCATCGCCTGTACCGCACAGGTGACTTGGGGCGGTGGTTGCCGTGCGGCCGGCTGGACATCCACGGGCGGAACGACGACCAGATCAAAGTTCGTGGGATTCGCATCGAACCCGGAGAAATTGCTGAGCGGCTGAAGTCCCAGCCCGGCGTCTCCGAGGCATTGGTCTTGCCAGTGGGCGAAGGCCATGACCGCCGCCTGGCAGCCTACGTTCGCCTCGAATCCGACTTTCGACCGACGGATTCAAGGGAGCTTTCGCAAGAGCAAGTCGGCCACTGGGCGATGCTCTACAACGACAACTACGCCAGCTCGATCGATGCCGACAGTACCGAGGATTTCACGGGTTGGAACAGCAGCTACACCGGCAAGCCAATTCCCGAAGTCGAGATGCGCGCATGGCGCGACGACACCCTGGACAGAATCCGGACGTTGGGAGCCCGTCGTATTCTTGAGATTGGCTGTGGTTCGGGCCTACTGCTCTTTCCCCTGGCGCCGAATGTGGAATCTTATGTCGGCACCGATCTGTCGGCGGAGACAATCGAGCGCCTGAAGAAGAAGGTGGTTGCCCGTGGCCTAACGCAAGTCGCCCTGCACCAGCGGGAGGCCACGGACTTCTCAGGACTTGGCAGCGACTTCGACCTGGTCATCATCAACTCGGTCGCACAGTACTTTCCATCGGTGGACTACCTGGAAGAGGTCCTGCGATCGGCAATGGATGCCATCACCCCGTGGGGAAGCATCTTCCTGGGGGATCTTCGGCACTTCGGCTTGCTCGAAGTCTTCCACACGGCGATTCAGAACACCCGCTCGAGCCCCGACTATCCATCGGCGCAGCTGTCGGCGATCTCCAGGCTAGCCGCCGCCGCGGACAAGGAGCTCTTGGTGGATCCAGGGTTCATGCGCGACTTTGCGAGATCGTATGGCATATCCGGCGGGTTGCGATTGCTGCCAAAGCAAGGTTGTTACCACAATGAGCTTACGGCTTATCGCTTCGACGCAGTCCTGCAGCGGGGCGAACTGCCATCGGTATCCGGTGTGGCCAGCTGGCGCTGGCGCGAAGACGGCTTGGATGGCGATCGGCTGCGTGAAAGACTGGCTTCCTTCCCCCGACAAGCATACGCACTGATTGGAATCGACAACTCCCTGCTTAGCCATGACTGCGCACTGGCACGGCTCGTTCACTCAGCAAGCGAGCAAGAAGGGCTCGCGCTGCTTCGATCACGCGCTGCCGAGCTGGCGGCAGGCACGCCGGCAATTGCGCCCGCATGGCTGGTTGGGGTGGCCAAGGAGCAGGGTTACCTGACCCTACTTCATTGGGAAGGCATGGATGCCGGCCGCTTCCATGCACTCCTGATCCCTGAAGAGTTGCACAGCAACCCACTCCCTGCATTCCCCGAGGAGTTCGTCGAACACGTCACCGGGCCCCAACTCACGAATGCGCCGATGCGTGCCGGCATCCGCTCTCGCCTGCGAGAATATTTGGCGAAGGCCTTGGCGGACGAGCTGCCCGACTATCTGCAGCCTGCGCATCTTTTGGTCTTGGACGAGTTTCCGCTCACTGCCAACGGCAAGGTAGATCGGCGGGCACTGGAGTTGCTGGCGCGCGGAGTGGCGGAGTCAACCTACTCTGCTCCCGACGGCAGGACCGAAGAGACCCTCTGCGCCCTGTGGTCGCAGCTGCTGGGTGTTCCCCGCATTGGCCGTGATGACCACTTCTTCGACCTCGGCGGCCATTCCCTGCTCGCGGTCCGGGTGGTTTCGCGGGTCCGCCAGGACCTG
>JAIBEO010000212.1 GCA_019459185.1 Rhizobium sp. | reverse complement strand
GTCAGAGAACATATTTGTTTAAAACAAATATGTTCTCTGACCCCATTTTCCGGTGGGCTTAGTCGATGTGAAGGTAGTCCAGGGCCACCTGGAGCATGGCGCGGGTGCCGACCTTCAGGGCCTGTTCGTCCAGGAAGAACTCGGGCGAGTGGTTGGACGGGGCCTTCAGGGCGTCCTGGCCGGCCGGGGTGGCGCCGACGAAGAAGAAGAAGCCGGGCACCTCGTTGGCGTAGAAGCTGAAGTCCTCGGCACCCATGGTCAGGTCCATCTCCACCACGTTGTGGGCGCCCACCGCCTTTTCCAGGCTGGGCAGCACGCGCGCGGTCAGGCCCGGGTGGTTCACCGTCACCGGGTTGCCCTTGGTGTCGGGCACCTGCGCCACCACGGTGGCGCCGTGGGCGGCGGCCACTTTTTCGGCCACGTTCTTGAGGTCGGCGAACACCGCCTGGCGCATGCCCTCGTCGAAGGTGCGGATGGTGCCGATCAGCTCCACTTCTTCGGGGATGATGTTGTAGCGGATGCCACCCTTGATGGCGCCGAAGCTCACCACCACCGGCTGCTTGGAGATGTTCTGGCGCCGGCTGACGATGGTCTGCGAGGTGCCGATGATGTCGGCCGCGGCCACGATCGGGTCCACGCCGCCCCAGGGCCGCGAGCCGTGCGTCTGGCGCCCCTTCACCACGATGTTGAAGCGGTCCGACGCCGCCATCAGCGGGCCGCTGCGGTAGCCCACCTGGCCGGCGTTGAGCGTGCTGAACACGTGCAGGCCGAACACCGCCTCGGGCTTGAAGCCGTCGAAGATGCCCTGTTTCAGCATTTCCTCGGCGCCGCCGTCTTCGCCGTCGGGCGGGCCTTCTTCGGCCGGCTGGAACACGAACAGCACCTCGCCCGGCAGGTCGGCCTTGATGGCCGCCAGCGCCTCGGCCACGCCCATCAGGATGCCGGTGTGGGCGTCATGGCCGCAGGCGTGCATCACGCCCACCGTTTCGCCGCGGAAGGTGGAGGTGGCCTTGGATTCGAAGGGCAGGCCGCTGCGTTCGGCCACCGGCAGCGCGTCCATGTCGGCGCGGATGGCGATGCGCGGGCCGGGCTTGCCGCCGCGCAGCACCGCGGTGACGCCGGTGGTGGCCACGCCGGTGCGCACGTCCTCGAGGCCGAGCGCGCGCAGGTGTTCGGCCACCAGCGCCGCCGTGCGCGTTTCGCGGTTGCCCAGCTCCGGGTGCTGGTGGATGTCGCGGCGCCAGGCCTGCACCTTGGCGTCGACCTGGGCGGCCAGCGCCTCCACGTCGGGCGCCTGGGCGAAGGCGGGGCCGCAAAGCGCGGCGGCAAGGGCGGAAACAAGCAGCAGACGGCGCATCGGCATTCCCCTGGAAAGACGCCCCGATGCTAGCACCGCCCGCGCGGCCCGAGGGCCCGCGGCCGTTTACGGCGAATTTACGCCCGCGCCCGCGGTGCGAATGGCGGCTTTACGCCGACCCGCCCGAAAGTGGCGGCCCTCGAACGCGAATGGAGCCGAGCCGAGATGAACCCCTTCCTGCTCTCCGTGCTGGTTCTTGCCGTCGGCATCTACCTGCTGGTTGCGATGCTCCGACCCGACAAGTTCTGACCCTGCGGAGACCGCCATGTGGGAAATCCTCCTGACGCTCGCGATCCTTTTCGCGCTGGCCTGGCCGCTGGGCCGCTACCTCGCCGTCGCACTCGGTGACGCGCCTTCGCGCCTCGACCGCGTGTTCGGTCCGGTCGAACGGGTCGTCTACATCCTCTGCGGCGTGGATCCGCGGCGCGGCATGGCCTGGCAGGGCATCGCCCGCGCTTTCATCGGCACCAACCTGGTGCTCGCGGCCGTGGTGATGGCCATCCTCATGGGGCAGGGCGCGCTGCCACTCAATCCCGACGGTGTTCCCGGCATGGGCTGGGACCTCGCGCTGCACACCATGGTGTCGTTCCTGACCAACACCAACCAGCAGCACTATTCCGGCCAGGCGCAGCTGAGCTACCTTTCGCAGCTGGCCGGCATCGTCACCTTGCAGGTGCTGACGCCGGCCATGGGCCTGGCGATCGGCCTGGCCGTGCTGCGCGGCCTGTTCGGCGGGCGCAATACCGGCACCGCCGGCGAAGGCGAACCGCGCGACCTGGGCAACTATTACGTGGACGTGGTGCGCGCGACCCTGCGCGTGCTGCTGCCGCTGGCCCTGGCCTGGTCGCTGCTGCTGACCTGGCAGGGCGTGCCCAGCACGTTCGAGGGTGCCCGTGTCGCCACGCCGATCGATACCGAAGCCGGCATGGCCGAGCAGGTGATCCCGGTCGGCCCGGTAGCGCCGATGGTGGCGATCAAGCAGCTCGGCACCAATGGCGGCGGCTGGTACGGCCCCAACAGCGCCGTGCCGCTGGAAAACCCTACGCCGCTGGGCAACGTCATCGAGGTCATAGGCATCGCGCTGCTGCCCATGGCCATCGTGCTGATGATGGGCCGCTTCACCGGGCGGCGGAAACTCACCGCCCTCGTGTTCGGCGTGATGGCGACCTTCTCGCTGGCCTTCATCGCCACCTCGGCGTGGTCGGAGCAGCAGCCCAATGCCGCGGTCGCCGGGCTCGCCGCCGAGGGGCCTAACATGGAAGGCAAGGAGCAGCGCCTGGGTCCCGGCGCCTCGGCGCTGTGGTCCACGCTGACCACACAGACCTCGAATGGTTCGGTCAACGCCATGCACGACTCGCTCAATCCGGTGGCGGGTGGCGTGGCCATCGCCGGCATGCTGGTCAATGCCGTCTGGGGCGGCATCGGCTGCGGGCTGGTCGGCTTCCTCGTCTATCTGTTGGTGACGGTGTTCCTGTCGGGCCTGATGATCGGCCGCACGCCGGAATTCTTCGGCCGCAAGCTCGAAGTCGCGGAAATGCGCCTGCTGTCGCTGCTGGTGCTGCTGCAGCCGGTGCTGCTGCTGGCGGCGATGGCGGTCGCGCTGGCCAATCCGGCGATCACCGGCAATTCCAACCCGGGCCTGCACGGCGTGTCGCAGGTGCTCTATGAATATGCCTCGGCCTACGCCAACAACGGTTCCGGCTTCGAAGGCCTGGGTGATGCCACGCCCTGGTGGAACCTGAGTTGCGTCGCGCTGCTGCTGGCCGGCCGCTACGCCACCCTGCTGGTGCCGCTGGCCGTCGCCGGTCGCCTGGCCGCCAAGCGGGTGGCGCCGGTCACCGCCGGCACGCTAGATATCGAAACGCCGACCTTCGCGCTCACCCTGGTCGCCGTGATCGTCCTGCTCACCCTGCTGTGCTTCCTGCCGGTGCTGGCCTTGGGCCCGATCGGCGAAGCACTGGCCCTGGCCGCCTGAGCCGCCCCGGAGTTCCCATGACTACCGCCTCGTCCCATGGCACCAAGGCCCACGGTGCCGCCATCGATGCCCAGCAACTGCGCCAGGCCGCCTGGGCTGCGCTGGCCAAGCTCAACCCGCCGCAGGCGGCACGCAGCCCGGTGATGTTCGTGGTACTGGTAGGCACCGTGGTCACCGCCTGGATGGCGATCGCGGGCGGCCTCCGCGACCCGGCCTTCGGGTTCAACGCCGCGGTGTCGGCGATCTTGCTGGCCACGGTGTTGTTCGCCAACTTCGCCGAGGCCATCGCCGAAGCCCGCGGCCGTGGCCAGGCTGCCAGTTTGCGCGCGGCCCGGGCCGAACTGGTCGCGCGCCGGATCAGCGATCGTGGCGAGGAAAAGGTCCCCGCCTCGGTCCTGCGGCGCGGGGATCGCGTGCGCATCTCGGCCGGCCAGATGATCCCCGCTGATGGCGAGATCATCCACGGCATCGCCACCATCAACGAAGCCGCCGTCACCGGCGAATCCGCGCCGGTGCTGCGCGAGGCCGGCACCGACCGCTCCGGCGTGATCGGCGGCACCAAGGTGCTGACGGACGAGATCGTGGTGGAAGTTTCGGCCGATGCCGGCAACAGCTTCCTCGACCGCATGATCGCCCTGGTCGAAGGCGCCTCGCGCCAGAAGACGCCGAACGAGCTCGCGCTCACCGTATTGCTGTCGGGCATGACCCTGGCCTTCCTGGCCGTGGTCGCGGCCTTGCCGGCTATCGGCGCCTTCGTCGACGTGGAAGTCGGCGTGGTGGTGCTGGTGGCGCTGCTGGTCTGCCTGATCCCGACCACCATCGGCGGCCTGCTGCCGGCCATCGGCATCGCGGGCATGAACCGCGCGCTGGAAGCCAACGTGATCGCCAAGTCCGGCAAGGCGGTCGAGCTCGCCGGCGACATCGACACGCTGTTGCTGGACAAGACCGGCACCATCACCCACGGCGACCGCCAGGCCACGGACTTCCTGCCGGTGGCCGGGGTGGCGAAGCTGCACCTGCGCGACGTGGCCCTGCTGGCCTCGCTGGCCGACCCGACGCCGGAAGGCAAGTCGATCGTGGCGCTGGCGCGCAAGACCGGCAGCGCCACGCAGGATCCGCAGGGCGCCGATTTCGTCGCCTTCAGCGCGCAGACCCGCATGTCCGGCGTGGACCTGGCCGAGGGCCGGCGCATCCGCAAGGGCGCCGGCGACGCCATCGCGCGCTGGTCCGGCGAACAGGGCGGCGAGGCGCCCGCCGACCTGCGCGGCCTGGTCGAGCAGGTGGCCCGCGCCGGCGGCACGCCGCTGGTGGTGGCCGACGGCCGGCAGGTGCTGGGCGTGGTGGCGCTCTCCGACGTGGTCAAGCCCGGCGTGCGCGAGCGCTTCGCGCGCCTTCGGGCGATGGGCGTGAAGACCGTGATGATCACCGGCGACAACCCGATCACTGCGGCCGCCATCGCCGCGACCGCCGGCGTGGACGACTTCATCGCCGAGGCGACGCCGGAGCAGAAGCTGCAGCGCATCCGCGACGAGCAGGCGCAGGGCAAGCTGGTGGCCATGGTGGGCGACGGCACCAACGACGCGCCGGCGCTGGCCCAGGCCGACATCGGCCTGGCCATGAACGCGGGCACCCAGGCCGCGAAGGAGGCCGGCAACATGGTCGACCTGGACTCCGACCCGACCAAGCTGCTGAGCGTGGTCGAGATCGGCAAGCAGCTGCTGATCACGCGTGGCGCGCTCACCACGTTTTCCCTGGCCAACGACGTGGCCAAGTACTTCGCCATCATCCCGGCGGTGTTCGCCGCGCAGCTGCCGGCACTGGCGGCGCTGGACCTGATGCACCTGTCGAGCCCGCAGAACGCGGTACTGGCGGCGCTGGTGTTCAACGCGCTGGTGATCCCGGCGCTGATCCCGCTGGCCCTGCGCGGCGTCAGGTTCCGGCCGGCGGACGCGTCGTCCCTGCTGCGCCGGAACCTGCTCGTGTACGGCCTGGGCGGCGTTTTGCTGCCCTTCGCCGGCATCAAGCTGATCGACCTCGCGCTCGTCGCCGTCCTTGGAGCCTGACATGGAGCATCCCACTTCCCTCGACAGCCGCGGCGGTGGCCCCTTGGCCTGGTTCCGCTTCGCCGCCGCCGGCGTGATCGGCGCCGGCCTGCTCTACCCCGCCGTGGCCACCTTCGCCGGCCAGTTCCTGTTCCCGGCGCAGGCGCGCGGCAGCATGATAGAACGCGATGGCGTCGCGGTCGGCTCGTCGCTGGTGGCGCAGCCCTTCGTCGGCGCGGGCTACTTCCAGCCGCGGCCCTCGGCCGCTGGCTTCGATCCGCGCGCGGTGTCCGGCAGCAACCTCGGGCCCGGCAATCCGGCCCTGCGTGAGCGCATCGCCGCCACGTCCGCCGAGGTCGCGGCACGCGAGGGCATCGCCGTGGGCGAGGTCCCGGTGGACCTGGTCACGGCCTCGGGTTCGGGCATCGACCCGCACATCAGCCCGGCGGCGGCGGCGGTGCAGGTGGCGCGGGTGGCGCGGATCCGCGGCCTGCCGGTCGCCGACGTGCAGGCCCTGGTGGCGCGACACACGGCTGGCCCCGACCTGGGCGTGTTCGGACAGGCGCGGGTGAATGTGCTGGAATTGAACCTGGCCCTCGATGCCGCGAAGCCCTGAGCCCATGCCCCCCGATCGCGCCGCCCAAGCCGATGCGCTGCTGGGCACCCTGCAGCGGGAGCGCGGCGGCGCGCTGAAGGTATTCCTGGGCGCCGCGCCCGGCGTCGGCAAGACCTACGCCATGCTGGGCGCGGCGCGCGACCTCGCCCGGCGCGGCGTGGACGTGGTGGTCGGCCTGGTCGAAACGCATGGCCGCGCCGAGACGGAATCGCTGCTGCAGGGCCTCGAGGTCCTGCCGCGGCGGCGGCTGGACTACCACGACCGCACGCTGGAAGAGTTCGACCTCGACGCGCTGCTGGCACGTCGGCCCAAGCTGGCGGTCGTGGACGAACTGGCGCATCGCAACGCCCCCGGCAGCCGGCACGAGCGCCGCTACCAGGACATCGAGGAACTGCTGGACGCCGGCATCGACGTCTACACCACGGTGAACATCCAGCACCTGGAGTCGCTCAACGACCTCGTGCGGCAGCTCACGGGCGTGCGCGTGCGCGAGACCGTGCCCGACGCCTTCCTCGACCGCGCACGCGACCTGGTGCTGGTGGACCTGCCGCCGCGTGAACTCATCGAACGCCTGCAGCAGGGCAAGGTCTACGTTCCGGAGCAGGCAGCCTCGGCGCTGCAGTCCTTCTTCTCGCCCTCCAACCTGACGGCGTTGCGGGAACTGGCGGTCCAGCAGGTGGCGGACCGGGTGGACGCAGACCTGCGCGAGCACATGGCCGCACGCGGGAGTTCGCCCGTGCCCATCCGTCGCCGGGTGCTGGTGGCCATCGACGGCTACGACAACAGCGAATACCTGGTGCGCGTGGGCCGCAAGCTGGCCGAGCGCCGGCAAGCGCCTTGGACGGTCGTGTTCGTGGACACCGGCGACGCCGACGGCGGGCGGTCGCGAATGGTCGAGCAATGCTTCGCGCTCGCCCGGCGCCTGGGTGGCGAGGTCGTGACCCTGCGGGGTTCGTCGGTCGTTGGCGAACTGGTTGCCTTCGCCGGGCAGCACGCGGTTTCCACCATCGTGATCGCCCGCACCCGCGAGCGGCCGTTCGCGCGCATGTTCAACCGCACGCTCACGCAGCAGCTGCTTCAGCGTGGCGCACATTTCGAGCTGACGATCATCAACACCCCCTATGCGCGGGCACGTGCCCGCCGCCGGCTGGAACTTCCCGAGGGGCCACCGCTCTGGGGAGAAGGCGTGTTCGCGACGGTCGCAGTGGCGCTGTCGGTGCTGTCCGGCGCGCTGGCCGAGCGCTTCCTGTCGCTCGAGGAGCTGTCGCTGGTGTTCATCCCCGCGGTGATGCTCGTGGCCGTGCGCGCCCGCATGGCCGTGGCGGCTTACGCCGCGTTGCTGTGCTTCATGGCCTACAACTTCTTTTTCATCGAGCCCCGTTACACCTTCCAGATCGCCGCGGGCCAGGGCGTGGTGGCGGTCGGGGTGTTCCTGGTGGTCGCGCTGATATCGGGCCGCCTGGCCAACCGGCTGCGCAACCAGGTGTTGATGCTGCGTGCGGCCAACGCGCGCACCGAGGCGCTGCAGGCGCTGAGCCAGCAGTTGGCGAGCGCGGCCGACGAGGGCGAGGTGCACCGCGCCGCCGCGCGCCTCCTGCACATCGCGCTGGGCGCCGACGTGGTGGTGCTGGCGGCCGCGGACGGCCAGGCGCTCCAGGCCGTTGAGGCGGAGCCGCCGGGCAGCGCGCTGGACGCGGCGGCGGCAGGCGCCGCCGAATGGTGCCTGCGGCACCTGCAGCCGGCGGGACGCTACACCGACACCCTCAACGGCGCCGGCTGGTGGTGCCTGCCGCTGGCGCAGGGTGAACGCGCCCTCGGCGTGCTGGCCCTGCGGCCGGCGCGGGACCTGGTGCGCTTGCCGCCGGAACTCGAGGGCCTGGCCCAGGCCATGGCCCAGGACCTGGCGCAAGCCGTGGCGCGCACGCGGCTGGTGGATGCGCTGGAATCGGCGCGCGTGCAAGGCGAAACCGAACGCCTGCGCGCCGCCTTGCTGGCTTCGGTCTCGCACGACCTGCGCTCGCCGCTGTCGTCGATCATCGGCAGCGCGGAAAGCCTGAGCGCCTATCGCGACCGCCTTTCGCCGGATGACCAGCGGGCCCTGGCCGAGGGCATCCTCAGCGAAGGACAGCGCCTGGATCGTTACATCCAGAACCTGCTGGACATGACCCGCCTGGGCCACGGCACGCTCAAGCTCACCCGCGAGTGGGTCGGCCTGGACGAGATCATCGGCTCCGCGGTGACCCGGCTGCGCAAGCTGGCGCCGCAGGCCACGTTCGAGACGCTGCTGGCGCCCGGGCTGCCGCTGCTCTACGTGCATCCGGCGCTGGTCGAACAGGGCTTGTTCAACATCCTGGAAAACGCCGCCAAATTCTCGCCCGCCGGCGCCGCCGTGCGCATCCGCGCCGAACGCATTGGCGAGCAGTTGCGCATCGACATCTCCGACCGCGGCCCGGGCATCCCGGAGGACGAGCGGCGGCGCATCTTCGACATGTTCTACACCGTGGCGCGCGGCGACCGCGGCGCCCAGGGCACCGGGCTCGGGCTGGCGATCTGCCAGGGCATGATGGGGGCGCACGGCGGTACCGTCGAGGCCTTGCCCGGCGAGGATGGCGTGGGTACGACGATCCGAATTACATTGCCGCTGATCGAGCCGCCGTCGGGGCGGCCGCGGGAACAGTGAGATGGCCGACGCCGCCGGCGCGCGCATCCTGGTGATCGACGACGAACCGCAGATCCGCCGCTTCCTGGCGATCAGCCTGCGTGCCCAAGGCTATGTCGTCGCCGAGGCCGTGGATGGCCGCAGCGGGCTCGAGGCATTGGCGACCCGGGGCGCCGACCTGGTGGTGCTGGACATGGGCCTGCCCGACCTCGATGGCCTCGAGGTGCTGCGCGACCTGCGGGCCTGGTCGGTGGTACCGGTGGTGGTGCTGTCGGTGCGCTCCGGCGAAGACCAGAAAGTCGCCGCTCTCGACGCCGGCGCCAACGATTACGTGACCAAGCCCTTTGGGGTGCAGGAACTGTCGGCGCGGCTGCGGGCCTTGCTGCGCGCCAAGCCCGACGGGGAGCGCGCAGCGGTCTTCGACGACGGGCACCTGCGCATTGATTTCGGCTTGCGGCAGGTGGACCTGGACGGCGAGGCCGTGGTGCTGAGCCGCAAGGAGTGGGCGCTGCTGGCCTTGCTGGTGCGCCACGCCGGCCGCGTGGTGACGCAGCCGCAGATCCTGCGGGAACTCTGGGGCCCGGGCCACCTGGAAGACACGCACTACCTGCGCATCCTGGTGGCGAAGCTGCGCGCGAAGCTCGGGGACGACGCCGCCTCGCCGCGCTACCTGCACACCGAGCCGGGCGTCGGGCTCCGCTTTTCCGCGTCCTAGCGCGGGTTCCGCGGCGTTGTGGGACGGGCTTCAGCCGCGAAGCCCTTTGCGAAAGGCTTCGCGGCTGA
>JAIBEO010000208.1 GCA_019459185.1 Rhizobium sp. | reverse complement strand
CGTCGCCGAACTCCTGGCCAGGACCAAGACCACCGCCCTGGACGCACTGGCCCACCAGGACATCCCGTTCGAACAAGTCGTCGACCTGATCGCCTCCGAACGAAACCTCGCCCACAACCCCGTGTTCCAAGTCGCGTTTGCGTGGATGGATCGTGCAGACGACTGCACCAGTGCAGGCGCCATTGAACTCACCCCGCTGCACGTCGCAGAGAAAGCACCGGCAAAGTTCGATCTTGTCTTGGCAATCGAAGACAGGGGGGACATCCTGCAATGCCAGCTTGGGTTCGCCAGTTCGTTGTTCGACGAAGCGACGATATGCCGCTGGGAAAGTCACCTCAAACAAGCACTCATTTGCTTGTCGATGGACGACACGGACCAACGCCCTGTCGGGGAAGTGGATATCGTCAACGAGCAGCAGTTGGATGAATTGATGGGGCTGGAGGAGCCCCACCCCCATATCCATGTCGATGGGCGCCGCATCCACGAATACATCGAGTTGCAGGCCGCTCTGATACCGGACGCCGTCGCCCTTTCACAGGGCGATGCCCACGTCACCTACGCAGACGCAGACGCAATCGCGAACGCGATCGCGGACCGCATCATGGAGCTTGGAATCGCCAGAGGCGACCGCGTCATGATCCACCTTCCGCGGGCCCCCCTGGCAGTACTCGCAGCGATCGGCGCATTGAAGAGCGGCGCTGCAATCGTACCGATTGACGTGAGCCTTCCCGAATCCAGGAAGCGACAGCTTCTCGACGACTGCGGCGCGAAAGTTGTCATCTCAGGCGCCCAAGATGCATTTCCCGGTCCAGATGCACACAGCCTCAGGATGGAAATCGGGGAGCACCCGGATCTCCTGCCCCGTCGGCGCAGTTCGCCGAACGGGACGCCTGTCTCGAGCCTGCACGACCCCGCGTATGTCATCTACACCTCGGGCTCAACCGGGGAACCCAAGGGCGTCGTCGTCGAACACGCATCCGTAGCGAACCTCGTCGAGGCACACATCGGGATATTGGGAACTGGGCGAGGCAGCCGGGTACTACAGTTCTCCTCGCCGGGCTTCGACCTCTTCATCTATGAAATCGTTGCAAGCCTCTGTCGTGGCGCAACGCTTTGCATTCCCGATCAAGGGGTTGTTCTTGTCGGATCAGAGCTCGCGCGTGTGGTGGAGCAACATCGGATCTCGCATCTGCTCCTGACCGCAAGTGCCCTGGGAACATTGGATCCCTGCCTTGCGCTGGACTCGCTTGGCGTAGTCATGTCGGTCGGCGAAAGATTGCCAGAGGCACTTGCCCAGCGATGGTCGGAAAGAGTCACGCTCTGGAACGGTTATGGACCAACTGAAGCCACCGCCATCAGCACCGCTTACCGCTGCGCCAGCGTCGATACGGGCGAGCCCCCCATCGGCCAGCCGGTCAGCAATACTCGCGGATACGTGCTTGATCAAAATGGCAGTCGCGTTGCAAGAGGCATAGTCGGGGAGCTTTACGTTGGCGGCGCAGGCGTGGCTCGTGGTTACCTTGGCCGCCCGGACCTCGATGCGGAGCGATTCCTGCCCGACCGCTTCTCGAAGAATGCCGGGGATCGGATGTATCGTACCGGCGACCTGGTGCGATGGCGAAACGACGGCAACCTCGCGTACATGGGCCGCAACGATCGCCAGGTTAAACTGAGAGGCTTTCGAATTGAACCCGCAGAAATCGAAGGCGCTATCCTTGCGCAAGGCGATGTGCGCGACTGCGCGGTCCTCATTCGCGAGGATGCACCCGGAAACCGATGCCTCGCCGCCTATGTGGTTCCAAGGGATCAACAAATTGACCCGAAAGGGCTGCGGGATCGCCTGCGTGCACACCTTGGTCAAGCGCTTCCGTCCTACATGACGCCCGCAGCCTGGAAGATCATGGATGGCTTCCCGCTCACGCGTAACGGCAAGCTGGACGTCAGCCTACTGCCGCCTCCCGAGCGCTGGCATGTCGAAGACGAGCAGTTCGAGGTTCCTATTGGGGAGACCGAGGAGCTCGTCGCCCGCATCTGGTGCGATATTCTCTCTTTGGATCGCGTTGACAGGCATGACAACTTCTTCCATCTTGGCGGAAACTCCCTGATGGTAGTGCGTGTTGTCAGCAGGCTGGCCAAGTCAGGATTTAATGTGCCGGTCGCAACCGTATTTCGCCACCCGGTGCTGCATGAAATGGCATCGAATCTTGCCAGCCTCGTGGTCACCCCATACAGCGAGGATGCCGTTGTAATCCGCAGCGGAGAGGGCGCCCCATTGTTCCTTCCCCACGATGGAAGCGGACTACTTCTCTATGCGCACTCCCTCGCGGATCACTTGCAGTGGCCCGGCCCTATCCTGGGACTCCCCTGCCCATGTGACGCGATGGAAGGCCTCAACAACGTCGCCTCCATGGCATCGCGAATGATCCCGATGATTAAGGAAAAGCAAGCATCGGGTCCGTATTACCTGCTTGGTTGGTCTTTCGGTGGCTTGCTGGCCTACGAACTGGCGGCATCGTTGTCCAAGGCTGGGGAGCAGATCGCATTCCTTGGGATGATCGACAGCCACCTCCCGGCGGGCGAGGGAAAAATGGGGCAGCTTCCAATGCCTTCCGAGCCCGGGGCAGTTTTGCACCAGCACCGCCAACGGTTATTCCACCTTGCCGCCCTGGACTACAGCCCATCCCATTCGGCCGGAGTAGCCCACCTGTTCAGGGCAACAGTCGGCCTCGACGCCTTGGCGGGTTGGAGGCACCACCCGCTCGAACTGCGCTTAAGGGTGCACGACTGTCCAGGCGATCACCATGGCATGCTCCGGGGTGAGAATCTTGTTCGCCTGGCCAAGGCCATCGATTCTGCACTTGGGTTTCAACACGGCACATGAGCGGAAAGGAAGCAATATTGGGGAGATGGCAAACAATGACAGGAAAGGGAAGCCTCGCCTGTGTCGGCCTGGGCATGACGCTGGGGGCGCACATCACGCCGCGCGCGCGCGACCACATCGAGAAGGCCGATGTCGTCTTCGTCGCCGTTTCGAACCCGCTGGTCGAACTCTGGGTGCAGCAGTTGAACACCGACGTCCGCAGTCTCCAGCCCTTCTACGGCGAGTCGGATGGCGAGAAGTCGCGCCAGGAGACCTACCGCCAGATGGTGGATGCGATGCTGCAGGAAGTGCGCTCGGGGCGGCGGGTCTGTGGCGCGTTCTATGGCCACCCCGGGGTGTTCGCACTGGTGCCGCACCGTGCCGTCGAGACCGCCCGCGAAGAGGGATTCGCCGCGATCATGGAGCCAGGCGTATCCGCGGAGGACTGTCTTTACGCGGACCTGGGCATCGACCCCGGCCGCGTGGGCTGCCAGCACTTCGAGGCCAGCCAGCTGATGTTCTACCAGCGGCAGATCGACAACTCTGCCTACCTGGTCCTTTGGCAGGCGGGGATCGCCGGCGACACCAGTTTTGCGCGCTTCTCCACCGGCCCGGCCTACACCCGGCTGTTGGTGGACCTCCTGTCGGAGGACTATCCCCTGGACCACCCGTGCACAATCTACGAGGCAACGACACTCCCGATCCACCCGCCCAGAATCGAGACGGTTGCCCTGCGGGACCTACCGGGAGCCGGCCTGACGCTGCAATCCACCGTAGTGCTACCGCCAAGTCGCCCACTACGGCAGAATCATGCAATGCTGGCCAGGCTGTCCGACCTGGCCGGTCGCGAGGGGTCGGACACCAGGCCTTCGGGCCACAAGTAGCCATCCAAACAGGGGAATCCATTCACATGTCCAACGTAATCGCTTTTCTCGAGGCTCTTGGCCGCGAAGCCTCGCCCATCGAAAGCGAAGTGGAGTACATCGCGTCGGTCGAGGCCCTTGACGTGGACGACCAAGTTCGCCACGCGCTGCTGGCCCGAGATGCCGGCAAGCTCGGCGAACTGCTTGGCGCGCGCCCGCGCATGGTCTGTGCGCTGATGCCGGCCGACGACGACGAGCGCAAGGATGACGACGGCGACGACGATGACAAGGATTCGCCGGACGACAACCGCGAGTCGGTGAGCCGCCGCGCCATTCACTGACCCGCTGTTCCCGGGAGGGCGCCATGCGGCTCCAAAACCTGACCTCGCTCGTTTGCGCGGCGGTTCTGGCCATGGCGCCCGGCCTGGGCATGGCCACGGAGCGGTTCCAGACCCTCCTCGAAAAGGCCGAGGACGTGCGAAGCACGGATCCGGCCACGTTCGAGCGTGCGCTGGGTGAACTCAACACGTTCGTGGGCGAAGCCGACGAACGCCAGCGGCAGCACCTGAGGTACCTCAAGGCCTACCAGCTCGCGTATGGCGGCCGCTACGACCTCGCCATCGCCGAAGCGGAAGTTCTCCTCCGGGAGTCCGACGACGTAGTGATCCGGCTGAGGGCCGGCGCGCTCGCCGCGAACAGCGCCGCGGCCACCCGCGACTTCATCCGCGGCTTGCGCCACATGGACGAGGCCCTGGCTCTCATCGACCAGGTGCAGGACCGCGACCTGAGGCACAACGTGTTGCTGGTGGCTGCCATCCTAGTCAACCAGATCGGCCAGTACGAACTGGGGCGTGACTATTCCGAGCAGATCCTCTCGGACCAGCCGGACCACCGGAACCGCTGCTATGCCAGCCACCTTAGGCTGGAATCGCGGCTCAACCTGGATACCCTGGACGACCCGGACGAGGCGATCCTCGCCAGTGCTGCCGACTGCGAAGCACACGGCGAGGTAGTTGGCGCCAACCTGATCCGGCTGCATCTCGCTCGGCACTGGGCGAAGCAGGATCGAAGTTCATCCGCCCTGGGCCTACTCCAGCAATACCTTCCGCAAGTGAAGGAGGCGCGCTATCCACGCCTCCTCGCCGAGTTCCATTCGCTGCTGGCCGAAAGGAACCTGAGCCTCGGGGCACTGGACGCGGCCAGGAGGCACGCCGAGCTCGCGGTGGAAAGCAGTGCCGGGATCGCCCAGTCGATGCCCCTCATCGTCGCCGAGCACGTGCTCTTCAAGGTCGCCATGGCCCGGGGGGACACCGAAGCCGCGCTGGTACACCACATGCGCTACGCGCAGGCCGACAAGGCCTACCTGGATGAGGTCAAGGCGCGTGAACTGGCATTCCAGCTGGCCCGGCACGAAACGTCGAGGAAGGTCCAGGACATCGAACTACTCAGGCGCCAGAACCAGGTACTCCAGCTCGAGCAGGAGGTGGCGGCCCAAGCCACGCGAAACACCCAACTCGTGGTGCTGCTGCTGGCAGGCCTGCTCGGCACCATCGCGCTCTGGGCCTGGCGCACCAAGAAGGCGCAGCTGCTGTTCCGGCGCCTGGCCGAAACCGATGCGCTCACCGGTATCTCCAACCGCATGCACTTCAGCCGCCGCGCCGAGGAAGCGCTGGAGTACTGCCGCAAGGACGGCGAAGACGCCGGCCTGGTGATGTTCGACCTCGACGAGTTCAAGGCCATCAACGACCGTTTCGGCCATGCGGTGGGCGACTGGGTGCTCAGGCAGGTGGCCGACACCTGCAGCGCCGTCTGCCGCAAGCACGACCGCTTCGGCCGCCTGGGCGGCGAAGAATTCGCCTTCCTGCTGGTGGGCTGCGACCTGGGCTCGTCCATCGCGCTGGCGCAGGAGTGCCGCAAGCGCATCGCCGCCATCGACACCGCGCCCAGCGGCCACGTTTTCCGCATCACCGCCAGCTTCGGCGTGGCCGGCACCCGCAACTGCGGCTACGACTTCCTCACCCTGCTCAGCCGCGCCGACGACGCCCTGTACCGCTCCAAGCGCGAAGGCCGCGACCGCGTTCACGTGCACGGCCTCGAGGCCGTCCCGGGCGCCCTTCCGACCGCCTGATTGGCCGGGGCGCGCCTGCGCCCGCGTTGCTCGGAAGACCAGCACGTTCAGCCCGCGTTTCGTCCTTTCCGGCGAATGACCCCGGAACTGTGACCCAGGCCCCGCGCAAAGCGTGCAGCCGCCCCGCAAAACGCATGGAAGTGTGCGCCAACTCCCACAGTCACCAACTGTGAGGCGTTACGCATCAACAAGTTAGGGCGCTTTCTAGACTGCTCACCAAGGATCAGGGGTTCCCCTACGGAAGCCCGGTCCCTCCCCCCAGCGGAGCAGCAGCATGAACGCCAATCGCCAGTTCAAGCGCCCCCCCCTCCCCCGCCTCGCGGCCGTCGCCGCGCTGCTGCTGGCGCTGGCCACGCCGGCTTTCGCCCAGGGCCAGATGGCCGTGCAGCCCGACGGTGGCCGCGTCGCCGCCTCGGCCACGGTGACGTTCCGCGTCATCGTGCGCGAGACGGTCCGCCTGGACGAAAAGAACCTGGTCGCGAACGTGGTGCGCAACGACCGCAACTCGCCGCCGGAACAGCGCCAGGTTGCCGATCTTGGCAACATGCAGCTGGTGACGCTGGCCCGTCCGTAAGGCGCGGCATAATCGGGCGGCCCCACGGAGCCGCCCATGCCCCACCCGCTTCCCGAAACGCCCCGTCTGCGCCTTCGCGAGCTTCACGATGGCGACGCGCGTTTCCTGCTCGAACTGCTCAACGACCCCGACTTCATCGCCAACATCGCCGACCGCGGCGTGCGCAGCGAGGATGACGCGCGCGCCTACCTGGCCACCGGCCCGGCGGCCAGCTACGCGAAACATGGTTACGGCATGTGGGCCGTGGAGATGAAACCCGGTGGCGAGCTGGCCGGCGTCTGTGGCCTGGTGAAGCGCGATTTCCTGGAGCACGCCGACATCGGCTACGCCTTCCTGCCCGCCTGGCGCGGCCGTGGCCTGGCCGCGGAGGCCGCGCGCGCGACGCTGGCGCACGCCTTCGACGCGCTGGGCCTGCCGCGCCTGCTGGCCATCGTCAACGAAGGCAACGCGGCCTCGCGCCGGTTGCTGGAATCGCTGGGCATGCAATCGCAGGGCCGACAGCCGGTGGGCGGCCAGGAGCTCGTCGTCTACGCCCTCGAAAACCCCGCGCACGAACCCTGAAAAAAAGGTTCTCCACCCAAGACCGGGATGGCCTGGACAGTTCTTTGCTGTCCACGGACCTGGCGCCGGCCGCACCGCGA
>JAIBEO010000206.1 GCA_019459185.1 Rhizobium sp. | reverse complement strand
AAAGGCTTCACCGAGCAGGAAGCGACCCTCGCCTTCGCGGTGGGGCCGGCGCCAGCCCAATGGGCACCGAAGAAACGCCCAGACCACTCCGGACTTGGGAGAAGAACCAAAAAAAACGGCCCGGGCGAGCCCGGGCCGTCGTTCAGGCGCCGATGGCGCGCCGGCTTACCAGATCGCCACCTGGGTGTCGGCCGGGCGGACCATGGCGTCGCCTTCCTTGCAGCCGAAGGCCGCCGCGTAGGCCGGCATGTTCGACGGCGTGCCGATGGCGCGGAAGCGGGCCGGGGCGTGCGGGTCGGTCTGCAGGCGCACCTTCAGCTCTTCGGGCTTGAAGTTGCGGCGCCACACCGTGGCCCAGTTCATGAAGAAGCGCTGGTCCTGGGTGTAGCCGTCGATCTCGGCGACCTTCTTGGTGGCCAGCTCGCGCTGCAGGGCGTCGAAGGCCACGGCCAGGCCGCCGAGGTCGGCGATGTTCTCGCCGAGCGTCAGCTTGCCGTTCACGTGCAGGCCCTCGATGGACTCGTAGCCGTCGAACTGCGCCACCAGCTTGCCGGTGCGCTCCTCGAAGCCGGTCTTGTCCTTGTCGCTCCACCAGTTCTCGAAGTTGCCCGAGGCGCCGAAGCGGCTGCCCTGGTCGTCGTAGCCGTGGATCATCTCGTGGCCGATCACCGCGCCGATGCCGCCGTAATTCAGGGCGTCGTCGGCGTTGGCGTCGAAGAACGGCGGCTGCAGGATGGCGGCCGGGAACACGATCTCGTTGGCCAGCGGGTTGTAGTAGGCGTTGACCGTCTGCGGGCTCATCTGCCACTCGGTCTTGTCCACCGGCTGGCCGATCTTGGCCAGGTTGAACTGGTAGTTGAAGGCGTTGGCGGCCATCAGGTTGGCGACGTAGCTGTCGCGGCCGGTCTGCAGGCCGCTCCAGTCACGCCACTTGTCCGGGTAGCCGATCTTCGGGGTGAAGGCGGCCCACTTCTCCAGCGCCTTGGCCTTGGTGTCCTCGCCCATCCACTCGAGGTTCTCGATGCGCGCCTTGAGCGCCCCGGACAGGTTGCCCACCAGCTGCTGCATGCGCTCCTTGGCTTCCGGCGAGAACGCGACCTGCACGTACTCCTGGCCCAGGGCCTCGCCCATCTGGCCGTTGATGGTGTTGAGCACGCGCTTCCAGCGCGGCTGCATTTCCTGCTGGCCGCGCAGGGTCTTGCCGTAGAAGCTGAAGTTCTCCTGGGCGAAGGCGTCGGCCAGGAAGGGCGCGGCGTTGTCCACGGCCTGGTAGCGCAGGTAGGCCTGCCAGGTGGCCACCGGCACGTCGGCCAGCATGGCGCTCACTTCCTTGTGGAAGTCGGGCTGGGCCAGCGAGAACATTTCCGGCGCGGCGAGGCCCTGCGACTCGAAGAACTTCGACCACGGGAAGTTCGGGCTCAGCGCGTCGGCGTCGGCCACGGAGACCGGGTTGTAGTACTTGGAGACGTCGCGCGAGAGCTCCTCGCTCGACATCGAGACCTTCGCCAGGCGGGTTTCGAATTCCATCACGGCCTTGGCCTGCTCGGCCGCGGTGGCTTCGTCGGCGCCGGCCAGCTTGAGGATGTTGGCGACGTGCGCGACATAGGCCTCGCGGATGGCGGCGTGCTTGTCGTCGAAGTAATAACCCTTGTCCGGCAGGCCCAGGCCGCCCTGACCGGCGTAGGCGATGTTGAGCGTCGAGTTCTTGAAGTCCGGGCTCGGGCCGAAGCCGAAGATGTAGCCCTGGCCCTTGGCGTAGCTGGCGCGCAGCCATTCGGCCACGGCTTCGCCGGACTCGAGCGCGGCGATGGAGTCGAGGATCGGCTGGATCGGCGCCAGGCCGGCGGCGTTGATGGCCGCTTCGTCCATGCCGGTGGCCCAGACGTCGCCGATCAGCTTGGCGGTGCCGCTGGCGTCGGTGCGGGTGGCGAGGTTCTCGACCAGCTTCTGCTGGATCTCAAGCGAACGCTCGGCCAGCAGTTCGAAGCTGCCCCAGGTGGTGCGGTCGGCCGGCACCGGGTTGGCGGCCAGCCACTTGGCGTTGACGAACTGGTCGAGGTCGGTGCAGGCCGACACGCTGGTGTCGAGGTCGGCGGCCTGCAGCGAAATCAGCGGGGTCTTGAGCGTGGCCAGGTCGACCAGCGGGGCCGGCGCCGGCTCGGGCGCGGCGACGGTGTCGGCCGGGGCCTCGGCTTTCTGGCAGGCGGCGAGGGCGACGGTGACGGCGAGCGCCAGCGTCAGGGGCTTGAGGTTGCGGAAGGTCACGTGGGTCTCCGGGCCCCGGAAAAGGGGCAGGGTGGGTCGGGAAGGTTGGGCCGTCGGCGCAGCGGCGGTCGCCCCCGATTGTCCACCCTCCGTCCGGGCCCGGTATAGGCCGGAGGTCACGGATGGCCCCGTGTCTGGAAAAGAAAAGGGGGGCGGGCGGGGGGGCGCCCCCCGGGGGGGGGCGGGGGGGGGGGT
>JAIBEO010000198.1 GCA_019459185.1 Rhizobium sp. | reverse complement strand
TCAGCCGCGAAGCTCTCCGCGAAAAGCTTCGCGGCTGAAGCCGCTCCTACAAAAGCGTCAGGTAGCGGCGATGCAGGCGGGTGACGGTGGCCTCCAGCTGCACCAGCGAACCGTCGTTGACGAGCACGTCATCGGCCAGGGCCAGGCGCTGCTTTCGCGTGGCCTGGGCGGCCACCATGCGCGCTGCCAGCTCGGCGGTGATGCCGTCGCGCTGCTGAAGGCGGGCCAGCTGCACCTCTTCAGGGACATCCACCACCACGATGCGGTCCAGCCAGGGGTAGGCCTGGCGGCCACCGCCCTCGACCAGCAGCGGGATGGCCACGACGGAGTAGGGGCCGTCGGCCGCCTCGCAGGCCGCCCGCAGCCAGGCGCGGATGGGCGGGTGCAGGATGGCTTCCAGGTCGGCCTTGGCGGCCGGGTCGGCGAACACGCGCTGGCGCATCCGGGCGCGGTCCAGGCGGCCGTCCGGGCCCAGGCTGTCGGCGCCGAAGCGGGCCACCACCCGGGCCAGGGCGGGCTGGCCGGGCTCGATGACCGCGCGCGCGGCGATGTCGGCATCCGCCACCGGGACGCCCAGGGATTCGAAAACGCGGGTGGCCGCGGACTTTCCCGAAGCCACGCCGCCCGTCACCGCCACAGTGCGGCGGGCCATGGCCTCAGTTCAGGCCGGACCAGGCCCGGTAGGCCTGGATCAGCTGCGGACCCCACATCAGTTGCACCCAGCCCGCGGCGGCCAGAAAGGGGCCGAACGGGATGGGCGTGGCGCGGTCCTGACCGCGCAGCGCGATCCAGGCGCTGCCGACGATGGCGCCGATGAAGGACGACATCAGCACGATCGGCAGGATGCCCGCCACGCCGCACCAGGCGCCCAGGGCCGCCAGCAGCTTGAAGTCGCCGTGGCCCATGCCTTCCTTTCCGGTGAGCAGCTTGAAGCCCTGGTACACGCTCCACAGGCTCAGGTAGCCGACGATGCCGCCGAAGATGGCCTGCACGGGCGAAACGAACAGGGTCATCGTGGACAGACCCAGGCCCAACCAGAGCAGCGGGTAGGTGAGCTGGTCGGGCAGCAGGGTGGTGCGCAGGTCGATGCCGGTCAGCGCCACCAGGAAGCCTGTGAAGGTGATGGCCGCCAGGGCTTCCAAACCGAAGCCGAAGCGCCAGACGCAGGCCGCGAACAGCAGGCCGGTGGCGAGCTCGACGATCGGGTACTGCCAGGAGATCGGGCTGCCGCAGCCCCGGCACTTGCCGTGCAGCAGGGCGAAACTGAGCACCGGGATGTTTTCCCAGGGCGCCAGCTTGTGGCCGCACTTGGGGCAGGCCGAACGCTGGACGACGATGCCCGGCGGGGCCGGGTCGTATTGCTCGGTTTGCTCCAGGATCTCCCGGCTGTCCTGCCGCCACTGCCATTCCAGGCGGGGCGGCAGGCGCAGGATCACCACGTTCAGGAAGCTGCCGACCAGCAGGCCGAAGAGCAGGGCGATGCCGGCCGACAGGGCGGCCGAGGCCTGGAGCGCGTCGAGCATGCCGGGTTCAGCCGACCGTGGCGGCGAGCTTGAAGATCGGCAGATACATGCCGACCACCATGCCGCCGACGAGCACGCCGATGATCACCATGATGAAGGGTTCGATCAGGCTGGCCAGCGCGTCCACGGAGTTGTTGACCTCCTGCTCGTAGAACTCGGCCACCTTGAGCAGCATGGTGTCCAGGGCGCCGGCCTCTTCGCCGATGGCGGTCATCTGCACCACCATATGCGGGAAGATGTTGACCTGCTTCATGGCTACGTTGAGCTGGTAACCCACCGAAACGTCTTCGCGGATGCGGATGACCGCGTCGTTGTAGACGATCGAGCCGGTGGCGCCGGCCACGGTTTCCAGAGCTTCCACCAGTGGCACGCCGGCCTTGAAGGTCAAGGCCAGGGTGCGGGCGTAGCGGGCGATGGCGGACTGGTGGAGGATCTGGCCGATGACGGGGAGCTTGAGCATCATCCGGTCGACGAAGCGCTCGAGCGCCGGGGAGCGCTTGTAGATGAAGATAAAGCTGGCAAATGAGCCGACCACCGCCAGGAGAATTGCCCACCACCAAGACGTCATGAAGCGCGATGCATTCACGATCATCTGCGTGAAGGCGGGCAAGTCGGCACCGAATCCCTGGAACACCGTTTCGAACTGTGGGACCACATAGATCAGCAGGATTGCACTGACCAGGATGGCCACCGCCATCACCGCCGCCGGGTAGAAGAGGGCCTTCTTGATCTTGCCCTTCAGCGCCTCGGTGCGCTCCTTGTAGGTGGCTACGGTGTCGAGCACCGTGTCCAGCACGCCGGCGCTTTCGCCGGCACGGGTCAGGTTGCGGTAGAGCAGGTCGAACTGCACCGGGTGCCGGGCCATGGCCTCGCTGAGCGAGCTGCCGCCGGAGATGTTGTCCCGGATGTCCATCAGCATGTCGCGCATGCGCGGGTTCTTCTGGCCCGAGGCCAGGATCTCGAAGCTCTGCACCATCGGCACGCCGGACTGCAGCATGGTGGCGATCTGGCGGCTGAAGACCGAGATGTCCTGGGCCGAGATCGCCTTGCCGGCTGCACCGAACAGGGGCTTGGACTTGGCGCGGACCACCGTGGGGTTGATGCCCTGCTTGCGCAGTTCGGCCCGCAGCAGGTTGGCGTTCTTGGACGAGGTCTCGCCCTTCATCTTCACGCCGCGCTTGTCGGTGCCCTCCCAGTTGAACTGCTGCATCTCGGAGGTGCGCGTCGCGGGGGCTTTCCCTTTCGCAGCGGTGGTCGCCATGGCTTAGTCCTTGGTCACGCGGTTGATTTCGGCCAGGCTGGTGACGCCCTGCCTGGCCTTGAAAAGGGCGGACTGGCGCAGGTCGCGCACGCCGGCCTCCTGGGAGGCCTGGGCGATCTGCAGCGCGTTGCCGCCTTCCAGGATGATCTTCTGGATGTTCTCGGCCATCGGCATCACCTGGTAAATGCCGACGCGGCCCTTGTAACCGTCGTTGCAGTCGTCGCAGCCCACGGGCTCGTAAAGGGTAATACCCGCCTTGATTTCCTCGGGTGTGTAGCCCTCGGCCAGCAGGGCGTTTTCCGGCAGGTGGATGGGCTTCTTGCAGTCGTGCAGGCGGCGCGCCAGGCGCTGGGCGATGATGATCGTCACCGACGAGGTGATGTTGTAGGGCGCGATGCCCATGTTCATCAGGCGGCTCACCGTCTGCGGGGCGTCGTTGGTGTGCAGGGTGGACAGCACCAGGTGGCCCGTCTGGGCGGCCTTCACGGCGATCTCGGCGGTTTCCAGGTCGCGGATCTCGCCGACCATGATCACGTCCGGGTCCTGGCGCAGGAAGCTGCGCAGGGCGGCGGCGAAGGTCATGCCCTTCTTGGGGTTCATCTGCACCTGGTTGATGCCCGGGACGCGGATTTCGACCGGGTCCTCGGCGGTGGAGATGTTGCGCTCGTCGGTGTTGAGGATGTTAAGGCCGGTGTACAGCGACACCGTTTTACCGGAGCCGGTGGGGCCGGTGACCAGGATCATGCCGTAGGGCTTGGCCAGGGCGTCGAGGTAGAGCTGCTTCTGGTCCTCATCGTAGCCCAGCTTGTCGATGCCCAGTTTGGCCGCGCTGCCGTCGAGCAGGCGCAGCACCACCTTCTCGCCGAACAGGGTGGGGCAGGTGGACACGCGGAAGTCCATCTGCTTGGTCTTGGAGATGTTGAGCTTGATGCGGCCGTCCTGCGGCAGGCGGCGCTCGGCGATGTCCAGCGCGGCCATTACCTTCAGGCGGGCGGTGATGCGGGGGTGGAGCTTCACCGGGGCCTTGGCCACGGTGCGCAGGATGCCGTCCATGCGCAGGCGCACCCGGTACTCGTTCTCGTAGGGCTCGAAGTGGATGTCCGAGGCGCCACGCTTGATCGAGTCCAGCAGGACCTTGTTCACGAAGCGAACGACCGGGGTGTCGTCGCTGCCCTTGGCGTCGGCCAGGTTGTCGGCGGCGTCGTCGTCGCCGGCGCTGGACTCCAGGCTCTCCAGCCCTTCGTCGTCGCCCATTCCCTGGTCCATCGAGTCGCTGGCCGTCAGGGCCTGTTCGATGGTGCGGCGCAGCTTGTCCTCGTCCACGAGGATGGGCTCGACCGTCAGGTTGGCGGCGAACTTGATCTCGTCCAGGGCCCGGGTGTTGGTGGGGTCGGCGATGCCCACGAACAGGCGGTTGCCTCGCTTGAACAGCGGCAGGGCCTGGTGCTTGGTGATCAGCTCCTCGCTGACGAGCTTGGTGGCGGCCTGGTTCAGGTCCAGGGCCCCGCCGTCGAACAGGGGCATGCCGAATTCGATGGCATTGGCCCCGGCGATATGGGCGGCCGTGACCAGCTTCTTCTCGAGCAGGTACAGGTGGACCGGCTTCTTCTGCTTGCTGGCCTCGTCCAGGGCCTTGCGGGCATCGGCCTCGCTAAGGTTCCCGTCCAGCACCAAGCGCCGGGCAATGCCGGTGATCCCCACCAGGTTGGCAGTCGCGTTGGCGTTCACTCTGCTCCCCAGAGCCGCGCGGTTGCGGCAACTGTACCCGAAAATCGGCCGCTGGCCAGCCTCCTGCGGGGCTTTCCTATAGTTGGGTGGGGGAGGGAATGAAGTAAGCTTTGCTTGGACAGCATAGGGGTGGCCATGAAGGTCAGTGTGGTGTTGCCTGCAAAAAACGAGGCCGAGGGGCTGAGACGGACACTGCCGGCCCTGAAGACGGTCCTGCCCGAGGCCGAGGTGATCGTCGTGGACGACGGATCCACGGATGACACCGGCGCCGCTGCCAACGAATTCGGGGTAAGAGTGCTTAGGTCACCTTACTCCATGGGCAATGGTGCTGCCATCAAGCGGGGGGCCCGGGCGGCTGGCGGCGAGATCATCATCTTCATGGATGCGGACGGCCAGCACGATCCCTTTCAAATCCCGGTGTTGATCGCCCGGCTGGGCGAGGGATACGACATGGTGGTGGGATCTCGCGACGTAGCAGGGCAGGCAAGTATTGGCCGGGGTCTGGCTAACCGCCTCTACAACAGGTTGGCCAGTTGGATGACCGGTCACCGAATCGAAGACCTCACTTCCGGATTTCGGGTAGTCAGGGCCGATCGCTTCCGCGAATTCCTGCACTTGCTCCCCAATGGGTTCAGCTATCCGACCACTAGCACCATGGCGTTTTTCAGGAGTGCGTATCCAGTCGCCTACGTGCGGGTTCGCGTCGACAAGCGCATAGGGACCGCAAGTCATATCCGCCCGATCAAGGATGGAGTTCGCTTCCTGTTGATCATCTTCAAAATCGCCACGCTCTATTCGCCGCTAAAACTTTTCCTGCCGGCAGCTGGAGTCTTTTTCGCCACTGCATTGGGGTACTACTGTTACACCTACATAACGGCTGGCCGGCTCACAAACATGAGCACGCTGTTGTTCAGTGCCTCGGTAATTATCTTCCTTATCGGCCTAGTATCAGAGCAGATCACCTCTCTGACATATAACCAGGCCAAAGACAGGGACGCATGAGTAAGCTTTTCGCCACGGCGGCACGTCGGCTCCGATGCACGCCGCTGCACCCTCAGTGGCTGCTTGGCTACGAGCGCCGGGTGTTCGCCGATGCAGTGCACGATGCGCGTGGCACGGTTCTGGACGTGGGATGTGGGGATCGTTGGGTGGAGTCTATTTTGCCCGAAGATTGCTGGTACGTCGGACTTGACAGTCTGTCCACCGGTCGATCGATGTACCGATCCAGCCCCTCGGTCTTCGGCGATGCCGGCAAGTTGCCCATCGCAGACGATTCAGTGGATACGGTGGTGATGTTCGAGGTTCTCGAACATTTGCCCGCCCCAGGGGCCGCTCTCCGCGAGATACATCGCTGTCTCAGTCCGGAAGGGAAAGTTGTGCTTTCGGTTCCCTTCCTGTACCCGATTCATGATGCGCCAATAGATTTCCAGCGCTACACCGAACATGGACTGCGCCGTGCTCTTGAGAGAGAGAATCTCAGCGTCGAGTCGATCAGCGCTCGCCTGTCCTCGGTCAGGACGGCGGCCATGCTGGGTTGCTTGGCCATTGCCGGTTCGGCGAGACGCTCCATGGAGCGGCCCGGCCCGGCGTTGCTCCTGCTGCCCATCTGGGGGGTGATGGTGCTGTTACTGAATGTGGGCGCACTGCTTCTGGATGGCCTTGTGCCGGATTGGAGTGCGATGACCAATGGCTATGTTGTGATCGCACGCAAGGTCTCCAGACCGGCTGCGTTGACACCGGGAGCGACCTGATGCAGCAGGCGCGTGGGTACCAGCTTAAATATTCCGAACTTAATCCGGAAATGCATTCCGAACTGAGCCGGCGACGTAAGGCCGCCACCATGCTGGCCGTTCTTGGAGAATCGATGGGCAGCCGTCTAGGGGGCTGCGATGTCCTGAACCTTGGCTGCTCGACGGGTTTGATCGACGAGCAGTTGGCGCCATTTGTCCGTAGTGTCATGGGTGTCGACATCGACGAGCCAGGAATTCTGGCAGCGCGACGGCGAACGACGGGGCGCGCTAACATTGAATTCATGATCGCTGATGCGATGGATCTTCCGTTTCCAGAGAACAGCTTCGACGTCGTTATTTGTTCACAGGTTTACGAGCACGTGCCCAACGCGGCCCGCATGATGGCTGAGGTGCACCGCGTTCTCCGGACGGGAGGCGCCTGCTACTTTGCGGCGACCAATCGATGGTCCCTTATTGAACAGCACTATCACCTGCCCTTCCTGTCGTGGCTACCGATTCCACTGGCCAGCGCTTATCTGCGTGCATTGGGAAGATCGGATGCGTATTACGAGCGCCACCTGGGTGTGCCCGGGTTGCGCAAGCTCACCCAGCCAATGCGCATCGAAGACTGGACCGGCCGGATCCTCGCGCATCCGGAGCGCTATGGGGCCGAGTACATGTTCCCGACTCGGGCCAAGCGATTGGTATCGAAACTAGTGTACGACTGGGCGTACTACCTTTTTCCCGGATTCATCTGGCTGCTCTGGAAGCAGGATGTCCCCGCTGCTGATGGCCCGGGCAACAAACGATGACTTTCGAGCTTGACCCAAGGGTGTTTGGACAGCGCTGGTTCTGGCGGGTGATCGCAACGCTTATTTCGGTGGTCGCGTTGGTCTGGGTGGTCGTGCTCCTGTGGGGATTTTGGCCCCGTGTGGCCCACCGACTGTTGGATGGCAACGCGCCCTTGCTCCTGCTGGGCCTCGCATGCGCGCTGATTTCAGCGTTGGCGGCCTATGCGGCATTTGTCGTGGCTGTTCGGCGGATTGTTTCCATAGATGTTCCGCTTGCATTGATGTTCAACTTCTACTTCGTTTCTCAGTTACTCAAGCATCTTCCGGGTCGCGTCTGGGGTGTCGGCTATCAGGTGGTCCTAGGAAAATGGGAGGGAAGCGCCAGTCGCTGGATTGCGGTCAATCTGCTGCATATCGGATCAGCTGCATTCGCCGCGCTCTGGTCGGCTGCCCTGCTTTTGGTGCGACCGCACTGGGTCTCGTTCGTGCTGGCAGCCGCCGGCACGGCGATATTTCTGGCTGTATTGCCCATGGGACGCTTTCTCGAAGCAAGGTTCTCCGGTGTGCGTGGCTGGAAGGGGAAGCTCGCTGAATGGATTCCGTTTTCTTCCGTCAGAAGAAAGGACTGGCTGCTGGTCTTTTCGGCATTCTTCCTGGCTAACCTCCTGCACTACGCCTCCTGGGTGAGCTATCTATCGGCGGTTGGCTTCCAAGACACGGGAGCGGCTCTCTCTCTGTCTGCGATGTACATGGTCGCTTGGTTCGTAGGCTATGCAAGCTTCCTGACCCCGTCAGGCTTGGGCGTGAGGGAGATTGTCTTCGTTGCCTTGGCTGGCTCACACGAACCGGAGGCCGTTGCAGTCATGGCCGTCGTTGCGCGCGCGAGCTATCTCGCGGTGGACCTGCTGCTGGGCTTGCCGTGCCTGTGGTTGCCCGCTAGACGAACGAGCCCGGCTGCCTAGGAAGGCAACGACTGAATCCAATTCCAAGTGAGCGCCACACCCTCGGGAAGGTCGGTCCTGGCCTTCCAGCCGAAGCGAGCCGTCGCGCGCCCTGGATCAGGGACGATGCAGAGTGCGTCGACAGCGCGTGCAGGCTGGAACTGGCGGGCAAGAGTGAATCCGGTGATGGCGTCGACGATGTCCAGCACCTCCAGCAGCGTGTAGCCCTGCCCATGCGAGGCATTGAAGACCTCGAGCCCCGGTTGCAGCGTACTGTCAACGATGCGGGTCACCAACTCCACCAGGTCGTCGACATAGAGGTAGTCGCGCGTGCTCGATCCGTCACCGAAAACCGACAGTGTGCCGCCATCCCGAATGCGAGCCAGAGCCGTCGCAACGAGTCCGAAGCCGGGCCGGGGCGTTTGCCCTGGACCGTAGACGTTAGAGGGGCGCAAAACCACCACCTGCCGGTCGTTGGATGCGCAGAGGGCCTGTAGGAAGCTCTCGGCGGCGACCTTGGCGGCACCGTGATAGCTGCGCGGTGCGAGTGCCGAGCTTTCCTGCGGTCGTCCCGTGACATCGTTGGCATAGGTAGTTCCGGCGGACGACAGGTAGAGAATGCGGGTTGCTGGGTGGCGCTGGGCGGCATCGACAAGGGAGACCAAGGTATGTAGGTTCCTCTCAAGTTCGGCCAGAGGCAGGTTTGCCGTACTGGCGGGCGTCGAGTCTGAGGCGCAATGCACAAACCAGTCGTGGCTGGACAGCAGGGCATCGAATTCGGCTACCCGCGCTCGGCCGTCCGTGGCCCGGCTGCGGCCACTGACACTCACTCGGTGTCCGGCGGCAGCGAGCTGGGCCGCGAGCCTCGCGCCAATAAATCCACGCCCGCCCAAGATGTGGATCGAACGCTTCATCTTCCAGTTAACTCGCCATAGAGCTCAGCATACCTGGCAGCGCAGTCGTCCCACGTTCCGTACAAATTCATGGCCGAACTGCGTCCGCGATTGCCCGCCGCCCGTCCCTGGTCTGACTCCATCTGTTCAAGTGCGTCGGCAAGATCTTCGGCACGCCGGCAGATCACTCCCGCCCGGGTCGTCTCGACGAGATCAATGTGTGCCTCTAGGTCGCTAGCGACGATTGGCACGCTTGCAGCCATGGCCTCCAGCATGATCTGGGGTCTGCCCTCTGGATGCCGGCTGAGCGAGATCAATCCCGTAGCCTTTGGCAATAATTGGTCCAGCAGGTCGGTCTGGGATACTGGGCCATGGTAGTGGACCCATTCCGGTATTTGGATTGGCTCCTGCATCGGGCCGAAGAGATGCAGTTCTCGGCACTGCGACCTGAATGAAGTCTCGCACCAGTTGAATAGATCACCAATCTTGGGGCGGGTGATGCGGGAAACGCAGATCCAGTGAGCAGGCCTGACCGGTTTTCGCTCGAGGTCGAAATAGGCTTTATTGATGCCGAACGGCACGCACCGGACAATGGCGAGATCACCAAAGTGCTTCTGCAATCCGGGCACCATCCAGTCCGCATTCGGGCAAAGCGCCACGGCTCGTCCCGTGAACTGATGACGTAGCGCGGATACCAACCCAGGGATGCCCAGCAGTTTGTAGTCGGTTCCCAGCACGGTTGCCAGCAAAGGCTTCCCATTGCGGGGTAACGGTAGGGCGGTTTGCAGCCAGTTTGCGTGAACTAGATCGACGTCGGACTCGCGTTGGTAGAGCTTGCGCAAGCGGTGCAGGAGGTGCACACCTGCAAGCAGACCAGCAAGATTCCGCCGCCTAATCGCCATGGCGATGCCGCCCACCTTGGACAACGCATCGAGCCAGGCCGTGTCTTCCGATGTCGCGGCCTGGCCAACATTTGCCGGTAGAGGGCCCGGCGGGCACCAGACCCGCATCTCCACGTCGTCGCGACGAGCGAGCGCATCAGTCATTGCACGAATGAACACGCCGCGCCAATCTTGTTCGTCCCGTGGATAGGACGTACTGGCCATCAAGACCCTGAGCGGCACCCTGGCAGGAATCAATCGACGATCTCCACGATGCGGGGCGTCACTACATCGATGCCGGCGCTGGATTTCGCGTACGCGATGAGCATCGCTGCCTGCTCTTGATGGCCACCACTTGCGAGTGCATTGGCCAAGGCTTGCACCAATTCGGGATCACCCTCTGAATGGTCTACCGCGCTTCGGAGCAGCACTTCCGCGAGCGCAGGATCGTCCGCATACTCCAGTGCATGCAGCCCGAAAGCATAGTACTGGCTTGCCGGCATGATGGCGCGTCGGGCCAGAACTGCGTATGCCTCCGAAAGGCGGTGATCGTCGATCGGAAGTCCCTGTGCCGCGAGGTCGAGAAAGCCGACGATCATGGTCAGCTCCTGAGGGCCGATGACCCGGGATTCGAGCTTCTGGACGATTCGATCCCACCATTCATCCTTGGCGTCGAGCCCGGCGGATGCTGCAAGCACTATAAGTCCCTGCTCAGGCAGCGGTCCGCTGCCCGGAATCAGCGAGCCGCGTTCGAACTCGTGTTCGGCCATTGCAAAGTAGGGCGATTCGGGGTCGTTGGCGGCGAGGATCATGTATTGCTCGCCGAGGTCGGTGCTCGCGCGGGCCGAAGTCGGGTTCCGCTCGGCCAAGTCCATCGCCAATTGCAGCGGGCTGCCCCATGTGGCGCTGCGGATTGCACAGATTGCGCCGACGCCAAGAACCAGCAGCGTCCCCGAGGCGAGGGCTACCCTGCGCTGGTCCTTGGATCGGTAGCGTCGTATCAGGTCGTATAGGGCCAACAGCACGCCAAGGATGGCAAAGTAGTTGCGGTGCTCGAACGCCAGTTCCAGTGGCAAATAGCTGCTGGTGACCAAGTGCGCCGCAATGAACCAGAACAAGCCAAGCGCGAACAGTGGCATGCGATGACGTAGCGTCAAGGCCGCGGTGATCAATCCCAGAAGCAGGCACAACCCCGCTGCCGTCGTCCACGGGGAGAGCAGCCCGACCGAAGGGGCGAAGTTGTCGTAATAAAAAAGGTACTGCGAGGGGAGGGGGGCCAGTATCCACCACAGGTACATGGGAAGTACGCGTGCTTGGGTAAGCACACGTTCGTAGGCGCCGTAATCGCGAATGGCATAGATCTCGGACGAAGTGTAGTAGGGCACAAAGGCGGCGGCTATGAGGATGCCCGCAAAGGCGGAGAGGGCGTAAAGGATCTTCCAGTTCCGTGCCGTCCTGGCCGATGCCGCACCGAAGCGAAGAAGCGTCAGTTCCAATGCGAGTGCGAATGCCGGAAAGAGAATCGCGTTTTCCTTGCACGCCAGTCCCAGCAGGACCAAGAAGGATGCCGCCACCAGCCAGGGCCAAGCCGTACTCCCGTCAATCTGTTTTCGCCTGCCGTGCAGATAGGCGAGCAGGGCCAGCAGCACGAAGGTGACTGCCAGCATCTCCATGCGTTGTACAACATACAGAACCGTTGATACCTGAAGCGGATGCACCGCCCAAAGCGCCGCCAGCGCGAATGCCGCCATGGTGTTTCCGCGACTCGGCCCCAAGGCCATCAACAGCAGCCCTTGAAGCAGCTGCAGAATTAGCAGCGAGTTGAGGATATGGATCGCCAAGCTGGTGCGCTTGTAGCCTTCGGCATCCAGTCCCCAGAATACGTAGTCGACGGCAAAGGTCGCGAGCGGTATGGCTCGCCCCGAGCCATGCCCAAAGCTGGTGGCCGCGTCCCGGATCTGCTCCCAGCGGAGAGACGTGGCATGGATCGACTTTTCCTGGACGATGTTCGGGTAGTCGTCGAAGAGGAAGCCTCCGGTCAGTCCGGTCCAGTAGGCGGCGGCAACCAAGAGAATGAGCGCCAGGCAGGATGCCAAGCGGCTGGACAAGGACATTGGATCTCCTGCGTGGGGACAAACGTCAGGATTTTAGCGTCGAGTCGGACCTGTGCCCGATCCTGTGCTCAGGGATTGCAGCCGTCTGGTCGGTGCTTGGGGGCGGCGATGTCCGTGATGCACGACCATGTCCCCGTCGAGCTGCGCTGCAGCGAAATGTAATTGGAGGCGATGATGGGATTTCCCTTGAGCGTGCACCGGATGTAGCCATCGGGACCGGGGCTGAGCGACATGTTACAGCGGGGCGTGGACGATTGCAGGCCGATCTGCGACACGTCGAAGGTCGTTTCGTTCTCGACGATCAGCTTCGATTCGAAGGCGCTCTTGCCGGACACAAGTTCAGCGAGGCCGGCGGATGCCTGGGCGCGGATCGCATAGTCCTGATAGGCCGGGATGGCGATGGCCGCGAGGATGGCGATAATCGCCACTACGATCATCAGTTCGATCAAAGTGAAGCCACGGTTCGCGCGCATTTTCAGCCTGCCTGATGCGGGTCGCATCGATTGGATTTTTCGGGGCGGGGGGGCAGAAACAGGGTCAATGTGCAGCGGGGTGAGGGGGGGGGGGGGGGGGGGGGGGGGGGGGGGGGGGGGGCGGGGGCGCGGCGGGCGAGGGTGCGGGGGTGTGGGGTGGGGGGAGGGGGGGGGGGGGGGGGGGGGGG
>JAIBEO010000184.1 GCA_019459185.1 Rhizobium sp. | reverse complement strand
CTCCCCCACCCACCCCCCAAAAAAATTGGGCTCACATAAAAATTCCGCCTGGCTATAAATATAACCCCCACCCCTATTTTTTCAAAGGACGTGGCCGAGGCGCTGGCCGACGCGGGTGGGGGTTTCGGTGACGAAGGCGTCGAGGGTCACGGCGTCGCGGGGGAAGAGCAGGATCACCGTGGAGCCGTAGTTGAAGCGCGCCATCTCGGCGAAGCGGGCGAGGGTGATGCCCTGGCCGCGCCAGTCGCGGCGGATCGGGCTGTGCGCGTAGGGCGGGATCTCCTCGCCGTTCCACACCGATTCCACGCCCGACACCAGCAGCGCGCCCACCATCACCGAGCACATCGGCCCGAATTCGGTTTCGAAGTGGCAGACCAGGCGCTCGTTTCGCGCGAACAGCCGCGGGATGGCCCGCACGCCCCACGGCGCCACCGTGAACAGCCGGCCCGGCACGTGCAGCGTTTCCACCAGCGTGCCCGACCAGGGCATGTGCACCCGGTGGTAGTCGCGCGGCGAGAGGTAGATGTTGGCGAACCAGCCGTCGGCGTAGGGCGCGGCCATGGCTTCGCTGCCCAGCAACTCGGCGGCGGTGAAGGACTGGCCCTTGGCCTGGAAGATGCGCCCGGCCTCGATGCGCCCGGCCTGGCTGATCTTGCCGTCGGCCGGCATCAGCAGGCTGCGCGGATCCGGGTCGGCCACGCGCGCGCCCGGCTTGAGTTCACGCGTGAAGAAGGCGTTGAAGTGCTCGTAGTTGCGCGGTTCCGGGTCGGCGGCCTCGGCCATGTCCACGTTGAACTTGCGCACCACCAGCCCGATCAGCCAGTCCTTGAACCAGCCCGCGCGCCAGCGCGCCACGCCATAGGCCAGCCGCGACAGCAGCCGGTGCGGCAGCACGTACTGCAGGAAGACCTTCGGGCTCACGGTGCCTCCGTGGCCAGCAGGGCCAGGTCGGCGGCGATGTCGGCCGGCACCAGCGGCGGCCGGATCAGGCCGGCCTGGCGGCCCTGCGGATCCACCAGCACCAGGGCGCTGGAATGGTCCATGGTGTAGTCGCCGTCTTCCAGCGGCACCTTCATGTAGACCAGGCCCAGCGCGGTGGCGAATTCCTGCAGCGCCGGCTCCGGCGAGGTGGCGGCCAGGGTGTCGGGGTGGAAGTAGGCGGCGTATTCGCCGGTCTTTTCCGGCGTGTCGCGGTCGGGGTCGACCGAGACGAACAGCAGGCGCGGGCGGCGTTCGGCCGGCAGCGCGTCCCAGGCCTTCTGCGCCTGCGACATTTCCGTGAGCGTGGTCGGGCAGACGTCGGGGCAGTGGGTGAAGCCCAGGAACACCACGGTCCAGCGGCCGCGCAGTTCGTCCGGCGTCAGTGGGGTGCCGTCGGACTGCTGCAGCGCGAAGGCGGGCAGGCCGCGCGGACCGGGGAACAGGCGCACCGTCTTGAGCCGCGCCGGGTCCACCGCCGGGCCAGCCGCCGGCGCGCCGCCGGGCGCGAAGGCCAGCTGCGCGACCCAGAGGCCGAGTCCGGCCGCCAGCGCGGCGACCAGGATGAGCAGGGTGTTGCGATTGAACACGGTCGTTCCCGGAGCGGAAGGAGGCCGGCAATTATAGGCGCGGCACGGCTATACTGCGGTCATTGCAAGGGATTTCAAGAACATGCCGGCGGAACTTGCCACGATCATCGACTTCATCCGCTACGGCGCCAGCCGCTTCGGCGCCGCCGGCCTGACCTTCGGCCACAGCCACGACAACGCCCTGGACGAGGCCACCCAGCTGGTGCTGCACACCCTGCACCTGCCGCCCGACCTCGGCCCGGCCTACGGGCAGGCGAAGCTGACGCACGATGAAAAGAAGGCCGTGCTGGCCCTTTTCGAACGCCGCATCAACGAGCGCATCCCGGCCTGCTACCTCACCGGCGAGGCCTGGTTCGCCGGCCTGAGCTTCAAGACCGACCCGCGCGCCCTGGTGCCGCGCTCGCCGATCGCCGAGCTGATCGAGGCCGGCTTCGAGCCCTGGCTGGGCGACCGCGAGGTTCACCGCGCGCTGGACATGTGCACCGGCTCGGGCTGCATCGCCATCGCCACCGCGCACTACCACCCGCATTGGCAGGTGGACGCGGTGGACGTGAGCCCCGAGGCGCTGGAACTGGCGAAGGAAAACGTCGCCCGGCTCGAGGCGCGCAACGTGCGTCTCATCCAGTCCGACCTGTTCAAGGCGCTCGACGGCGAGGTCTACGACCTGATCGTCACCAACCCGCCCTACGTCACCCACGCCGAAACCGACGCGCTGCCGCCCGAGTATTCGCACGAGCCCGAGCTGGGCCTGCGCGCGGGCGAGGACGGCCTGGACCTGGCCCTGGAAATCCTGCGCGACGCCCCGGCGCACCTGTCGGAGCACGGCCTGCTGATCTGCGAAGTCGGGGAAAGCGAACACGCGCTGGTCGATCTGCTGCCGGAAGTGCCCTTCGCGTGGGTCGAGTTCAAGGTCGGGCAGATGGGCATCTTCGTGCTCGAACGCGAGGACCTGGTGGCGCACCACGCGCGCATCAAGGCGCTCGCCGACGCCCGCCGGGCCTGACGCCCGATGAGCGACAACAGCTTCGGCCGGCTGCTGCGCGTCACTACCTTCGGCGAGAGCCACGGCCCCGCCATCGGCTGCGTCATCGATGGCTGCCCGCCGGGCCTGGCGCTGGCGCCGGAAGACTTCCGCGCCGACCTCGACCGCCGCGCCACCGGCAAGACCCGCCACACCTCGCAGCGCCACGAGGCCGACGAGGTGGAAATCCTCAGCGGCGTGTTCGAGGGCCGCACCACCGGCACGCCCATCGGCCTGCTGGTGCGCAACACCGACGCCCGCAGCAAGGACTACGCCAGCATCGCCGCGCAGTTCCGCCCGGGCCACGCCGACTACACCTACCTGCAGAAGTACGGCCACCGCGACCCGCGCGGCGGCGGCCGCAGCTCGGCCCGCGAAACCACCATGCGCGTGGCCGCGGGCGTGGTGGCCAAGAAGTGGCTGGCCGGAAGGCATGGCGTGCAGGTGCGCGCCTGCGTGTCGCAGGTGGCCCACCTGGTGCCACGCGCCTTCGACTGGAATGCCGTGGAAGCCAACCCGTTCTTCTGGCCCGACGCCCCGATGGTGGCCGAACTCGAAGCCTTCATGGACGCGCTGCGCAAGTCCGGTGACTCCGCCGGCGCCCGCGTCCACGTGCAGGCACTGGGCGTGCCGCCGGGCTGGGGCGAGCCGGTGTACGGCAAGCTCGACGCCGAGATCGCCGCGGCCATGATGTCAATCAACGCGGTCAAGGGCGTGGAGATCGGCGCCGGGTTCGCTTCGGTCACGCAAAAGGGCAGCGAGCACCGCGACCTGATGTCGCCGGCCGGCTTCGCCAGCAACCACGCCGGCGGCGTGCTGGGCGGCATCAGCAGCGGCCAGGACATCGAGGTCTCGGTGGCCTTCAAGCCCACCTCCAGCCTGCGCCTGCCGGGCGCCACGGTGGACACTTCGGGCCAGCCGGTCGAAGTGGTCACCACCGGCCGCCACGACCCCTGCGTGGGCTTGCGCGCGCCGCCCATCTGCGAAGCCATGCTGGCCCTGGTGCTGATGGACCAGGCCCTGCGCCACCGCGCCCAGTGCGGCGACGTGGAGCCGGTGTTCCCGCGCATCCCAGGCGCGAGGGATTGAACGCGGATCAGGGCGGATTGATGCGGATAAGGGCGGATAGAGCGCTCTCTATTCGAATTGAATCCGCTTCTATCCGCATCAATCCGCTCTGATCCGCGTTGAAAACAAGTTCCAGGTAACCCAGGAAACCATGAGCAAGACGTATAGCGTTGCAGTTGTGGGCGCCACCGGTGCGGTGGGCGAGGCGATGTTGGCGATCCTGGCCGAGCGGCAGTTCCCGGTCGGGAAATTGCACCTGCTGGCCAGCGAGCGATCGGCCGGCGAGAAGGTGGCCTTCGGCGCGCAGAAACTCGTGGTCGAGGACCTGGCCACGTTCGATCCGGCCGGCGTGGACATCGCCCTGTTCTCGGCCGGTGGCTCGGTGTCGAAGCAGTACGCGCCGAAGTTCGCCGCCGCCGGCGCGGTGGTGATCGACAACAGCTCGGCCTTCCGCTACGACGACGACGTGCCGCTGGTGGTGGCCGAGGTGAACCCGGAGCAGGTGGCGAACCGCCCGCGCGGCATCATCGCCAACCCGAACTGCTCGACCATGCAGATGCTGGTGGCGCTGGCGCCCATCCACCGGGTCGCCGGCATCGAACGCATCAACGTGGCCACCTACCAGTCGGTGTCCGGTGCCGGGCGCACGGCCATGGAAGAGCTCGGCCGGCAGACCGCCGCCATGCTCAATTTCCAGCCGCACGAACCGGCCAAGTTCCCGGTGCAGATCGCCTTCAACCTGATCCCGCACATCGACGAGTTCCTGGACAACGGTTACACCAAGGAAGAGATGAAGCTGGTCTGGGAGACGCGCAAGATCCTGGGCGACGAGTCCATCCAGGTGAACCCCACCGCCGTGCGCGTGCCGGTATTCTTCGGCCACTCCGAGGCCGTGCACCTGGAAACCCGGCGCAAGATCGGCGCCGAAGAAGCCCGCGCGCTGCTCGAGGACGCCCCCGGCGTGGAAGTGGTCGACGAGCGCGAACCCGGCGGTTACCCGACCCCGGTGACGCACGCCGCCGGCACCGACCCGGTGTACGTGGGCCGCATCCGCGAGGACCTGTCGCACCCGCGCGGCCTCGACCTGTGGATCGTTTCCGACAACATCCGCAAGGGCGCGGCGCTCAACGCCGTGCAACTGGCGGAACTCGTGGTCAAAGAGCGTTCCTGACCGGTATATTCGGGCCGATACCAAGGACGGGGCCGCTTGCAGGGGAGTGGTCGCGCCGCCTTTTCCGGGGAGATTGAACGCGTGAACATCAGGCATCTGCAGCTACCGCTGGCCCTCGCCTTGGCCCTGGGCGCCTCCAGCGCCCACGCCCTCGGCCTGGGCGCGATCGAGGTCAAGTCCGGGCTGAACCAGCCGCTGGTCGCCGAAATCCCCATCCTCTCCGCCGGCCCCGGCGAGCTCGAGGAGCTGGAAGTGCGCCTGGCCTCGCCCGAGGCCTTCGCCCGGGTCGGCCTGGAGCGCCCGGTCGGGCTCACCGCGAACCTGCAGATGGAAGTGGCGCGCAACGCCGCCGGCCAGCCGGTGATTCGCGTCACCACGCCCAACCGCTTCACCGAGCCCTTCCTCACCTTCCTGGTCGAGGCCAACTGGGGTCGCGGCAGCGTGGTGCGGGAATTCAGCGCGCTGGTGGACCCGCCCTACATCGCGCCGGCGGTGATCCGCCCGATGGAAACGCCGGTGGTGTCCGCCGCCCCGGTGGCGCCGCCCGTGGCCGCCGAGCCGGAGCCCGCGGCCGAAACCATGCCGCTGCCCGAACCCGAGCCGGTGACCGCCGTCGCCGACGCGGTGCCCGAACCCGAAACCCCGGCCGCGCCGCTGCCGGCGCCCGAGCCGGTGGCCGAAGCCGCGCCGGTGGAGCCGCTGCCCGAGCCGGAGCCGGTCGCCGCAGCACCGGAACCCGAGCCCGAGCCCGTGGCCGAAGCCCCCGCGCCGGAGCCGGAGCCCGAGCCCGAACCGCTTCCGGAGCCCGAACCCGAACCTGAACCGGTCGCCGCCGCCCCGGAACCGGCGCCCGAACCCACCCCGGCTCCGCCGCCGCCGGCTCCCGCCCCGGCCCCGGCCCCGGCCGCCGAAGACAGCTTCGGCCCGGTCGCCGACGGCCAGACCCTGTGGAGCATCGCCGAGCGCACCCGCCCGGATCCCGCGGTGACGGTGAACCAGATGATGCTGGCGCTGCAGCGCGCCAACCCCGAGGCCTTCATCGGCGACAACATCAACCAGCTCAAGCGGGGCGCCGTGCTGCGCATTCCCTCCCGCGAGGACGTGGCCGAACTGGGCGCCGCCGAGGCCGCCGCCCTGGTGCGGGCCCAGGCCGAGGCTTGGCAGGGTCGCCGCGCCCCGGTGCCACAGCCGGCCGAGGCCGTCGCCAGCCAGCCCGCGCCGCGCGCCGCCGAGCGACCGGCCGCCGCGCCGCCGGCCGGTCGCCTGGAAATCGTGCCGCCCGCGGGCGATTCCGACGCTGCGCGCGGGGCCCAGTCGGGCGCCAGCGGCGCCGGTACGGGCGCCGAACTGCGCGCCGAACTCACCCAGGCCCGCGAAGACCTGGCCTCGCGCGAAAGCGAGGTGCAGGAACTGCGCTCGCAGATCGCCGAGCTCGAGGCCCAGCAGTCCGACAGCCAGCGCCTGATCGAAATGCAGAGCAGCCAGCTCAAGGCCCTGCAGGAGCGGCTGGCCGCGGCGCAGGCCGCGGAGGCCCCGGTGGCCACCCCGGCCGCCGAACCAGCGCCTGCCGCCGAAGCCCCCGTGGCCGAAGCCGCGCCCGAACCCGCGCCCGTCGCCGAGCCCTGGTACGCCAACCCGCTGGTGCTGGGTGGTGGTGGCCTGGTGCTGCTGGGCGGCCTGGTGCTTGCCCTGCGCGGGCGTCGCCCATCGGCGCCGTCGCCGGTGCCCAGCCGCCGCATTTCCGACGACGATGCGCTCAAGGCCAGCCTGCCGGGCGCCCGCGTCGAGCCCGCCGTCACGCCGGCCCCGGCCCCCGCCGCCGAGCCCTCGCCAGCCGACGCCGAGCTGGCGCGCCTGCAGTCCGCGGTGAAGTCCCGCCCGGACGACCTCGAGGCCCACATCAGCCTGCTGCGCCACCTGCACAAGCTCGACGACCAGCCGGGCTTCGACGCCGCGGCGCAGGAAATGCGCGCCCGCGTGCGCAGCACGCTCGACCCGCGCTGGCGCGAGGCGGTGGTGATGGGCGTGGCGCTGTCGCCGGGCAACCCGCTGTTCAGCCAGGCCGGCTGGAACGCGCCGCGTTTCGGCGACACCGGCGTGATGCCGGCCGCGCCGGCGCCCGCCGCGCCGCTCGCCGCGGCGGTGCCGCCGCGGGCCGACGAGCTCGACGACCTCGCCAATATCGAGATCGCGCCGCCCGCCGCCCACGACGAGCACGACGAGGACTGGGACCGCCTGGCCCGCGGTGTCGCCGCCGCTCCTGCGGCGCCGGCCCCGGCGCCCGCACCGCAGCCGCAGCCGCAGCCGCAGCCGCAGCCGGAGCCGGAAGCCGAGCCCGGCTTCGACTTCGTTGCCGAAGCCGACGCCGAACCCACGGGCGAACTCAGCCTCGAGGACCTCGGCGGCGAAGCGCCGCTGAGCTTCGAGACCGACGCCGAAGCGGCGCCGCTGGACGATGACGCCAGCGCCACCAAGATCGAGCTGGCCAAGGCCTACCTCGAGATCGGCGACGTCGACGGCGCCCGCGGCATGCTCGAGGAAGTCGTCGCCGAGGCCGGCCCGGCCGGCCGCGCCGAGGCCGAACGCCTGCTGCGGGAGATCGGCTGATCCCCTTGCGGTACGCGATCGGCATCGAATACGACGGCAGCGGTTTCCTCGGCTGGCAGCGCCTGGCCGAGGGCGCGACCGTGCAGGGCGCGGTCGAGCAGGCCCTGGGCTTCGTGGTGGACCACCCGCTCGAAGTGGTCTGCGCCGGCCGCACCGACAGCGGCGTGCACGCGCGCTGCCAGGTGGCGCATTTCGACACCGGCGCCGTGCGCACCCCGTTCGCACTGCAGCAGGGTGGCAACAGCCGCCTGCCCAAGGGCGTGGCCCTCCTGTGGTGCCAGCCGGTGGCCGAAGACTTCCATGCGCGCTATTCGGCCCGCGCCCGTCGTTACTGCTACACCGTGCTCAACCGCCGCGTGCGCCCGGCCATCCAGCGTGAATACCTCACTTGGGAGCGCCACCCGCTCGACGCCGGCGCCATGCACCGCGCCGCCCAGGTGCTGGTGGGCGAGCACGACTTCAGCGCTTTCCGCACCGTGCACTGCCAGGCCAAACACCCGCGCCGCAACGTGCACGAGATCTCCGTGCGCCGCGATGGCGAGCGCGTGGTGATCGAGGTGCAGGCCAACGCCTTCCTGCACCACATGGTGCGCAACTTCGTCGGCAGCCTGCTGCTGGTGGGGCGGGGCGAGCACCCCGAAGCCTGGGTCGGCGAACTGCTGTCGGGCCGCGACCGTACGGTGGCCGGCCCGACCGCGCCCTCGAACGGGCTGGTGTTCGTAGGCCCGCGTTATCCGCGCGAATGGGGCCTGCCCGACGAGGTCTGCCTCTGAAGCTTGACCCGGCGTGCACGGCGCCGACACGCATCGCGCCTACAATCCCCTCATGCGCACCCGGATAAAATTCTGCGGGCTGACCCGGCCCGGCGACGTCCGCCTCGCCGTCGAGCTGGGCGTGGACGCCATCGGCCTGGTCTTCGCCGCCGGCAGCCCGCGCTGCCTCACGCCCGACCAGGGCGCCAGCCTGCGCTCGGCGGTGCCGCCGCTGGTGGACGCCGTGGCCCTGTTCATGGACAACCCCGGCAGCGAGGTGGAAGCGGTGGTGCGCCGGCTCAAGCCCGACCTGCTGCAGTTCCATGGCAGCGAGAGCGAGGCCTTCTGCCGCAGCTTTGGCATCCCCTTCATCAAGACCGTGGCGATGGGCGGCGGCGCCAGCGATGCGGCGACGGCGCGGAAGCGCTACCCTTCGGCCAGTGCCTTCCTGCTCGACGGACACGACCCCGGCCAGCCCGGCGGGCGTGGCGAGCGCTTCGACTGGACCCAGGTGCCTTCGCTCGGCCGGCCACTGTTCCTGGCCGGCGGGCTGGCGCCGGCCAACGTGGCCGAGGCGGTGCGCATCGTGCGCCCCTACGCCGTGGATGTGTCGAGTGGTATCGAGAGCGCCCCCGGCCTGAAGGACGGCGGGCGCATGAAATCCTTCGTGGACGAGGTGAGACGTGCAGACCGCAGTGCCCCAGAGTGAGATCCCGCCGGCGTCGGAGATCGCCGATTTCGGCGCCTGGCCCGATGCCGCGGGCCACTTCGGCCGCTACGGCGGCGTGTTCGTCTCCGAGACCCTGATCGAGCCGCTGCGCGAGCTCGAGGCGGCCTACGAGCGCTACCGCAAGGACCCCGAGTTCATCGCCGAGCTCGAGCACGACTACAAGCACTACGTCGGCCGCCCCAGCCCGATCTACGAGGCGAAGCGGCTGTCGGAGCGGGTGGGCGGCGCACGCATCCTGCTCAAGCGCGAGGACCTGAACCACACCGGCGCGCACAAGATCAACAACACCATCGGCCAGGCCATGCTGGCCAGGCGCATGGGCAAGACCCGCATCATCGCCGAGACCGGCGCCGGCCAGCACGGCGTGGCCAGCGCCACCGTGGCCGCGCGCCTGGGCCTGGAGTGCGTGGTGTACATGGGCGCCACCGACGTGGAACGCCAGGCGCCGAACGTGTTCCGCATGAAGCTGCTGGGCGCCACCGTGGTGCCGGTGCATTCGGGCAGCAAGACGCTCAAGGACGCGCTCAACGAGGCCATGCGCGACTGGGTCACGAACGTGCGCGACACCTTTTACATCATCGGCACGGTGGCGGGCCCGCACCCGTACCCGAAGCTGGTGCGCGACTTCAACGCGGTGGTGGGCAAGGAATCGCGGGCGCAGATGCTGGCCGAATACGGCCGCCTGCCCGACGCCGTCACGGCCTGCGTGGGTGGCGGCAGCAACGCCATCGGCATGTTCCACGCCTTCCTCAACGACAGGTCGGTGCGCCTGGTGGGCGCCGAGGCCGCGGGCGACGGCGTCGAGACCGGCCGCCACGCGGCGTCGCTGGTGGCGGGCCGCCCGGGCGTGCTGCACGGCAACCGCACCTACGTCATCTGCGACGACGACGGCCAGATCACCGAAACCCATTCCATCTCGGCCGGCCTCGACTACCCGGGCGTGGGTCCGGAGCACGCCTTCCTCAAGGACAGCGGACGCGCCGAATACGTGGGCATCACCGACGACGAGGCCATGGAAGCCTTCCACCTGCTGGCGCGCACCGAGGGCATCCTGGCGGCGCTGGAATCCAGCCACGCCGTGGCCGAGGCCATGAAGCTGGCGAAGTCGCTGCCGAAGGACGCGCTGGTGCTGTGCAACCTCTCCGGCCGCGGCGACAAGGACATCTTCACCATCGCCAAGCGCGAGGGCATCGCCCTCTAGCTTCGGGTGGGTTCTTATCTTGAACACGGATCAAAGCGGATTGACACGGATGAACACGGATAGGGCAAGAGCGCTTGGGGAGTGCTTCCCGACGTGCTGGCCGGTCGTGGCGAAACCCATCTGAATTCGCTTTATCCGTGTTTATCCGTGTTTATCCGTGTCAATCCGCTCTTATCCGTGTTGAAAAACCAATGTCCCGAATCGCCGCCAAGTTCCGACAGCTCGCCGCCCGCCACCGCAAGGCGCTGGTGCCTTTCGTCACGGCGGGCGACCCGTCGCTCGAGGCCACGGTGCCGGTGATGCATGCTCTGGTGCGCGCCGGGGCCGACGTGATCGAGCTGGGCGTGCCGTTTTCCGACCCGATGGCCGACGGGCCGTCGATCCAGCGCAGTTCGGAGCGGGCCATCGGACGCGGCGCCGGCCTGCGTTACGTGCTGGGCGCGGTGGCCGAGTTCCGCCAGGCCGACGCCGACACCCCGGTGGTGCTGATGGGCTACCTCAACCCGGTCGAGATGCGCGGTGCCGAGGCCTTCGCCCAGGCCGCCGCCGACGCCGGCGTGGACGGCGTGCTGCTGGTGGACCTGCCGCCCGAGGAGGCCGGCCCGACCCGGGCCGCCTTCAACGCCGCCGGCCTGGACCTGATTTCGCTGGCGGCGCCGACCACCGCCGAAAACCGCCTCGCGCGCCTGGCCAGCGAATCGCAGGGTTACCTGTACTACGTGTCCTTCGCCGGCGTCACCGGCGGTGTCCAGCTCGACGTGGCCGACGTGCAGCGCCGCGCCGGCGACCTGCGCGCCCGCGCCACCGTGCCGGTGCTGGTGGGCTTCGGCATCCGCGACGCGGCCTCGGCCGCCGCCCTGGCCCCGGCCGCCGACGGCGTGGTGGTGGGCAGCGCCCTGGTGGACGCCCTAGCCGGCGCCGGTTCGGCCGAAGACGCCGCCGCGCGCGCCGCCGCTTTCCTGGCCCCGCTGCGGGCCGCGCTCGACGGCGTCGCCTGAGCCCGCGCCAGCGCCCGGCCGGGGCGGGGCAGGGCGCCCGAAACCGGCTTTCGGGCTAAACTGCCCGACCCAGAACGACACCGGTGCCTGAATGAGCTGGCTCACCAAACTCATGCCCTCCCGCATCCGTACCCAGGGCAACGGCAAGCGCGGCGTGCCCGAGGGCCTGTGGGAAAAGTGCGACAAGTGCGGCGCCGCCCTGTACGGCCCGGAGCTGGAAAAGAACCTGCGCGTTTGCCCCAAGTGTTCGCACCACATGGCCATCGGCGCGCGCGAGCGCCTGGTGGCCTTCCTGGACGACGACAGTGGCGAGGAGATCGGCGCCGCGCTCGGCCCGGTGGACGCGCTGCACTTCAAGGACCAGAAGAAGTACGCCGACCGCATCAAGGCGGCCCAGAAGCTGGTGGGCGAGCGCGACGCGCTGGTGGCCGTGCAGGGCCAGCTCAAGGGCCGGCCGGTCTGCGTGGCGGCCTTCGAATTCCGCTTCATGGGCGGCTCCATGGGCTCGGTGGTCGGCGAGCGTTTCGCCCTGGCCGCCGAGCGTGCGCTCGAGTTGGGCTGCCCGCTGGTGTGCTTCTCGGCCACCGGCGGCGCGCGCATGCAGGAGGGCCTGTTCTCGCTGATGCAGATGGCCAAGACCTCGGCCGCGCTGGGCCGCCTGCGCGCCGCGGGCCTGCCCTTCGTTTCCGTGCTGACCCACCCGACCACCGGCGGCGTCTCGGCGTCGCTGGGCATGCTGGGCGACATCAACGTGGCCGAACCGCATGCGCTGATCGGCTTCGCCGGCCCGCGCGTGATCGAGCAGACCGTGCGCGAAACCCTGCCCGAGGGCTTCCAGCGCTCGGAGTTCCTGGTCGAGCACGGCGCGGTGGACCTGATCGTCGACCGCCGCCAGATGCGCGAAAAGCTCTCGGCGCTGCTGGCCCTGATGACGCGCCAGCCCGCGCCCGCGGCCGACCCGGCTCCCGCCGCGGCCTGACCCGCCGATGAGCGCGCGCAAGTATTTCGGCACCGACGGCATCCGCGGCCGGGTCGGCGAGCAGCCGATCTCGGCCGATTTCATGCTGCGCCTGGGCGCCGCCGCCGGCCGGGTGCTGGCCGGCGAGGGCCGCGAGCACGCCGCCGTGGTGATCGGCAAGGACACCCGCATCTCGGGCTACATGTTCGAGGCGGCGCTGGAGGCCGGCCTGGTCGCCGCCGGCGCCGACGTGCGCATGCTCGGCCCCATGCCCACGCCCGCCGTGGCCTACCTGACGCGCTCGCTGCGCGCCGACGCCGGCATCGTCATCAGCGCCTCGCACAATCCGCACCAGGACAACGGCATCAAGTTCTTCTCGGCCCAGGGCGAAAAGCTGGCCGACGAGGTCGAGGCGGCCATCGAGGCCGAGCTCGACCAGCCCTTCCGCACCGTGCCCTCCGAGCGCCTGGGCAAGGCCCAGCGGGTGGGCGACGCGCTGTCGCGCTACGCCGAATTCTGCAAGTCCACCGTGCCCGACGACTTCGTGCTCAGCGGCCTGCGCCTGGTGGTGGACTGCGCGCACGGTGCCACCTACCAGGTCGCCCCGCGGGTATTTTCCGAACTGGGCGCGCGGGTGGACGCCATCGGCGCCGAGCCCGACGGCCTGAACATCAACCGCGGCGTCGGCTCCACCCATCCCGGGGCGCTCATCGCCCGGGTGCAGGAAACCGGCGCCGACCTCGGCATCGCCTTCGACGGCGACGGCGACCGCGTGCTGATGGTGGACGGCCGCGGCCAACTGGTGGACGGCGACGGCCTGATCTTCCTGCTGGCCCGTGACTGGCAGGCCACGGGCCGCCTTCATGGCCCGGTGGTCGGCACGCTGATGACCAACTACGCGATGGAACAGGCGCTGGGCACGCTGGGCATCGAATTCGTGCGCGCCAAGGTCGGCGACCGCTACGTGCACCAGGCCCTGGTCGAGCGCGACGGCGTGCTGGGCGGCGAGGCCTCGGGCCACCTGCTGTGCCTGGACCGCGCCAGCACCGGCGACGCCATCGTGGCGGCGCTGCAGGTGCTGGAAGTGCTGCGCCGGCGCGGCCAGTCGCTTGAGCAGGCGCTGTCGGCCTACCAGCCGCTGCCACAGCAGACCGTCAACGTGCACATCGCCCCGGGCGTGAAGCCGCTGGAGCAGCCGGCCGTGCAGGCCGCCCGCGCCGAGGCCGAGGCGGCCCTGGCCGGTCGTGGCCGGCTGGTGCTGCGCCCCTCGGGCACCGAGCCGGTGGTGCGCGTGACCGTCGAGGCCGACGACGCCGCCCTGATGCAACAGGTGCTCGACCGCCTGGCCGAAGTGGTGCGCTCCGCCGCTTGAGCTTCGTCAAGGCCGCCCGCGCGCGGGCTGGACTAGACTCCCCCTCCCAGAACACCGAACCGGACAGAACCGTGACCGCCACCATCCCGACCCTCGACATCCAGCGCTTCGACACCGACCGCGACGCCTTCGTGGCCGAACTCGGCGCCGCCTACCGCGAATGGGGCTTCGCGGGCATCCGCAACCATGGCATCCCGCAGGCGCAGATCGACCGCGCCTACGACGTGTTCCAGCGCTTCTTCGCGCTGCCGGAGGAAACCAAGCGCAAGTACCACGTGCCCGGCGGCGGCGGCGCCCGCGGCTATACGCCGTTCGGCATCGAGACGGCGAAGGGCGCGAAATACTTCGACCTCAAGGAGTTCTGGCACGTGGGCCGCGAAATCCCGCGCGACTCGAAGTACGCCGACGTGATGCCGCCGAACCTGTGGCCGGAGGAAATCCCGGAATTCAAGGAAGTGGCCTACGGCCTGTACACGGCGCTCGACCAGCTGGGCTCGCGGGTGCTGGGCGCGCTGGCGCTGCACATCGGCCTGCCGGTGGACTGGTTCGCTGACAAGACCAATTTCGGCAACTCCATCCTTCGTCCGATCCACTACCCGCCGATCACGGCCGACGACATCCCGAACGTGCGCGCCGGCGCCCACGAGGACATCAATTTCATCACGCTGCTGGTGGGTGCGAGCGCGGCGGGCCTGGAGGTGCTGTCGCGCAAGGGCGACTGGGTGCCGTTCACGGCGGCCGAGGACACCATCGTGGTGAACATCGGCGATATGCTGCAGCGCCTGACCAACCACGTGTACCCGTCGACCACCCACCGCGTGGTGAACCCGCCGGGCGAGGCGGCGCGCAAGCCGCGCTACTCGACGCCGTTCTTCCTGCACCCGAACCCGGACTTCCTGATCAAGACGCTGCCGTCCTGCATCACCCCGGACAACCCGGACCGCTACCCGACGCCGATCACCGGCCACGAGTACCTGCTGGAACGACTGCGCGAAATCAAGCTGGTCTGATTTTGCGAAAACGTCGGCCCCGCGATGCCTCGTGCGTCGCGGGGCCTTTGTTTTTGGCCTGGTTTTGCCAGCAGGTCACTCGCTCGTGGGCGATTGTTATCGGCGGGCGTCATCGCACGCAGAGGGGGGATGTCTGCCCGGCGTCTTGCTAGCGCCATCCCTGGCAGCAAACGCCGGCCGCTACGGGCATCCTGCCCTCCGCTTCAGACATCCCCCCTCTGCGTACGCTGCCGCAATCGCGGCGCATTGGCGTTCCGCCGGGACAAGCGCGTGCGCTCGCGCACAAGCTCGCCCATCGGCTGGCCGCGGTGTCTGGACTGCGGCAGCGTGCACACACCGCTATGGATGAAGCGGCGGCAGGATGCCGTAGCGGCCCCCCCACGATGGGCAGGACCCCGCCGGGAGGGGGGGGCAGGCATATAGGTGTGTGCGCGATGACGCCCGCCAAGCACACCCCCCCGCGAGCACTGGACCTGCTTGCCGCAAGGCAAGCCAAAGCATCAATCCGCGTCGCGGAAGTCCTTGGACTTGGCGGCGAGCAGGGCGCGCGCAAGGCGGTCGGGCAGGTACTTCGACAGGCCGGCGATGAGCTTGTTGGCGCGGCCGGTCACCAGGCGCGTGCGGCCGGACTCGACCGCGTCCACGCCCAGCCTCGCCACGTCGGCACTGGTCAGCCAGATGCCCTTGGGCAGCTTGCTCACCTTTTCGCGCATGCCGTTCACGTCGTGGAACTCGGTGTAGGTCATGCCCGGGCAAAGCGCCGTCACGTACACGCCGCGCGGGCGGCTTTCCTGGTCCAGGGTTTCCGAGAAGCGGATGAGCCAGGCCTTGGTGGCGCCGTAGAGCGTGTGCCCGGCCGTGGGCGGCACCAGTCCCGCCAGCGAGGCCACGTTGAGGATGCGGCCGCGGCCCGCGGCTTCCATGGCCGGCAGGTAGAGGTGGGTCAGGTGTGCCACCGACGTGAGCAGCACTTGCAGCGAGTCGGCGTGGGTCTTCCAGTCGGCGCTGAGGTAGCGCCCGGGCACGCCGAAGCCGGCGTTGTTGACCAGGGTGTCGACGAACAGGCCGCGGGCCTGGGTTTCTGCGAACAGTTTCGCCGGCGCCGCCGGATCGGCCAGGTCGGCGGCGATGACCACGCAGGGCACCTGGGTGGAGAGTTCCGCCGCCAGCGCTTCGAGCCGCTCGACCCGCCGGGCGGTGAGCACCAGCGGCTTGCCACGGCGCGCGTACTCCCGGGCGATGTCGGCGCCGATGCCGCTGGAGGCGCCGGTGACGAGGGCGTAGCCGGGGGAGTGGGCGTTCGGGGCGGTCGAGGCCATGGGGCGGTGTCCTGGTTCGTTTGGCCAAGGATTATGGCCCGGCCCCGGCACTCCCGCGTCGCGGCCCGTGCCAGCGCAGGGTATCCTTGCGCCCTCGACCGCAAGGAGTGCACGCATGCGCCAGAAAATCGTCGCCGGCAACTGGAAGTTGCACGGGGACCGCGCCTTCGCCCGCGACCTGCTCGACGCCATCGTGGCCGCGCCCCGCGCCGGCGGCGTGGAGCTGGTCATCCTGCCGCCGGTGCCCTACCTGGGCGAGCTGGCCGACCGCTACGGCCCCCGGGGCCTGGCCTTCGGTGCCCAGGACCTGGGCGTGAACGAGCAGGGCGCTTACACCGGCGAGATTTCCGGCCGCATGCTCAAGGACGTCGGTGCCCGCTACGTGCTGGTGGGCCACTCCGAGCGCCGCCAGTACCACGAGGAAAGCCCGCAGCTGGTGGCCGAGAAGTTCGTGGCCGCCCGCAAGGCCGGCCTGGTGCCGGTGCTGTGCGTGGGCGAAACCCTGCACCAGCGCGAGGCCGGGCAGACCGAATGGGCCCTGGAGAAGCAGCTCGGCCCGGTGGTCGAACTGGCCGGCATCGCTGCCTTCGAGGGCGCCGTGCTGGCCTACGAGCCGGTCTGGGCCATCGGCACCGGCCGGACGGCCAGCCCGGAGCAGGCCCAGGAGGTCCACGCCTTCATCCGTGGCGAACTGGCCGCGCACGATGCTAGAATCGCCGGCTCGCTGCCGCTTCTTTACGGCGGCAGCGTTAAGCCCGCCAACGCGGCCGAGCTGTTCTCGCAGCCGGACGTCGATGGCGGCCTGATCGGGGGCGCGTCCCTCGTGGCCCAGGATTTCCTGGCAATCGCCGCCGCGGCGGCGAGGTAAAACAGAACATGCTGCTCACCATCGTCAGTGTCATCTACGTGCTGGTCGCGATCGCCATGGTCGTGCTCATCCTCATGCAGCGCGGCGCCGGCGCGGCCGCCGGCTCCGGCTTCGGCGCGGGCGCTTCCGCCACCGTGTTCGGCGCGCGCGGCTCGGCCAACTTCCTGTCCACGGCCACCAAGTGGCTCGCCGTCGTGTTCTTCACGATGAGCCTGGGCATGGCCTGGTACGCCACCCACGGCGGCAAGCCGGCGGCGGCGGAACTCGAGGATATCGGCGCGATGTCCGACGTCCCGGCGGCTCCGGCCCCGGCGGCGGGCGAAGTGCCGGCTTCCGAAGTTCCCGTCATTCCGGCGGCCCCGGCGGCCAACGAAGCGGCGCCGGTCCCGGCCGACGTCCCGGCGGCTTCCGCCGAAACTCCGGCGCCGGTCGAAACCGGTGAAAAAACCGAAGAAAGCGGCGCGGAAAACAACCAAGCGGGCTGAACCGCTGGTACAATCTTCGGCCTTCGCACCGCGCGACGGTCCGAAGGCACACCTGCCCAGGTGGCGGAATTGGTAGACGCACTACCTTGAGGTGGTAGCGACGTAAGTCGTGGGGGTTCGAGTCCCCCCTTGGGCACCAAATCGATCAACGGGCTGCCGCCCGGCAACGGACTGGAGCGGCGGCACGGACGCGCCCACGGGCGCAAGGTGAGGATGCGCGCGTGTTGGGCGAATATCTGCCGATCCTGTTGTTCCTCTTCGTCTCCACCGGCCTGGGCATCGTGCTCCTGATCGCCGGTTGGGCCCTGGGGCCCAAGCGCCCCGATTCGGAGAAGCTCTCGCCCTACGAGTGCGGCTTCGAGGCCTTCGAGGACGCGCGCATGCAGTTCGACGTGCGCTACTACCTCATCGCCATCCAGTTCATCATCTTCGACCTGGAAATCGCCTTCGTATTCCCGTGGGCGGTGAATTTCCGCAACCTCGGCATCATCGGCCTCACCGAGATGGGCATCTTCATCGGCCTGCTCGTGCTGGGCTTCATCTACGTCTGGAAGAAGGGAGCACTCGAATGGGAGTGATCCAGGCCGTTTCGAACGTGATGCACAACCCGATCCCGGAAGGGCGGGTCGACGACATCCTGCGTCCGGAAGGCGACAACCCGCTGCTCGAGCGCGGCTTCGTGACCACCTCGGTGGACGCGCTGGTCAACTGGGCCCGCACGGGCTCCATGTGGCCGGTCACCTTCGGCCTGGCCTGCTGCGCGGTCGAAATGATGCACGCCGGCGCCTCGCGCCTCGACCTGGACCGCTACGGCGTCATCTTCCGCCCGTCGCCGCGACAGGCCGACGTGATGATCGTCGCAGGCACCCTGGTCAACAAGATGGCGCCTGCGCTGCGCAAGGTCTATGACCAGATGCCCGACCCGAAGTGGGTCATTTCCATGGGCAGCTGCGCCAACGGCGGCGGCTACTACCACTATTCGTATTCGGTGGTGCGCGGCTGCGACCGCGTGGTGCCGGTGGACGTGTACGTGCCGGGTTGCCCGCCTACGGCGGAAGCCCTCGTGTACGGCATCCTGCAGCTGCAGAAGAAGATCCGCCGCACCAACACCATCGCCCGCTAAGGACCCAGCCGACGCCATGGTCGAACCGACGACGAGCTTCACCGAGCGCCTGAAGGCGCGCCTGCAGGGCAAGCTGGTGTCCGTGCATGAGGCGCTGGGCGAGACCACCGTCGAGATCTCGCCCGATGCCTGGGACGAGGCCGCGCGCATCCTGCGCGACGACGCCGAGCTGGGCTTCGAGCAGCTCATCGACCTGTGCGGCGTGGACTACCTGGGCTACGGCGAGGACGAGTGGGACACCACCGACGTGTCCTCCGAGGGCTTCTCGCGTGGCGTCGAAGGCGCCGGCCCGGGCCGCTTCGACTGGGAAAACCGCCCGCGCGGCAACGGCCCCGAGCGCCGCTTCGCCGTGGTGGTGCACCTGATGTCGGTGCGGCACAACCGAAGGCTCAGGCTCCGTTGTTTTGCCGCGGACAACAGCCTGCCGACCGTCGCGTCGCTTGTCGAAGTATTTCCCGTGGCAAATTGGTTCGAGCGCGAATGCTTCGACCTGTTCGGCATCGTGTTCGAAGGCCACCCGGACCTGCGCCGCATCCTCACTGACTACGGTTTCGTCGGCCACCCGTTCCGGAAGGACTTCCCGCTGACCGGCAACGTCGAGGTGCGCTACGACGCCGAGCGCAAGCGCGTGGTCTACGAACCGGTTTCGATCGAGCCGCGCGTCGGCGTGCCGCGCGTGGTGCGCGAGGACTCCCGCTGGCAGCAGGCCGCCACCGAGCGGCCGAGCAAGGACTGACGGGCCATGACCCAGGAAATCCGCAACTACACCCTCAACTTCGGCCCGCAGCACCCGGCCGCGCACGGCGTGCTGCGCCTGGTGCTGGAAATGGACGGCGAAGTGGTTCAGCGCGCCGACCCGCACGTGGGCCTGCTGCACCGCGGCACCGAGAAGCTGGCCGAGTCCAAGCCCTACAACCAGTCCATCGGTTACATGGACCGGCTCGACTACGTCTCGATGATGTGCAACGAGCACGCCTACGTGCGCGCCATCGAGAAGCTCATGGGCATCGAGGCCCCGGAGCGCGCGCAGTACATCCGCACGATGTTCGACGAGATCACCCGCATCCTGAACCACCTGATGTGGATCGGCTCGAACGGCCTCGACCTCGGCGCGATGGCGGTGTTCCTGTACGCCTTCCGCGAGCGCGAGGAGCTGATGGACTGCTACGAGGCGGTCTCCGGCGCGCGCATGCACGCCACCTATTACCGCCCGGGCGGCGTCGCGCGCGACCTGCCGGACACCATGCCCAAGTACCGCGAGTCGCCGTGGCGCAAGGGCGCCGAGCTCAAGCGCGTGAACGAATGGCGCGAAGGCTCCATGCTCGACTTCCTCGACGCCTTCTGCGACGACTTTCCGCGCCGCGTCGACGAGTACGAGACCCTGCTCACCGACAACCGCATCTGGAAGCAGCGCACTGTCGGCATCGGCGTGGTGCCCACCGACATGGCCCTGGCCTGGGGCATGACCGGCCCGATGCTGCGTGGTTCCGGCCTGGCCTGGGACCTGCGCAAGAAGCAGCCGTATGCCGCCTACGACAAGGTGGACTTCGACATCCCGGTGGGCGTGCAGGGCGACTGCTACGACCGCTACCTGGTGCGCGTCGAGGAAATGCGCCAGTCGAACCGCATCATCAAGCAGTGCGTCCAGTGGCTGCGGGCCAACCCCGGCCCGGTCATGGTCCGCAACTTCAAGGTCGCGCCGCCGCGCCGCGCCGAGATGAAGGACGACATGGAAGCGCTGATCCACCACTTCAAGCTCTTCACCGAAGGCTACAGCGTGCCGGCCGGCGAGGCCTACGCCGCGGTCGAGGCCCCGAAGGGCGAGTTCGGCGCCTACATCGTCTCCGACGGCGCCAACAAGCCTTTCCGCCTCAAGCTGCGCGCGCCCGGCTTCGCCCACCTCTCGTCCATGGACGCGATCGTGCGCGGCCACATGCTGCCTGACGTCGTCGCCATGATCGGCACCTACGACGTCGTCTTCGGCGAAATCGATCGCTAAGGATTGCCTGACCGATGAAAGCCACCGGTAACTTCGCCGCCTGCCAGAACGTCGACCCCCTGGTCGCGCTGACCGACGACACCCGCGCCCATATCGACCACTGGGTCGCCAAGTTCCCGCCGGACCGCAAGCGTTCTGCCGTGATCCAGGGCCTGATGGCCGCGCAGGAGCAGAACGGCGGCTGGCTGAGCGACGAGATCATCGCCGCCACCGCCAAGTACCTCGGCATCCCGCCGGTGTGGGCCTACGAGGTCGCCACCTTCTATTCGATGTTCGACCTGCAGCCGGTCGGCCGGCACAAGGTCGCCATCTGCACCAACATCAGCTGCTGGCTCAATGGCGCCGAGGACATGGTGCGCCACTGCGAGCGCAAGCTCGGCATCAAGCACGGCGAAAGCACGCCCGACGGCCGCATCTTCCTGAAGGTCGAGGAAGAGTGCGTGGCCGCCTGCGCCGCCGCGCCCGTGATGCTGATCGACGGGCATTACCACGAGAAGCTGACCACCGAGCAGGTGGACAAGCTGCTCGACGGACTGGAGTGATCGAGGCGATGGCGCACCATTCCCACTATTCCGAGGGTTACGGCCCGGTCGGCCCGGCGCCGCAGGAGCACAACGTCGTCTACACGACGCTGCACTTCGACAAGCCCTGGTCGTACGAGAACTACCTCAAGACCGGCGGTTACGCCGCCTGGCGCAAGATCCTGGCCGAGAAGATGGATCCGGCCGCGGTCGTCGACATGGTCAAGCAGTCGGGCCTGCGCGGCCGCGGCGGCGCCGGCTTCCCGACCGGCCTGAAGTGGAGCTTCATGCCCCGCAGCGCGCCGGGCCAGAAGTACATCCTGTGCAACTCGGACGAGTCCGAGCCGGGCACCTGCAAGGACCGCGACATCCTGCGCTACAACCCGCACGCGGTGATCGAGGGCATGGCCATCGCCTGCTACGCCACCGGCTGCACCGTGGGCTACAACTACCTGCGCGGCGAGTTCCACCACGAGCCGTTCGAGCACTTCGAGGAAGCGCTCAGGGAAGCCTACGCGAATGGTTGGCTGGGCAAAGACATCCTGGGCTCGGGCATCGACGTGGACATCCACGCCGCGCTGGGCGCCGGCGCCTACATCTGCGGCGAAGAGACCGCCATGATGGAATCGCTGGAAGGCAAGAAGGGCCAGCCGCGCTTCAAGCCGCCGTTCCCGGCCAACTACGGCCTGTTCGGCAAGCCCACCACCATCAACAACACCGAGACCTACGCCTCGGTGCCGGCGATCATGCGCAACGGCGCCGAGTGGTTCCTCAACCTCGGCAAGCCCAACAACGGCGGCCCGAAGGTGTTCTCGGTGTCGGGCCACGTCAACAACCCGGGCAACTTCGAGATCCGCCTCGGCACCCCGTTCAGCGAGCTGCTGGCGATGGCCGGCGGCGTGAAGGGCGGCCGCAAGCTCAAGGCCGTGATCCCGGGCGGTTCGTCCATGCCGGTGCTGCCGGCCGAGACGATGATGGCCTGCACCATGGACTACGACTCGATCCAGAAGGCCGGTTCGGGCCTGGGTTCGGGCGCGGTCATCGTGATGGACGAGACCACCTGCATGGTTCGTGCCTGCCAGCGCATCGCGCGCTTCTATTACGCCGAGTCCTGCGGCCAGTGCACGCCCTGCCGCGAGGGCACGGGCTGGATGTACCGCATGCTGACGCGCATCGTCGAAGGCAAGGCCACGCTCGACGACCTGCACATGCTCAAGGGCGCCGCGGGCCAGATCGAAGGCCACACCATCTGCGCCTTTGGCGAAGCCGCCGCCTGGCCGGTGCAAGGCTTCCTGCGCCATTTCTGGTCGGAATTCGAGTACGCCATCGTCAACAAGCGTTTCTACGTCGACGACCTCGCCAAGGGCCATGTCGCCACCACGGAGCAGGCTGCATGAGCGCCCAGCCCACCAACACCACCGCGCCGGACGTGGTGAACATCGAAATCGACGGCAAGACCCTGCAGGCGCCGAAGGGTTCGATGATCATCCAGGCCGCCGACAAGGCCGGCATCGCCATCCCGCGCTTCTGCTACCACGAGAAGCTGCCCATCGCGGCCAACTGCCGCATGTGCCTGGTGGACGTGGAGAAGATGCCCAAGCCCGCGCCCGCCTGCGCCACGCCGGTGATGGAAGGCATGAAGGTCACCACCCAGACCAAGCGCGCGCTCGACGCGCAGCGCAACGTCATGGAATTCCTGCTCATCAACCACCCGCTGGATTGCCCCATCTGCGACCAGGGCGGCGAGTGCGAGCTGCAGGACGTGTCCATGGGCTACGGCCGCTCGGTGTCGCGCTACGTCGACCGCAAGCGCGTGGTGCCCGACGAAGACCTGGGCTCGCTGGTCGCCACCGACATGACCCGCTGCATCCAGTGCACGCGCTGCATCCGCTTCACCGCGGACGTGGCCGGCACCTTCGAGCTGGGCGGCATGAACCGCGGCGAGCGCCTGCAGATCGGCACCTACGACGGCAAGCCGCTGATGACCGAACTCTCGGGCAACGTCATCGACGTCTGCCCGGTCGGCGCGCTGACCAACAAGGTATTCCGCTTCCGCGCCCGCGCCTGGGAGCTGGTGGCGCGCGAGTCCGTCGGTTACCACGACGCGCTCGGCTCGAACCTGTTCCTGCACGCCCGCCGCGGCGAAGTGCTGCGCACCGTGCCGCGCGACAACGAAGCCGTGAATGAGTGCTGGCTGTCGGACCGCGACCGCTATTCGCACCAGGGCCTGCAGGCCGCCGACCGCGCCAGCCGCCCGCTGGTGCGCGAGGGCGACGCCTGGCGCGAGGCCTCGTGGGACGAGGCGCTGGCGCTGGCCGGCAAGCTGCTCAAGGACGCCGGCGAATCGCTCGGCGTGCTGGCCCACCCGGCCACTTCTAATGAGGAAGGCGCGCTGCTGGCCGCCCTGGCGAAGGGCCTGGGCACCGGCAACGTCGACCACCGCCTGCGCGCCACCGACTTCGCCGACGCGGCCTTCGCCGAACCGTTCGAGCTGCCGGCCGCCGAGCTCGAGAACGCCGACGCCGTGCTGCTGGTCGGTTGCAACCTGCGCCACGAAGTGCCGCTGTTGCACCAGCGCCTGCACAAGGCCGGCAAGCGCGGCGCCAAGGTGTTCGCCATCAACCCGGTGGATTTCGACTTCACCTTCCCGGTTGCCGGCAAGCGCGTGGTCGCGCCGTCGCTGCTGCCGGGCGCGCTGGCCGCGGTGGCCCAGGCCGCCGGCGCCACGCCGCCGGGCGGCGTGCCCGCCGAGGCTTTCGAGGCCGCCAAGGCCATGGCCGAGGCCCTGCAGAAGGGCGGCCAGGCCGTCATCTTGCTGGGCGAGATGGCCGAGAACCACCCGCAGGCCTCCTGGCTTCGCGCCACCGCGCGAGCCCTGGCCGGTGCCACCGACGCCCGCGTGAACCGCATCCCGCAGGGCGCCAACGCCCTGGGCCTGGCGCGCCACGGCCTGCGCCCGCAGGGGCAGGGCAAGGACGCCGGCGCCATGCTGGCCCAGCCGCTGTCGGCCTACCTGCTCTACGGCATCGAGCCGCAGTACGACTTCGCGCACGGCGCCCAGGCGCTCAAGTCCCTGGCCGGCGCCAAGGTCGTGGCTTTCGCGGCCTACGCCAGCGAAGACCTGAAGAAGCTGGCCCAGGTGATCCTGCCCATCGGCCTGCTGCCCGAGACCGAAGCCACGCTGACCAACCTCGACGGGTCCGACCAGTCCACCCAGGCCGGCGCCAAGCTGCCGGGCGACGCCCGCGCCGGATGGCGCGTGCTGCGCGCCCTCGGTGGCCAGCTCGGCCTGCCGGGTTTCGCCTTTACCGACCTCGCCGGCCTGCGCGCCGGGCTGCAGCCGCAGGCGCCCGTCGCCGGCACCGGCCTGGCCGTCGCGCCGAAGGCCGAGCCGGGCCTGGAGCGCATCGACAGCACGCCGATTTACCGCGGTGACGCCGTCCTGCGCCGTTCTGCCGCGCTCAATGCGCATCCGCTGACGGTGGGCGCGCGCCTGGTGCTGCATCCGGAAGACGCGCTGGCGCGCGGCCTGTCCGAGGGGGCCATGGCCAAGCTCGGCGACGGCCACGGCAACGCCGTGCTGCCGGTCGCCATCAGCGCCCGCGTCGCCAAGGGCGCCGCCTGGGTCGAAAACAGCTACGAGGCCACGGCGCCGATCGCGCCTTCGGCCCGGCTCGCGGTGGTGGGAGCCTGACCATGATCGACCCGATCCGCGAATTCTTCCTGGCCTTTGGCGACATCGGCCTGGTCGTCTGGACCCTGGTCAAGATCCTCATGATCACCCTGCCGGTGGTCGTGGGCGTGGCCTTCTACACGCTGGCCGAGCGCAAGGTGATCGGCTGGATGCACGTGCGCCACGGGCCGCAGTTCATCGGCGGCTTCATGGGCATCGGCTTCATCCAGGCCTTCGCCGACGTGTTCAAGATGCTGTTCAAGGAGCTGGTGGTCCCGACCAACGCCAGCCCGCTGCTGTTCCGGCTGGCGCCGCTGCTGGCGCTGGCCCCGGCGCTGGCCGCGTGGGCGGTGATCCCGTTCGACGACGGCGTGGTGCTGGCCGACGTCAACGCCGGCCTGCTGGTGCTGCTGGCCCTGACTTCGATGGGCGTGTACGGCATCATCGTCGGCGGTTGGGCCTCGAACTCGAAGTACGCGGTGCTGGGCGCGCTGCGTTCGGCGGCGCAGGTGATCAGCTACGAAATCGCCATGGGCTTCGCCCTGGTGGGCGTGCTGGTGGCCGCGGGCACGATGAACCTGAGCGAGATCGTGATGGCCCAGGCCGGCAACGGCGGCCTGCTCGAGTGGTTCTTCATCCCGCTCTTCCCGCTATTCATCATCTACTTCATCTCCGGCGTGGCCGAAACCAACCGCGCGCCCTTCGACGTCGCCGAGGGCGAGTCGGAAATCGTGGCGGGCTTCCACGTCGAGTACTCCGGTTCGGCCTTCGCCATCTTCTTCCTGGCCGAATACGCCAACATGATGCTGGTGAGCTTCCTGACCGCCGTGCTGTTCCTGGGCGGCTGGCTGTCGCCGTTCCCGGCTTCGTGGGGCTTCCTGGGCGAGCCGGGCTGGTGGTGGCTGGCGGCCAAGTTCCTGTTCTTCGCCTTCAGCTTCCTGTGGTTCCGCGCCACCTTCCCGCGCTATCGCTACGACCAGATCATGCGCCTGGGCTGGAAGGTGTTCATCCCCATCACGATCTTCTGGATCTTCGTGACGGCCATCATGGCCTACAACGAATGGTTCACGCTGGGCGCCTGAGGAAGCCATGAACCGCATCGCCAACTACCTCAAGAGCCTCATGCTGCTGGAGCTCCTGGCCGGCATGAAGCTGACCCTGGGCTACATGTTCAAACCCAAGTACACGCTCAACTACCCGTTCGAGAAGACCCCGCAGTCGCCGCGCTTCCGCGGCCTGCACGCGCTGCGCCGCTACCCGAACGGGGAAGAGCGCTGCATCGCCTGCAAGCTGTGCGAGGCGGTCTGCCCGGCGCTGGCCATCACCATCGACTCGGAGCCGCGCGCCGATGGTTCGCGCCGCACCACGCGCTACGACATCGACCTGTTCAAGTGCATCTTCTGCGGCTTCTGCGAGGAGAGCTGCCCGGTCGACTCCATCGTCGAGACCCACATCCACGAGTACCACTTCGAGAAGCGCGGCGAGAACATCGTCACCAAGCCGCAGCTGCTGGCCCTCGGCGACCGCCTCGAGGACGAGATCGCGCAGCGCCGGTCCGCCGACGCGGCGTTCCGGTGAGGGCAGGGGACAAGGACTGACATGACTTACGAACTCGCCGCCTTCTGGGCCTTCGCCTCGGTGACCGTGCTGGCCGCGCTGGGCGTCATCCTGGCCCGCAACCCGGTCCATGCCGTGCTCAGCCTGGTGCTGACCTTCTTCTCCGCCGCCTGCCTGTGGCTGCTGCTCCAGGCCGAGTTCCTCGGCGTGGTGCTGGTGCTGGTCTACATCGGCGCGGTGATGGTGCTGTTCCTGTTCGTGGTGATGATGCTCGACATCAACACCGCGCCGCTGCGCGAGGGCTTCGTGCGCTACCTGCCGCTCACCGGCGCCGTGGTGGTGGTGATGGCTGCCGAGATGGTGATGCTGATCGGCGGCAAGCGCTTCGAGGTGGGACTGTCGGCCACCGACCCGGCCGCCGCGCTGGGCAAGACCAACCTGCAGTGGATCGGCGAGACGCTGTTCAGCAAGTACATCCTTCCGTTCGAGACCGCCGCGGTCATCCTGACCGTGGCCCTGGTGGTGGCGGTGATGCTGACCCTGCGCCGCCGTGAAGGCACCAAGCACCAGGACCCGTCGCGCCAGGTCGCCGTGCGCCGCGAAGACCGCGTGCGCCTGGTCAAGGTCCAGGCGGAACCGCGCCAGGAGGGCAACCCGTGATCACGCTCGGCCATTACCTCGCGCTCGCCGCGGTGCTGTTCTGCCTGTCGGTCGCCGGCATCTTCATCAACCGCAAGAACGTCATCATCCTGCTGATGTGCATCGAGCTGATGCTGCTCTCGGTGAACATCAACTTCGTGGCCTTCTCGCGCTTCCTGGGCGACGTCGACGGCCAGATCTTCGTCTTCTTCATCCTGACCGTGGCCGCCGCCGAGGCCGCCATCGGCCTGGCCATCCTGGTGACGCTGTTCCGCAACCGGCGGACCATCAACGTCGCCGAACTCGATTCGCTGAAGGGCTGAGCGCGCGATGATCCAGATGAACATCCTGTTGGTCATCGCCCTGGCGCCGCTGGTGGGTTCCATCGTCGCCGGCCTGTTCGGGAAGCAGGTGGGCCGCGCCGGCGCGCACTGGGTGACCATCCTGGGCGTGGCGGTGAGCTGCGCGCTGTCGCTGCACGTGCTCTGGCAGTTCCTGTCCCAGTGCGCCGCGCCGTTCAACGAGAACGTCTACACCTTCTTCCAGGTGGGCGGGTACTCGGCGCACGTGGGCTTCATGGTCGACAAGCTCACGGCCATGATGATGGTCGTGGTCACCTTCGTGTCGCTGCTGGTGCATGTCTACACCATCGGCTACATGGAGGAAGACCCGGGCTACCAGCGCTTCTTCAGCTACATCTCGCTGTTCACCTTCAGCATGCTGATGCTGGTGATGAGCAACAACTTCCTGCAGCTGTTCTTCGGCTGGGAAGCGGTGGGCCTGGTGTCCTACCTGCTGATCGGCTTCTGGTACAAGCGCCCGACCGCCATCTTCGCCAACCTCAAGGCCTTCCTGGTCAACCGCGTCGGCGACTTCGGCTTCCTGCTCGGCATCGCCGGCGTGCTGGCCTGGATCGGCACGCTCGACTACGCCACCGCCTTCACCCACGCGGCCAACGCCGACCTCAATGCCACCTTCACCCTGTGGTCGGGCAAGATCGGTTTCGGCGGCTGGAGCTACGACGTGCTCTCGGGCCCGGTGCAGGTCGAGGTGATCAGCTTCATCTGCATCTGCCTGTTCATCGGCGCCATGGGCAAGTCGGCGCAGGTGCCGCTGCACGTCTGGCTGCCGGATTCCATGGAAGGCCCGACCCCGATCTCGGCCCTGATCCACGCCGCCACCATGGTGACCGCGGGCATCTTCATGGTGGCCCGCATGTCGCCGCTGTTCGAGCAGAGCGAGGCCGCGCTGGCGTTCGTGCTGTTCATTGGCGCCACCACGGCCTTCTTCACCGGCCTGATCGGCATCATCCAGAACGACATCAAGCGCGTCGTGGCGTACTCCACGCTCTCGCAGCTGGGCTACATGACCGTCGCGCTGGGCGTGTCGGCCTACTCGGCGGCGGTGTTCCACCTGATGACCCATGCCTTCTTCAAGGCGCTGCTGTTCCTGGCGGCGGGCTCGGTGATCATCGGCATGCACCACGAGCAGGACATGCGCAAGATGGGCGGCCTGCGCAAGTACATGCCCATCACCTACTGGACCAGCCTCATTGGCACGCTGGCGCTGGTGGGCACGCCCTTCCTGTCGGGCTTCTACTCGAAGGACACCATCATCGAGGCGGCGGCGCACAACGCCCACGCCAATGGCGGCTTTGTGGCGCAATACGGCTACTGGGCGGTGCTGGCGGGCGTGTTCGTCACCAGCTTTTACAGCTTCCGCCTGCTGTACCTCACCTTCCACGGCAAGGAACGCTTCCGCGAGGCGCCCCACGACGAGCACCACGGCGACGCGCACCATGACGCCCACGGCGACGACCACGGCCATGGCCACCACGGCCCGGTCGAGCCGCACGAGTCGCCCTGGGTGGTGACGGTGCCGCTGATCCTGCTTGCCATCCCGTCCCTCTTCATCGGCTACTTCACCGTGGGCCCGATGCTTGGCGGCGACTTCTTCCGCGGCGCCATCGAAGTGCTGCCCCAGCACGACGCGATGCTGGCCTGGGCCGAGGAGTTCAAGGGGCCGGTCGCCTTCGCCCTCCACGGCATGACCATGCCGGCCTTCTGGCTGGCGCTGGGCGGCTTCGCGCTCGCCACCTTCATCTACCTGTTCAAGCCTTCGGTCGCGGACCGCGCCGCGAAGCTGTTCGCGCTGCCGATCCGCATCCTCGAGAACAAGTACGGCTTCGACGACCTGTGGATCAAGGGCTTCGCGGGCGGCGCCATCAAGCTCGGCAAATTCTCCTGGAAGAAGGCCGACGCCGGCCTGATCGACGGCCTGCTGGTGAACGGCTCCGCCACCCTGGTGGACCGCGTCGCCGGCATCGTGCGCCAGCTCCAGACCGGTCGCCTATACAACTATGCCTTCGCCATGATCCTCGGCCTCATCGTCCTCCTGGCGGTGCTGGTCAAGGTCGTCGGCGCCTGAGACTGACAAGGAAGCCCTGATGCAATCCTCCTGGCCCCTGTTGAGCGTCCTGGTCTGGCTGCCGATCCTCGGCGGCCTGGCCACGCTGGCCTTCGGCGACGCGCGTGCGAACCAGGCGAAGATGTTCGCCCTGCTGGTGGCGGTGGCCACCCTGGCGCTCAGCGTGCTGCTGTTTGCCGGCCACGACTACGCCTCCCCGGCGATGCGCTTCGTCGAGGACCGCGCCTGGATCCCCAGCTTCGACATCCGCTACCACCTGGGCGTGGACGGCCTGTCGATCGCGCTGATCGCGCTGACCACGCTGACGACCGTGCTGGTGCTGGTGGGTTCCTGGGTCTCGGTCGAGCGCCGCGCGCACCAGTACTTCGCCGCCTTCCTGGTGCTCGAGGGCATGATGGTGGGCGTCTTCTGCGCGCTCGATGCCATCCTGTTCTACGTGTTCTTCGAGGCCATGCTGATCCCGATGTTCATCATCATCGGCGTCTGGGGCGGCCCGAAGCGCGTGTACGCCTCGCTGAAGTTCTTCCTCTACACCTTCCTCGGCTCGGTGCTGATGCTGGTGGGCCTGGTCTACCTGTACATCGTCTCGGGCGAGCGCCTCGAGGGCGGCGCCAGCTTCCAGCTGGCCGACCTCTACCAGCTCAAGCTCAGCGCCACCGAGCAGATGTGGCTGTTCTTCGCCTTCCTGGCCGCCTTCGCGGTGAAGGTGCCGATGTTCCCGGTGCACACCTGGCTGCCGGACGCGCACGTCGAGGCGCCCACGGGCGGCTCGGTGGTGCTGGCCGCCATCATGCTCAAGATCGGTGGCTACGGCTTCCTGCGCTTCACCCTGCCGATCGTGCCGGACGCGGGTCAGGAGTGGGCCTGGCTGGTGATCGCGCTGTCGCTGGCGGCCGTGGTCTACATCGGCCTGGTGGCGCTGGTGCAGGAGGACATGAAGAAGCTGATCGCGTACTCGTCGATCGCGCACATGGGCTTCGTCACCCTGGGTAGCTTCATCGTGTTCGCGCTGGTGCGCGAGCTGGGCAATACCGATGCCGCGCAGCTGGGCCTGCAGGGCGCGATGGTGCAGATGATCTCGCACGGCTTCGTCTCGGGCGCCATGTTCTCGTGCGTGGGCGTGGTCTACGACCGCATGCACAGCCGCATGATCCGCGACTACGGCGGCGTGGTGAACACCATGCCGTGGTTCGCCGCCTTCTTCGTGTTCTTCGCCATGGCCAACGCCGGCCTGCCGGGCACGTCGGGTTTCGTGGGCGAGTTCATGGTCATCCTGGCGTCCTTCCAGTACAACGCCTGGGTCGCCTTCGGCGCCGGCTTCACGCTCATCCTCGGCGCGGCCTACACCCTTTGGATGGTCAAGCGCGTCGTGTTCGGCGACGTCGCCAACCACCATGTCGCCGAGCTCACCGACATCAACGGCCGCGAAGCGCTGGTGCTGGGCGTGTTCGCGATCGGCACGCTGGCCCTGGGCGTGTACCCGAAGCCCTTGACCGACCTCATGGAAGCACCGATCGCGCAGCTGCTGACCCAGCTCGCCGCCACCAAGCTGTAAGGAAGCCCCGATGGCCCTGCCGATGCCCACCACCGCCGACCTGCTGCCGCTCGGGCCCGAGATCTTCGTCTGCGGCGCGGCCTTCGCGCTGCTGATGATCGACCTGTTCCTGTCGGACGCGCGCCGTGGCCTGACCCACTTCCTGGCCCTGTTCATCCTGGCCGCGGCGGCGGTGCTGACCATGCGCGACATGGCGATGGAGCCGGTGAATGGCTTCGCCAACCTGTTCGTGCGCGACACCGCCAGCGACGTGCTCAAGGTGGCCGTGTACCTCGTGGCTGGCGCGTCCTTCGTGTATGCCAAGCCCTACCTGCAGGACCGCGGCCTGTTCAAGGGCGAGTTCTACGCGCTCGGCCTGTTCTCGGTGCTGGGCATGATGCTGATGATCTCGGCCGGCAGCCTGCTGACCCTGTACCTCGGCCTCGAACTGCTGGCGCTGAGCTCCTATGGCCTGGTCGCCATGGACCGCGACAGCTCGCGCTCGTCCGAGGCGGCGATGAAGTACTTCGTGCTTGGTTCGATGGCCTCGGGCCTGCTGCTGTACGGCATGTCCATGGTCTACGGCGCCACCGGCAGCCTGCAGCTGGGCGAAATCCACGCCGCCGCGGCGGCCACCGGCGACCGCACCCTGCTGCTGTTCGGCGTGGTGTTCATGCTGGTCGGCATCGCCTTCAAGTTCGGCGCGGCGCCGTTCCACATGTGGCTGCCGGACGTCTACCACGGCGCCCCCACCGCGATCACGCTGTTCATCGGTTCGGCGCCCAAGCTGGCGGCCTTCGGAATGGCTTACCGCCTGCTGGAGTCCGGCGTCGGCCCGCTGGACGCGCAGTGGCAGGACATGGTGGCCTGGCTGTCCGCGCTGTCGCTGGTCATCGGCAACCTGGTCGCGCTGGTGCAGACCAACCTCAAGCGCATGCTGGCCTATTCGACCATCTCGCACGTGGGCTTCCTGTTCATGGGCCTGGCCCACGGCGGCCAGCTGGGCTACGGCGCGGCCATGTTCTACGCCATTTCCTATGCGGTGATGTCGGCCGCGGCCTTTGGCGCCATCATCCTGCTCTCGCGCAAGGGCCACGAGGCGGAGGAGATTTCCGATTTCCGCGGCCTGTGGGCGCGCAACCCGCTGCAGGCCATGCTGGTGCTGTTCGTCATGGCCTCGCTGGCCGGCGTGCCGCCGTTCCTGGGTTTCTGGGCCAAGCTGGAAGTGCTGATGGCGGCGCTGGACGCGGGCCTGCTGTGGTTGGCCATCGTCGGCGTGGTGTGCGCGGTGATCGGCGCTTTCTACTACCTGAAGGTGATGAAGGCGATGTTCTTCGAGGAGCCGGAAGGCGAGGGCCCGCGCATCCACCCGGACCGCCACCTGCGCCTGCTGTTCGCCGTCAATGCCGTCGCGCTGCTGGTGCTGGGCCTGTTCGCCGACACCATCCTGCACTGGTGCGGGCTGGCTTTCCCGGTCTGAAGCGTCCGTTGAACGCCGGGCTTGCGCTGGAAACCGCAACGCCCCTATAATGCGCGTCTACTGCTGCGGGGTGGAGCAGTCTGGCAGCTCGTCGGGCTCATAACCCGAAGGTCGCAGGTTCAAATCCTGCCCCCGCTACCAGTTTCTGGCGATGTCTTCCGAAAGGAATCACCGCTCGGGCTTTTTCCCTCGGGCCGGCCGTTTGGGCGGTCCCGGGAAGCCGGAACCTGGATGTACCGGAAAAGGGCCTTACGGCCCTTTTTTGTTTTCGAAATTCGAGAAATGCAGAGGCGACAGGACCGACCCGATGACCGGCAAGGCGACTGAAATCAGCGAACTGCTCGCGCCCACCGTGGCCGCGCTCGGCCTGGAGCTCCTGGGCGTGGAATTCGCGCCCACCGGCAACAGCGCATTGCTGCGCATCTACATCGACGCGCCCGAGCGCCACGTGGCCATCGAGGACTGCGAGGCGGTCAGCCGCGAGGTGTCGGCCGTGCTCGACGTGGAGGACCCGATCACCTCGGCCTACACGCTGGAAGTATCCTCGCCGGGCATCGACCGCCCGCTGTTCACGCCGGCGCAATTCGCGCGCTTCGTGGGCGAGCAGGCCAAGCTCACGCTGCGCCTGGCGCAGGACGGCCGTCGCCGCTTCATCGCCCGCATCACCGGCGTCGAAGGCGACGTGGTGCTGCTGTCGCACGAGGCCGGCGACATGCGCGTGAAGCACGACAACATCGAGAAGGCGCGCCTGGTCCCCGACCTGGTCGCGCTGGGCCTGGCGGCCCAACCCAAACCCACCGGTCCGCGCGGCAAGCGCAAGGCCGACAAAGAATCCTGATTACACCTGAGGCGCCCGACGCCTTTCACGGAGCTGGAAGAGATGAGCAAGGAACTGTTGCTGGTGATGGAAGCGGTCGCCAACGAAAAGGGCGTGCCGCGTGGCGTGATCATCGAGGCGATGGAGGCCGCGCTGGCGTCCGCCGCCAAGAAGCGCTACCACGAGCAGGACGTCGCCATGCGCGTCTCGATCAACCCCAAGGACGGTAGTTACGAAACCTTCCGCCGCTGGGAAGTGGTGGCCGACGACGTGGTGATGGAGTCGCCCGACCGCCAGATCCGCATGATGGACGTGGTGGACGACAAGCCGGACGCGCAGGTCGGTGACTTCGTCGAGGAGCAGGTCGAGAGCGCCGAATTCGGCCGCATCGCCGCCCAGGCCGCCAAGCAGGTCATCGTGCAGCGCGTGCGCGAAGCCGAGCGCGCGCAGGTGATCGACGCCTGGCGCGACCGCATCGGCGAGCTGGTGAACGGCATCGTCAAGCGCGTCGAGCGTGGCAATGTCTACGTCGACCTGGGTGGCAACGCCGAGGCCCTGATCCCGAAGGACAAGGCCATCCCGCGCGACGTGCTGCGCCCGGGCGACCGCGTGCGCGGCTACCTGCTGGACGTGCGCGCCGAAACCCGCGGCCCGCAGCTGTTCATCAGCCGCACCGCGCCGGAATTCATGATCGAGCTGTTCAAGCTCGAGGTGCCGGAAGTGGGCCAGGGCCTGGTCGAAATCAAGGCCGCCGCCCGCGACCCGGGCGACCGCGCCAAGATCGCCGTGCTGGCCCACGACCACCGCACCGACCCCATCGGCGCCTGCATCGGCATGCGCGGTTCGCGCGTGCAGGCCGTGAGCAACGAGCTCAACGGCGAGCGCATCGACATCGTGCTGTGGTCGGACAACCCGGCCCAGTTCGTCATCAATGCCATGGCCCCGGCCGAAGTGCAGTCGATCATCGTCGACGAAGAGAAGCGCTCGATGGACCTCGCGGTCGCCGAGGACAAGCTGGCCCAGGCCATCGGCAAGGGCGGCCAGAACGTGCGCCTCGCCAGTCGCCTGACCGGCTGGCAGCTCAACGTCATGACCCAGGACCAGGTCACCGCCAAGTCCGAGACCGAGCAGGCGACCGCCCGCCAGCTGTTCATGGACAAGCTGGAAGTGGACGAGGAGATCGCCGGCATCCTGGTCGCCGAGGGCTTCAGCACGGTCGAGGAAATCGCCTACGTGCCGGCCGCCGAGCTGCTGGCGGTCGAGGGCTTCGACGAGGACATCGTCGAGGAGCTGCGCGCCCGCGCCCGCGACGCGCTGCTCACCGAAGCCCTGCAGGTCGAGGAAGAGATCGAGGAGCACAAGCCGGCCGACGACCTGCTGTCGCTCGACGGCATGGACGAGGCCACCGCCTACGCCCTGGCCGCGCGCGGCGTCGCCACCCGCGACGACCTGGCCGAGCTCGCCACCGACGAGATCACCGACATCGAAGGCATGGACGAGGAGCGCGCCGCGAAGCTGATCATGGCTGCCCGCGCGCACTGGTTCGAGTAACACGGCCGACACCCGCAAGCCCCGAGTTACACCATTGCGCGCCAGGCGCGCAGGACACCAAGGAATCACCACCACATGTCTGAAGTCACCGTAGGTTCGCTGGCCAAAGTGCTGGGTATGCCCGTCGAGAAGCTGCTCGAGCAGCTTTCCGGCGCCGGCATGACCTTCAGCGGGCCGGATCAGGTGGTCAGCAGCACCGAGAAGATGAAGCTGCTCGGTTTCCTTCGCCGCACGCACGGCAAGGACGACAAGCCGGCCGAAACGGCTGCGCCGAAGAAGATCACGCTGCAGCGTCGCAAGCAGGAAGAGCTGACCGTCAACGCCGGCAAGACCAAGGCCACGGTCACCGTCGAGGTGCGCCAGAAGCGCACCTACGTCAAGCGCGACGAGGTCGACGCCCCGGTGTCCGACGAGCGCGCCGAGGCGATGCGCAAGCTCGAGGAATCCAAGGCCCGCAACGACGCCGAGCTGGCCGCGCTGAGCGAATCCGACCGAAAGCGCGCCATGGAGCGCGAGGCCGAAGAGGCCCGCATCCGCAACGAGGAAGCGGCCCGCGCCGCTGCCGAAGCCGCCGCCGCGGCGGCTGCCGAGGTCGAGGAAGCGCCCGTGGCGAAGCCGGTGGCCAAGGCCCCGCCCGTGCCGGCGCTGCCGCCGGGCGCCATCGTCATCCACGAGCCGCGCAAGGCCCGCACCGAAGCCAAGGTGCACGCCAAGCCCGCCGCGCCGGCCCGCCCGATGCCCTCCGGTCCCAGCAAGGCGCCGGCCCCCGGCGCGAACAAGCCCGCGGGCAAGAACAAGGCCGTGCGCGGTTCGCACGCCATGGTGGACAACGAGGGTGACGAGGGCCAGGCCAGCCGTTTCGCCGCCGGCCAACTGCACCTGACCGATTCCGAGCGCGCCCGCCGCGGCGCCGCCGGCAACCGCAAGAAGCCCAAGATGCGCATGGCCGAGCCGTCGCGCACGGCCAGCGGCCAGCACGGCTTCTCCCGCCCGACCGCGCCGATCGTGCGCGAGGTCTTCATCGGCGACAGCATTTCGGTGGCCGACCTGGCCCAGAAGCTGGCCATGAAGGGCGGCGAAGTGGTGCGCGCGCTGTTCAAGATGGGCGTGATGGCCACCATCAACCAGGTGATCGACCACGACACCGCGGTGCTGGTGGTCGAAGAACTGGGCCACAAGGCCAGCAAGACCGCCGAGGACGACGCCGAGACCGCGCTGGTCGCGCACGTCGAGGAAACGCAGGGCGAGAAGCGCCCGCGTCCGCCGGTCGTCACCATCATGGGCCACGTCGACCACGGCAAGACCTCGCTGCTCGACTACATCCGCCGCACCAAGGTCGCCTCGGGCGAGTCGGGTGGCATCACCCAGCACATCGGCGCCTACCACGTCGAAACCGACAAGGGTGTCATCAGCTTCCTCGACACCCCGGGCCACTCGGCGTTCACCGCCATGCGCGCCCGCGGCGCCAAGCTCACCGACATCGTGGTGCTGGTGGTCGCGGCCGACGACGGCGTGATGCCGCAGACGGTCGAAGCCGTGCAGCATGCGCGCGCCGCCAAGGTGCCGCTGCTGGTGGCCGTGAACAAGATGGACAAGCCGGAAGCCAACCCGGACAACGTCAAGCAGGGCCTGGTCAAGCTTGAGGTCGTGCCGGAAGAGTGGGGCGGCGACGTGCAGTTCGTGCCGGTGTCGGCCAAGACCGGCATGGGCGTGGATGCGCTGCTCGACGCCATCTCGGTGCAGGCCGAGGTGATGGAACTGCAGGCCGTGTACGACGCCCGCGCCACCGGCGTGGTCATCGAAGCCTCGCTCGACAAGGGCCGCGGCCCGGTCGCGACGGTGCTGGTGCAGCAGGGCACCCTGAAGAAGGGCGACTACCTGGTGTGCGGTACCTACTACGGCCGCGTGCGCGCGCTGTTCGACGAGAATGGCAAGCAGGTGGACGCCGCCGAGCCGTCGATCCCGGTGCAGGTGCTTGGCCTGTCGGGCGTGCCCGATGCCGGCGACGACTTCGTGGTCGTGGCCGACGAGCGCCTGGCCAAGGACGTGGCGCAGCAGCGTGACGCCAAGCGACGCGAGTCGCGCCTGGTCGCCGCCGCCGGCACCCGCATGGAAGACATCATGGCCCAGATGGGCCAGGACAACGGCCAGGTCACCCTGAACCTGCTGGTCAAGGCCGACGTGCAGGGCTCGGTCGAGGCGCTGCGGCAGTCGCTGGTGGCGCTTTCGAACGAGATGATCAAGGTCAACGTGATCTCCTCGGGCGTGGGTGGCATCACCGAATCCGACGCCACGCTCGCCGCGACCTCGAAGGCCGTCATCATCGGCTTCAACGTCCGCGCCGACGCCAGCGCCCGCAAGGTGATCGAGAGCAACGGCCTCGACCTGCGCTACTTCTCGATCATCTACGACGTCATCGACCAGGTTAAGCAGGTGGCTTCCGGCCTGCTGGGCAAGGAGATCCGCGAGGAAATCATCGGCATCGCCGAAGTCCGCGACGTGTTCCGCAGCTCCAAGTTCGGCGCCGTGGCCGGTTCCCTCGTCATCGAGGGCACGGTCAAGAAGAGCAAGCCGATCCGCGTGCTGCGCGACAGCGTGGTCATCTTCGAGGGCGAGCTCGAGTCGCTGCGCCGCTTCAAGGACAACGTCGAGGAAGTCCGCTCGGGCACCGAGTGCGGCATCGCGGTGAAGGCGTACAACGACGTCAAGCCGGGCGACCAGATCGAGTGCTTCGAACGCATCGAGGTCCAGCGCACGCTGTAAGGCGCGCGCGACGCCATGGCGACCAAGAGCTTCTACCGCACCGACCGGGTCTCGGCGCAGCTGCGCCGGGACCTCGGCCAGATCGTCCACGAGGCCGTGCGCGAGCACGGCCTGCCGTCGGTTTCGGTTTCCGACGTCGAGGTGACGCGCGACCTGGCCCATGCCAAGGTCTTCGTCACCGCGCTGCTGGCGGAACAGGGCCCGGTGGCCGTCAAGGCGCTGAAGGAGCTGGCGCCGGAGCTGCGCTACCGCCTCGGCCAGGCCGTGCGCATGCGCCACGTGCCCGAACTGCATTTCCACTACGACGATTCGGTGGACAAGGGCGAGCGCATCGAAAAGCTGCTGCGCGAGAACCCGCCCGGTCCCGCCGAAGACTGAGGCCCCGGCCGTGGGCCGCACCGTCTTCCGCCCGCTCGACGGCATCCTGCTGCTCGACAAGCCCGCCGGCCTGAGCTCGAACCAGGCCCTGCAGCGCGTGCGCCACCTGTACCGCGCCGAGAAGGGCGGCCACACCGGCGCGCTCGACCCCCTGGCCACCGGCCTGCTGCCCCTGTGTTTCGGCGAAGCCACCAAGATCGCCGGCCTGCTGCTGGGCGGCCGCAAGGCCTACGAGGCCGAGGTGGTGCTGGGCGTGGTCACCGATACCGACGACGCCGACGGCCAGGTGCTGCGCGAACGCCCCGTGCCGGCCCTGGACCGGGCCCGGGTGGAGGCGGCGCTGGCGCCGTTCCTGGGTCGCATCCGCCAGCGCCCGCCGATCTATTCCGCGCTCAAGCAGGGCGGCGAGCCGCTGTACGCCAAGGCCCGGCGTGGTGAAACCATTGAAGTGCCCGAGCGCGAGGTGGACATCGAGGCCATCGAACTGCGCTCCCTCGATGGCGACCGCCTGCGGCTGGCCGTCACCTGCGGCTCCGGCACCTACATCCGCAGCCTGGCCCGCGACCTGGGCGAGGCCCTGGGCTGCGGCGGCCATATTTCCGCGCTGCGGCGCACCTGGGTCGAGCCCTTCGCGGCCCCGCGCATGTACACCCTGGACGAGCTCCAGGCCCTGGCCGGGCAGGGCGGCGAGCCCGCGCTGGACGCCTTGCTGCTGCCCGTCGAGGCCGGCCTGTCACACTTCCCGGCGGTGGCCCTGGACCCGGTGCAGGCGCGCCGGATCGCCCAAGGCCAGCCCGTACCCGTCGCAGGCCCGCCCGAGATCGAGCTCAACCTCACGGACCTGAACGGCCGGAGCCTGGGCCTCGGAAAGCGCGGGGAAGACGGCCAGGTGTGGCCGAAACGCCTGTTCCGCTGGGCCGCCCACGCATAAAGCCTTGTTCCGCAAGGCCCGCTCCGTTAAACTTTCGCGGCAATTTTCCGTTGTATTCCCCAACCGGCGGGCCAATGCGGTGCGTCGTCGCCACTGGCGGCGTTCCTGCGGGCTGCGCATCACCATAGAGAAGAAAACATGTCCATCGATTCCGCCAAGATCATCGAAGAGTTCAAGCGCACGCCGAACGACACCGGCTCCCCGGAAGTCCAGGTCGCGCTGCTCTCCGCCCGCATCGACCAGCTGACCGACCACTTCAAGGCCCACAAGCAGGACCACCACTCCCGCCGCGGCCTGCTCAAGATGGTCAACCAGCGCCGCAGCCTGCTGGGCTACCTGAAGAAGAAAGACGCCGCGCGCTACCAGACGCTCATCGAGCGCTTGGGCCTGCGCCGCTGAGCAACGCTAGACCCACACGGCGCAGAAATGCGCCGTGTGCATTTTGGGAATCCCGGAATGCGCCAACCGCGGGGCAGGGTGCCCCCCGGGAATGAATCCAGAGACAAAGGAAGCGATAAACGTGGCGAAAGTAACCAAGACGTTCCAGTACGGTCAGCACCAGGTCACCCTGGAAACGGGCGAAGTCGCTCGCCAGGCCAGTGGCTCGGTCATCGTGAAGATGAACGATACCGTCGTGCTGGTGACGGCGGTCGGCAACAAGAACGCGAAGGAGGGCATGGACTTCTTCCCGCTCACCGTCGACTACATCGAGAAGTTCTACGCCGGTGGCCGCATCCCGGGTGGCTTCTTCAAGCGCGAAGGCCGCCAGACCGAGCGCGAGACCCTGGTCTCCCGCCTGATCGACCGTCCGATCCGCCCGCTGTTCCCCGAGCACTTCCGCAACGAAGTGCAGGTGATCGCCACCGTCATGTCGCTCAACCCGGAAGTGCCGGGTGACATCCCGGCCCTGATCGGCGCCTCCGCCGCGCTGGCCCTGTCGGGCATCCCGTTCTCGGGCCCGATCGGCGCCGCCAAGGTCGGTTACGCCAACGGCCAGTACCTGCTCAACCCGTCCACCACCGAGCTCAAGACCTCGGACCTGGAGCTGGTGGTCGCCGGTACCGCCAACGCCGTGCTGATGGTCGAGTCCGAAGCCCGCGAGCTGTCGGAAGACGTGATGCTCGGCGCCGTGATGTTCGGCCACAAGCAGATGCAGGCCGTCATCAACGCCATCAACGAGCTGGTCTCCGAAGTCGGCGTGAAGCATTGGGACTGGAAGGCGCCGGAAAAGGCCCAGGCCCCGATCGACGCGCTCAAGGCCGCCCTCGGCGACAAGCTGTCGGCCGCTTTCCAGATCAAGGACAAGCTGGCCCGCCGCGACGCCATCTCGGCGCTCAAGAAGGAAGTGCTGGAATCGCTCAAGCCGCAGGCCGAGGCCAATGGCTGGAACCTGGCCGACCTGGGCAAGGAATTCGGCGAGCTCGAGTACAGCACCATGCGTGACTCGGTCCTCAAGACCAAGGTGCGCATCGACGGCCGCGCCCTCGACACCGTGCGCCCGATCACCGTGAAGACCAGCGTTCTGCCGCGCACCCACGGTTCCTCGCTGTTCACCCGCGGCGAGACCCAGGCCATCGTGGTCGCCACCCTGGGCACCGCCCGCGACGGCCAGATCATCGACGCCGTGGAAGGCGAGTCCAAGGACCACTTCCTGTTCCACTACAACTTCCCGCCGTACTCGGTGGGTGAAGCCGGCCGCATGATGGGCCCGAAGCGTCGCGAGATCGGCCACGGCCGCCTTGCCCGCCGCGGCGTCCAGGCCGTGATGCCGTCGATGGAATCGTTCCCGTACACCATCCGCGTGGTCTCCGAGATCACCGAGTCGAACGGCTCGTCGTCGATGGCGTCGGTGTGCGGTTCGTCGCTGGCGCTGATGGACGCGGGCGTGCCGATCAAGGCGCCGGTGGCCGGCATCGCCATGGGCCTGGTCAAGGAAGGCAGCGACTACGTCGTGCTCTCCGACATCCTGGGTGACGAAGACCACCTGGGCGACATGGACTTCAAGGTGGCCGGTACCGAGAACGGCGTGTCCGCGCTGCAGATGGACATCAAGATCGACGGCATCACCGAGGAGATCATGAAGGTCGCGCTGGCCCAGGCCAAGCAGGGCCGCCTGCACATCCTCGGCGAGATGGCCAAGGCCATCACCGCGCCGCGCTCGGAGCTGTCCGAGTACGCGCCGCGCCTGCTGACCATCAAGATCCACCCGGACAAGATCCGCGAAGTGATCGGCAAGGGTGGCGCCACCATCCAGGGCATCACCAAGGAAACCGGCACCCAGATCGACATCCAGGACGACGGCACCATCGTGATCGCCTCGGTCAACGCCGCCGCCGCCCAGGCCGCGAAGGCGCGCATCGAGCAGATCACCTCGGACGTCGAGCCGGGCCGCATCTACGAAGGCAAGGTCGCCAAGATCATGGACTTCGGTGCGTTCGTCACCATTGCCCCGGGCAAGGACGGCCTGGTGCACGTGTCGCAGATCTCCAACGAGCGCGTCGAGAAGGTTTCCGACAAGCTCAAGGAAGGCGACCTGGTGAAGGTCAAGGTGCTGGAAGTGGACAAGCAGGGCCGCATCCGCCTGTCCATCAAGGCCATCGAGGAGGGCGAGGGCTGAGCCTTCGCTACATCCAGGTGACATGAAAAAGCGGGCTTCGGCCCGCTTTTTCTTTGCCCGTCCGGCCGCCCGCTTGTTAGATTGATGCCTGCCCAAACGCGCCGGGAACCACCGCCATGCCGCGCCATTTCTCGATGATCCGGGACTTCCACCTGGCCGACTGGTTCACGCTGGCCAACGCCTTCTGCGGCACCGGGGCGGTGTTCGCGGCCATGCGTTTCCTGCAGGACGGTCGGGTGGCCGACCTGATGTGGGGCATGGCCCTGGTGCCGCTGGCCTTCGTGTTCGACGCGCTTGACGGCTGGGTCGCGCGCCAGCGCCACGGCGCCTCGCTGCTGGGCCGCGAACTCGATTCGCTGTCCGACGTGATCTCCTTCGGCCTCGCGCCCGCTGCGCTGGCTTATGCCTGCGGCATGCAGGGTGGCTGGGACTGGTTGGTGCTGTCGTATTTCGTCGGCTGCGGCGTCAGCCGCCTGGCGCGCTTCAACGTCACCGCCGAAGCCCTGGCCGCCGGCGGCGACAAGGTGAAGTACTTCGAAGGCACGCCCATCCCCACCTCCGTGGTGCTGGTGGGCTTGCTGGCGCTGGCGGCCTGGCAGGGCCGCATCGGTGACGCCCTGTGGCTGGGCCGGTTTGACCTCGGCTGGCAGTTGCACCCGCTGGTGCTGCTGTTCGCGCTGTCGGGCTCGTTGATGATCAGCAAGACGATCCGGATCCCGAAACCTTGATCCGCCCGCTGCTGGCCTCGCTGGTGGCGGTGGACGCCCACCTGCTGGGCCAGCGGCCGCTTCCGGCGGCGGCGCGGCTGCCGCGCTTCCTGCGCGAGTTCCTGTACTTCGGGGTGAAGGAGGCGCGCGCCTGCCTGTTCGTGGTGCTGTTCTTCGCGGCGGTGTTCACCGTGCCGCGCGAAGGCCTGCTGGGGCTACCGCGCTACGACGTGCTGCTGGCAGTGGCGCTGGCCATCCAGTTCGGCATGCTGGCCGCGAAGCTGGAGACCTGGGACGAGTTCAAGGCCATCGGCCTGTTCCACGTCGTGGGCTTCGCGCTGGAAGTGTTCAAGACCTCGCCGGCCATCGGCTCCTGGAGCTATCCCGACGCGGCCTACACCAAGGTGCTGGGCGTGCCGCTGTTTGCCGGCTTCATGTACGCGTCGGTTGGCAGCTACATCATCCAGGCCTGGCGGCTGTTCGACCTGCGCGTGCTGCACCATCCGCCGCACTGGATGGCGGCGCTGGTGGCCACGCTCATCTACGCCAACTTCTTCACCCACCACTACATCGGCGACTACCGCTGGTACCTGGCGGCCTGCGCGCTGGGCCTGTACGCGCGCTCCGCCGTGGTGTTCCGCCCGCTCGACCGCGACCGCCGCATGCCGCTGCTGCTGGCCTTCGTGCTCATCGGCTTCTTCATCTGGCTGGCCGAAAACCTCAGCACCTTCCTGCAACTCTGGCGCTACCCGAACCAGGTGGGCGCCTGGGCGGCCGTGCACGTGGGAAAATGGAGTTCCTGGGCACTGCTGGTGGTGATGACCTTCACCATCGTCGCCAACCTCAAGCACGTGAAAGAGCGCATCCATGTCCCCGATTGAAGGCTCCCGCGTTTGGACCTGATCCTGGTCACGCTCGACCTGGTCGGCACCTTCGTGTTCGCGCTCAGCGGCGCGCTGGTGGGCGTGCGGCACCGGCTGGACCTGTTCGGCGTGCTGGTGCTGTCCTTCGTGGCCGCCAACGGCGGCGGCGTGATGCGCGACGCCCTGATCGGCGCCACGCCGCCGGCGGCGCTGCAGGACTGGCGCTACGTGGCCATTTCCATCGCCGCCGGCCTGTTCACGTTCTGGCGCGCCGGCACCATCGAACGCTGGCGCAACCCGGTGCAGTCCATCGACGCGGTTGGCCTGGGCGTGTTCGCCGTGGCCGGCGCGCTCAAGGCCCAGGCCTTCGGGCTGGGCCCGGTGGGCGCGATGCTGCTGGGCATGCTCACCGGCATCGGCGGCGGCATGATCCGCGACGTGCTGGTGGCGCAGGTGCCCACCGTGCTCAAGGCCGAGCTCTACGCCATCGCCGCGCTCGCGGGCGCCGGTGTGGTGGTGCTGGGCACGGCGCTGTCGCTGCCCGTGGCCTGGGTGGTGGGCGCCGGTTTCGTCGCCTGCACCGGCCTGCGCCTGTTCGCCATCCGCCGCGGCTGGAAGTTGCCCGTGGCGCAGCCGCCGGCCTGACTCCCAAGCTCGCCGGCACCACCTTCCGTGGGGTTCAGGCCCGGGGTGTTATGAAGGACAGGCGCTGCCCGCGCGGCGCCGGCCCCGGCCCGCTGCCCGGAGGCAACGAGGAGTGGGCACCATGTCATTCGCACTGTTCCTGATCGGCCTGGCCCTGCTGGTCGGCGGCGTCGCCTGGGCCATGGCCACCGCCGGCATCGCCACGCTGTACATCGCCATCACCTGCGTGGTGTTGCTGGGCATCGGCATCATGGCCGCGGTGTCGAGGACCCGCACCAAGGACTGAGGGCCTTGCGGCTGCCTCGCCTCAAACCCAGCCGGTCGCGTAGAACACGCCGATGATGAAGAACACCGCCATGGTCTTCACCAGCGTGATGGCGAAGATGTCCTTGTAGGCCTGGCGGTGGGTGAGGCCGGTCACGGCCAGCAGGGTGATCACCGCGCCGTTGTGGGGCAGGGTGTCCATGCCGCCGCTGGCCATCGAGGCCACGCGGTGCAGCACTTCCATCGGGATGCCGGCGGCGTTGGCGTTGGCAATGAACGTGTCGGCCATGGCCGCCAGCGCGATCGACATGCCGCCCGAGGCCGAACCGGTGATGCCGGCCAGCGCGGTGACGGTGATGGCTTCGTTCACCAGCGGGTTCGGGATCGAGCCCAGCGCGTTCGCCACCACCAGGAAGCCGGGCAGGGCGGCGATGACGGCGCCGAAGCCGTATTCCGAGGCGGTGTTCATCGAGGCCAGCAGCGCGCCGCCGATGGCCGGCTGCGTGCTCTCGGCGAAGTGCGTGCTCACGGCTTTCCAGGCCAGCACCAGCACCGCCACGATGCCGGTGAGCAGCGCGGCTTCCACCGCCCAGATGGCGGCCACCTTCGACACTTCCTGCACCACCGGGGCCGGGTCGCCGATGACCGAGGGCACGAAGGAATGGCTGTCGCCGTACAGGCGCGGGATCAGCAGCGTGTAGGCCTTGTTGGTCACGCCCACCAGCAGCAGCGGCAGCAGCGCCACCCAGGGGTTGGCCAGCTTGTCGCCGGCGAAGGGCGCGGGCTCGTTCTTCAGGTCGGTGCCGTAGCCTTCGCCGGCGCGGCGGGCCACGCGGCGGCGCCACTCCAGGTAACTCATGCCCAGGGCCAGGATGAACACGCCGCCCAGCGTGCCCAGCACCGGCGCCGCCCAGGTGTCGGTGCCGAAGAAGCCGGCCGGGATGATGTTCTGGATCTGCGGCGTGCCCGGCAGCGCGTCCATGGTGAAGGTGAAGGCGCCGAGCGCGATGGTGCCCGGGATCAGGCGCTTGGGGATGTCGGCCTGGCGGAACAGCTCGGCCGCGAACGGGTAAACCGCGAACACCACCACGAACAGCGACACGCCGCCGTAGGTCAGCAGCGCGCACACCGCCACGATGGAAAGCATGGCCCGGTCGGGCCCGAACAGCCGGATCGTGGCCGCGACGATGGACTTGGAGAAGCCCGAGACCTCGATCAGCTTGCCGAAGATGGCGCCCAGCAGGAACACCGGGAAGTATAGCTTCAGGAAGCCCACCATCTTGTCCATGAACAGGCCGGTGAACATCGGCGCCACCAGGGTCGGGTCGGTGAGCAGCACCGCGCCCAGCGCCGCCACCGGCGCGAACAGGATCACGCTGTAGCCGCGGTAGGCGACCAGCATCAGGAAACACAGCGCAGCAAGCACGATCAGGAAGGACATGCCTTCGAATCCCCGGGGGAAAGCCAGGGGCCGAGTGTCCGCAGCCCGGGCCCGGCCGGCCACTTGTACCAAGGTACAGGTGCCGGCCCCGGGGGCGCGCCGTAGTCTGCCGTGCAACCGGCCGTCCGGCCGCCTGAACGTCGTGCAAGGGGAACCCATGAAGCGCAACCATCTGAGCCTGGCCATCGGCCTCACCCTGTCCCTGGCCAGCCTGCCCACGCTGGCGCAGGAAGCTCCGGCCCCGGCCGAAGAGGACGCGGTTACCCTCGACGCGATCCAGGTCACCGCCCGCAAGCGCGAGGAGACCCTGCAGGAAGTGCCGGTCGCCGTCACCGCCTTCACGCCGGAGGCGCTCGACAAGCTCAACATCCGCGACCTCGGCGACCTTGATGCGCAGGTACCCAACCTGACCATCTACGCCGCCCGTGGTTCGAGCAGCACGGTCACCGCCTACCTCCGCGGCGTCGGCCAGTCCGATCCGCTGTGGGGCGTGGACCCGGGTGTTGGCATCTACCTCGACGACGTCTACATCGCCAGGCCTCAGGGTGCGCTGCTGGACGTGTTCGACGTCGAGCGCGTCGAGGTGCTTCGTGGCCCCCAGGGTACGTTGTACGGCAAGAACACCATCGGTGGTGCCATCAAGTACATTTCCCGCGGCCTGTCCGTCGAGCCGGAAGGGACCGTGCAGGTGACCCTGGGCAACTACAACCAGATGGACGTCAAGGCCGCCGTCGGCGGTTCTCTCGGCGACGGCGCACTGCGTGGCCGGCTCTCGGTGGCCAGCCTGAGCCGCGACGGCTTCGGCGAGAACACCATCACCGGGCAGGACGTGAGCGACAAGGAAATCCTCGCCCTGCGCGGCCAGGTGGGTGCCTACGTGACGGAGGACTTCAACCTCCAGTTCGCCTTCGACTGGCTTGACGACCAGTCTGGCGTGCGCGGCGCACGTATGCTCGTGCCGAATCGCTTCGCGCCGACCTTCGCGCCGATGGATGACCGCTACGACGTCCGCAACGGCATGCCCAACGTCAACGACACGTCGATGACGGGCATTTCCGCCACCGCCAACTGGCGCGTCAACGACGACTGGAGCTTCAAGTTCGTCACCGCCAAGCGCGAGTCCGACACCGAGACCAACATCGATTTCGACACGCTCCCCGCCAAGCTGGCCGATGTGAAGGCTTTCTACAGCGACGAGCAGGTCAGCCACGAACTGCAGCTCAACTATGACGGCGGCGGCCGTGCCCGCGGCGTCATGGGCCTGTACCTGTTCGATGGCCAGGCGGGCGGCCAGGTGCTGAACAACTTCTTCAACCTGCTGTTCGGCGACACCCAGGGCACCGTCTACACCGAAAGCCTCGCGGTTTACGGCGACTGGACCTTCGACATCAGCGACCGCCTGCACCTGGACGTGGGTGCCCGTTGGACCGACGAGGACAAGCGCGCCGACGTCTTCAACCGGGGCTACAGCGACGCCACCTACACCCACCCGATCTCGGTGGTGGCCGATTTCGACCGCACCATCAACTTCACCAACCTCTCGCCCAAGGTCTCGCTTGGCTACCAGGCCACGGACGACATCCTGATCTATGGCCTCGCCACCCGTGGTTTCAAGTCGGGCGGCTACAACATCCGCGCGCAGGCCACGGCGGTGCCGCGTTCCGCCGAGCCGTTCGACGACGAGGTGGTGGACAGCTTCGAGGTCGGCACCAAGATGTCCTTCCTCGACCAGCGCCTGTTCCTGAACCTGTCGGCCTTCCACAACAAGTACGAGGACATCCAGCTGTCGGTGTTCACCAGCTACGACAGCAACGGCGACGGCACGCTCGACGCCTTCTTCGGCGACTTCACCAATGCCGGCTCGGGAACCGTGAACGGCGTCGAGGTCGAGTACCAGTGGTTGCCCACGAGGAACTGGCTGGTCAGCGGCAACCTGGCCTTCCTGGACGCCAAGTACGACGAGTTCATCTACGCCGGCCTGAACATCGCCGACGAGCAGGAATTCACCAACGCCCCGGAATTCTCCGGTGCCATCAACATCGAGTACCGCACCGAGCTCTCGGGCGGCGGTGACCTGTCCGCGCGGATCGGCTACAGCTACCAGGACGACGTGGTCGCCACCACGGAAATCGTGCGGACCGGCGCCCTGCCGATCACCCAGGAGGCCTATGGCCTGGTCAACGCCGGCATCATCTGGAATACCGGCGGTCCGTGGTCCTTCTCGTTGCAGGGCACCAACCTGACCGACGAGGAGTACCGCACCACCGGCTACAACCTCAACGCCGCCCTGGGCGTGATGACCGGCTTCTACGGTCCGCCGCGCCAGTACAGCCTCTCCGCTCGCTACGAATTCTGATGGCTCGTTTTCCCCGGGAATATTCCCAACGGGCCGCGCAAGCGGCCCGTGTTTTTACGCCCGCCGCCCTGGTGCTGGCGCTGGCCGCCTGCGCGGCCGAGCCGTTGCCGCCGCTGCCGGCGCTGGACATCGATCCCGGCCGCATCGCCGTGGCCGGCCTGTCTTCCGGCGCCTACATGGCCACGCAGGTGCACCTGGCGCATTCCGACCGCCTGCGCGGCGCCGCGCTGCTGGCCGGCGGCCCCTACGGCTGCGCCGGTGGCTCGCTGGAAAAAGCGCTGGGGCCGTGCATGGTCGCCGAACCGTATGCGCCCGACCCGGTGCGCCTGGCCGGCGTGGTGAATGAACGCGCCGCCGCCGGCGACATCGCACCGATCGGTGGGCTCGCCGGCGACGCGGTGTACGTGCTGCGCGGCCGCGACGACGCGGTGGTGGCCGAAGCGGTGACGCGTTCGGCGCACGACCTCTACGCGGCGCTGGCGCGACAAGTCGGCGGCCTGTCGCTGCGCTACGACGGCGAGCGCGATTTCCCGCACCTGATGCCCACGCTCGACGCCGGCGTGGACTGTGCCACCGGCGGCACGCCCTACCTTGGCCGCTGCGGCTTCGACGCCGCCGGCGAAGCCATGGCCTGGCTGTTCGGCCCGGCGCCGCTCCCGGCGGCCGGCGCCGCCGCGGGCGAACTGCGGCGCTTCGCGCAGGCATCGTACGCCGCGCCCGACACCGACCCGCTGCTTGCCGACGCCGGTTACCTCTACCTGCCACCGGCCTGCGCCGCCGGCGAACGCTGCGGGCTGCTGGTGGCCTTCCATGGCTGCGAACAGAACGCCGACAAGGTCGGCGAGGCCTTCGTGCGCGACGCCGGCTTCAACCGCTGGGCGGACGTGCACCGCGTGGTGGTGCTGTATCCTCAGGTGCGATCAAGCTACCTGCCGCTGAATCCGAAGGCATGCTGGGACTGGTGGGGATACACGGGCGAAGGCTACGACACCCGGCACGGCGCGCAGCCGCGCTGGCTGGCTGCCGCCATGACCGCGCTGGGCGCGCCGATGCCGTGACGACGCGGCCGCGCCCGTGCTGACCGACGCCCTCGTCGTCGGCGCGGGCCTGCTCTGGCTGGGCCTGCTGTTCGGCACCGCGCTCTGGGCCGAGCGCCGGCCGGGGCTGCTGGCGCGGCAGTGGCCGGTGGTCTACAGCCTGTCGCTGGCGGTGTACTGCACCTCGTGGACCTTCTACGGCACGGTGACGCAGGCACAGCGTTCGGGCTGGCCCATCCCGCCGACTTTCCTGGGCACCATCCTGCTGTACGTGCTGGGCTTCGGCTTCCTGCTGAAACTGCTGCGGCTGGCGCGCGAAAACAATTCCACCTCGCTGGCCGACCTCATTGCCACGCGCCTGGGCCGCAGTTCCTGGCTGGCGGCGGCGGTCACCTTCGTGGCGGTGCTGGGCATCGTTCCCTACCTGGCGCTGCAGCTCAAGGCCGTGGCGATGAGCTACGGTCTGCTCACGCGCGCCTCGGAGCTTTCGCCGCCGCCGTGGCAGGACAGCGCGCTGTACGTGGCGCTGGCCATGGGCCTGTTCGCCATGCTGTTCGGCACGCGCCGGGTGTCGGCGGCCGAACACAACCGCGGCCTGGTGCTGGCGATGGCGGTGGAATCGCTGCTCAAGCTCGGCGCCATGCTCGCGCTCGGCGCCTTCGTCTGGTTCGGCCTGGACCTGCCCGACGTGGCCGCGGGGGGGGGGCCCGCCGCCCGCGGGCGAGGGGTGGGGGCGCGGGGGGGGGGGGGGGGGGGGGCGGAGGTGACGCGGGCGCGCCCCAGGCACCGGGGGGGGGGGGGG
>JAIBEO010000178.1 GCA_019459185.1 Rhizobium sp. | reverse complement strand
TCAGCCGCGAAGCTTTTCGCGAGAAGCTTCGCGGCTGAAGCCGCTCCTACACCGGATTCGTGAAAAGGGTGGCGCGGTCGGTTTCGTCGAGGAGGCGCCACTGGCCGGCGGGCAGGTCGGCCAGGCCCAAGCCGCCCAGGGTGTGGCGGTGCAGGGTTTCCACGTGGTTGCCTACCGCGGCGAACATGCGCCGGATCTGGTGGTAGCGGCCCTCCACCAGGGTGATGCGCGCGCGGCGCGGGCCCAGGGCCTCGAAGCCGGCGGGCGCCAGCGGCGTCTTCTCCGATTCCAGCATCAGCGTGCCGCTGCCGAACACCGCGGCCTCGTCGCCGCGCAGGTCGCTGGCCAGCGTCGCCTCGTACACCTTGGGCAGGTGCGATTTCGGCGAGGTGATCCGGTGCAGCAGCGCGCCGTCGTCGGTCATCAGCAGCAGGCCCGAGGTGTCGCGGTCGAGCCGGCCCACGGTGGACAAAACAGGGTCGCGCAGGCGGAAACGCGGTGGCAGCAGGTCGTACACCACGCGGCCCGGGTCCTTGGTGGAGCAGGTGTAGCCCACCGGCTTGTGCAGCATCAGCAGCAGGCCCTGCGGCGGGTCCAGCGGCTCGCCGTCCACGCGCACGTTGGCGTGCGCCACCGCGTCGTCGGCGTACAGCACCTCGCCCGCGGGGTCGGTGATGCGGCCCTCGCGGAACATCAGCGCCACCTGCTTGCGGCTGCCGTAACCCAGGTTGGCGATCAGCTTGACCAGTTTCATGCGTTCCCCTTCACCGCTTCGATCACCTTGAAGCCGTCCGCGTCGGCCACCTTGCGCACGCGGGAAAAACCCTGCGCCAGCGCCTGCTCGTAGGCCAGGTGGCGGTTGGCCACCAGCCACAGCCGGCCGCCCGGCCGCAGCGCGGTGCCCGCGGCGGCGATGAAAGCACGACCCAGCTCGGGCTGGTCGGCACGGCCCTGGTGGAAAGGCGGGTTGCTGACGATGAAGTCATAGCGGCCCGGCAAGCCCGCGGTAACGTCCTGCCAATGGAAGCCGGGCGCGAGGCGCATGCCGGCCAGGTTTTCGCGCGCCAACGCCAGCGCGCGGGCTTCGGCTTCGAACAGGTCGAGCGCGGTGACGCCCGGGCAACGCGCCAGCACCTCGCTGGAAAGGTAGCCCCAGCCCGCGCCGAGGTCGGCGCCATGGCCGGCCAGGTCGGCCGGCAGGTTGGCCGCCAGCAGCGCCGAAGCCGCGTCGATGCGGTCCCAGGCGAACAGGCCCGGGCGGCTGCGGAAACGGCCGCCAAGGATCGGCCGCGGCGCGTCCAGCGCCCGCCATTCTTCCAGCAGCGCGCGGTCCACCGCGTCGCCCAGCGGCGCGGTCCAGACGGCGCGGCAGTGGTTCTTGCTGAGCACGTGCACGGGGCCGGCCAGGCGCTCCAGGTCATCCTGCAGCGAACGCCCGCCTTCCTTGTTCGACGCGCAGGCCAGCACCACGCCGCCGCGCCGCGCCTGCGACACCGCGCGCGCCAGCAGCGCGCGCGATTCCTCGCGCTGGCGCGTGGGCAGCAGCAGCACCAGCGGGAACTGGCCGCCGTTGGCGTCCGACACCGCGAAGCCTTCCTTCGCCAGCACGTCGGCCCAGGGCTTGAAGCCCTGCTCGCACACCGGCCGGTGCACGCGCGCGGCGTTCAGCGCCACGCCGGCGCGGGCGCGCAGGAACAGGGTTTCGCCGGGCGCGGGCCAGGCCAGCGCGCCGCTGTCGAGCGGCAGGAACAGGGTGTCGAGCGCGGGGTCGGGGTGGCCGTGCGGCACGGGCGGGCCCAGGAAGCGAGGGGCCCAGAGTTTAGCGCGGCGGGCTCAGCCGCCGACGGCGACGCGGTCGCGGCCGTCGGCCTTGGCGGCGTAAAGCGCGGCATCCACGGCGCGGTACAGGCCGTCGCCGTCGCCATGGCGCACCGGGTCGAAGCCGCCCACGCCGATGCTCACGGTCACCGGCAGGCGCTGCCCTTCCACGTCGAGCAGGCCGATCGCCAGCGCGTGCCGGAAGGCTTCGGCAGCCTGGCGCGCTTCGGCTTCGGGGCCATCGAAAAGCACGCCGAACTCTTCGCCACCCAGCCGCGCCAGCAGCGCCTGCGGCGGCGGGAAGGCACGCTGCAGGCGATCGGCGATCGCCTTGAGGCAGGCGTCGCCGACGGCGTGGCCGTGGCGGTCGTTGACGTGCTTGAAGTGGTCGATGTCCAGGATCAGCAGCGTGAAGCCCGGCCCACCCCGGCCGGCCGCCTGCGCGAGTGCGTCGAGCCGGGCGGTGAAGTGGCGGCGGTTGTGCACGCCGGTCAGCGCGTCGGTGCGGCTCAGGCCTTCGTAGAGATCGCGCTGCTGGCGCAGGGCCAGGTCGAGGTCCAGGCGGCGGCGGTATTCGGCGTGGGTGCGCAGCAGCGCGCCCACCAGGTAGAGCGCGTAGAAGCTCATCGCCACCGCCAGCGCGCGCTGCGAGGGCTGGCTCCACAGCAGCGCCAGCGCCGGCAGGAACAGCGCGCCGGCGCCGACCACCGCGAAGCTGCGCACGGTGGTGTAGACGTTCACGAACACGGTGGCGTAGCCGATGGTGGCGATCAGCGACACCATGCGCACCTGCTCGCTGAAGCGCGGATCGAGCAGCATCCAGCCTTGCACGGCCGACCAGGCCAGCGGCGCCAGCGGCAGCACCCAGGCGTAGTGGCGCAGCCAGCGGCGGTTGGCTTCGACGTCCTCGGCCGGCGGCGGCCGCATGCGCAGGCGCAGCACGCCCAGCAGCAGGAAACCGCCCGCCATGGCCAGCGTGGGCGTTGGCGCGAAGTCCTGCGCACCCGCCAGCCAGGCCACCACGGCCCAGCCGAACAGGTACAGGAAACCGGCCAGCTTGGAGCGGTCGTAGGTGTCACGGACGACCTGGGACAGGCGCCAGGCGCGCAGCTCCTCCCGCCCCGCGAGGGCAGGCGTCGTCTTCACGCGGTGGCGGGCGCGGCGGGCATCGCGCCGCCACACTCCGACACCCCAAGCCCCCAGTCAAGCCGCACCAAAAGAATAGGGGTCAGAGTACTAATTCGCCGCCGGAGAAATTGTACTCTGACCCCTATTCTTTGCCTCCGGAAGTGATGATGAGTGCTTTGCTGCTGCTTGCCACCGCCCTGGCCGCCGCGACGGCCGAGACCGCGCCGATCGAGTGCGGCGCCTGCGCCGAATGGAACCAGCCGCAGGCGCCGTTCCGGCTGCATGGCGACAGCTGGTACGTGGGTACGAAGGGGCTGAGCGCGGTTTTGGTGGCCACGCCCGAAGGGCTGGTGCTGATCGACGGGGCGCTGCCGCAGTCGGCGCCGCTGATCGCCGCCAACGTCGCCACGCTGGGCTTCGACATCCGGGACGTGCGCTTCCTGCTCAATTCGCACGCGCACTTCGACCATGCCGGCGGCCTGGCCGCGCTGCAGCGTTTGAGCGGCGCGCCGGTGGTCACGTCCAGCGCGGGTGCCCGGGCCATGCGCCGCGGCGCCACCACCGACGACGACCCGCAGGCCGGCTTCGGCGACAAGGCCAACGGCTATCCGCCAATTGCCACCATCCAGGTCATCGAAGACGGCGAAAGCCTGTCAGTGGGCGACGTGGTCTTCCGCATGCACGCCAGTCCGGGCCACACGCCCGGCGGCACCACCTGGACCTGGCGCAGCTGCGAAGGCGGCGACTGCCGCGACCTGGTCTACGCCGACAGCCTCACCGCCGTTTCCGCGCCCGGTTTCCGCTTCAGCGACGACCCGCCGCGCGTGGCCGAATTCCGCGCCACCATCGCCCGCGTCGCCGCCCTGCCCTGCGACCTGGTGGTGTCGGCGCACCCGGGCTTCTCTGGCCTGTTCGAAAAACTGGCCGAGCGCGAAGCCGACCCGTCCCGCAACGCCCTGCTCGACCCGAAGGCCTGCCAGGCCTACGCGCAGACCGGCGAAGACTGGCTGGCCCGCCGCCTGGCCGAGGAGGCCTCGGCCAAACCGGGCGACTGAGCCCCGCTCAGCCCACCGGCCGCTGCGCCGTCAGCAGCGCGCGCAGCTCGGCCAGCTTGGCCTTCACGCGCACGGCGTGGTCGGGCCCAAGGCGCCACATCGCCTTGTGGCCGATGGACGCCTGCTCCAGCCGCGGGTCGGCGAACTCCCAGCGCGGCTTGTCCTCGGCCGGCACCAGGGCCAGCGGGCCGGGCAGCTCGGGTGCGGCCAGCAGGTGGTCGATCACTTCCACCAGCCGGTCGTTGAAGGCGCGGTCGGGCGGGCCCACTTCGCGCCAGGCCTGCTGGAACAGCGGGTAGAAGCGTACGTAAGCCGACACCAGCCGGCGCGAGTCCAACGATTCGAACGTTTTCACCGCGGCGTCGTAGCGGTCGTAATTCGCGGCGTCGAGATAGCGGCCACCGCCCGATTCCGCCACCACCAGCGTGCCGGCCACTGGCCGGGCCACGTAGGCCTGGCGCGGAATGTCGCGGCGCGGCAGGTGGTCGAGGGTGGTCACCAGGCGCTGCACCAGGAACTCGGGCACCAGCCAGGCGGCCAGGTCGCCGCCTTCCACCAGTTCCGACAGCGCGGCCCAGGCGCTGGCGTCGCTGTTTTCCAGCGCCGGCAGCGGTTCGGTGGGCTCGCCGGGCAGCACCGGCACCTGTTCGATCGGGTGCGCGGGCGCCGCGGGCGGCGGGGCATCGGCCACCGGCGCCGGCGCAGGCGCCACCACCGGGGCGGGCGCGGGGGCCGGGCGCGGGTAGTACTTCCACACCGCCACGCCGCTGGCGGCCAGTACCGCCACCGCCACCCAGGGGCCCCACTGGAATCGAGTCGCCATCACGTTTTCCTCACGCCGGAAACCAGGCCCTGAGACTGGCCCCGGCGCGCTGAAGTTCCGCGGAACGCCACTTGGCGCCGCGCTAGGCCATTCGTCACTTGACGCTCCGCTGGCCGGTGCCCAGAGTCGGACGGGCTTGTTTGCTGCCGGCGCATCGCCGATGCCCGGCCCGGCCCCTTCCTGCTGGAGTGACCTGATGGACAGACGCAACTTCCTGACGATGTCGGGCCTGGGCCTTGCCGGCCTGATGGTCCCCTTTGGCCGCGTCATCGCCGCCGAGGAACTGGTTTCCACCCTCGACGTGGCGATCAAGAAAGCCATCGCCGACACCGCCCTGCAGGCCGCGCGTGATGCCGGCGCCAGCTACTGCGACGTGCGCGTGGGCCGCTACCTGCAGCAGTTCGTGGTCACCCGCGAGGACAAAGTGCAGAACGTGGTGAACACCGAATCCACCGGCGTCGGCGTGCGCGTGATCGCCAACGGCGCCTGGGGCTTCGCCGCCACCGAGGACCTGAGCACCGAGGGCGTGGCCAAGGCCGCGCGCCAGGCCGCCGCCATCGCCAAGGCCAATTCGCGCCTGCAGACCACGCCGGTGCAGCTGGCGCCGGTGAAGGGCGTGGGCGAAGTGAGCTGGCGCTCGCCGATCGCCCGCAATTCGATGGAAGTGCCCATCAAGGACAAGGTCGACCTGCTGCTGGGCGTGAACGCCGCGGCCATGAAGGCCGGCGCCGACTTCGTGAACTCCACGCTGTTCCTGGTGAACGAGCAGAAATACTTCGCCTCCACCGACGGCAGCTACATCGACCAGGACGTGCACCGCATCTGGGCCCCGTTCACCGTGACCGCGGTGGACAAGGCCAGCGGCAAGTTCCGCACCCGCGACGGACTGTCGGCGCCGATGGGCATGGGCTACGAGTACCTGGACGGCAAGGCCGAGCACAAGTACGTCTCGCCCAACGGCGTGGTGAACTATGGCAAGTCCTACGACATGATCGAGGACGCCGTGGCCGCCGCCAAGCAGGCGCGCGAGAAGCTCACCGCCCCCTCGGTCAAGCCCGGCAAGTACGACCTGGTGCTCGACCCGACCAACCTCTACCTCACCATCCACGAAAACGTGGGCCACCCGCTCGAGCTCGACCGCGTGCTGGGCTACGAGGCCAACTACGCCGGCACCAGCTTCGCCACGCTCGACAAGCGCGAGAACAAGTTCCAGTACGGCAGCGGCATCGTCAACCTGTTCGCCGACAAGGTGCAGGAAGGCAGCCTGGGCGCCGTCGGCTTCGACGACGAGGGCGTGCAGACCAAGCGCTGGGACCTGGTGAAGGACGGCGTGCTGGTGAATTACCAGGCCATCCGCGACCAGGCCCACATCATCGGCGAAGCCGAATCGCACGGCTGCTGCTACGCCGATTCCTGGGCCAGCGTGCAGTTCCAGCGCATGGCCAACGTGTCGCTGGCGCCGGGCAAGACCAAGCTCAGCGTGGCCGACATGATCAAGGACGTCGAGAAGGGCATCTACATCATCGGCGACGGCTCGTTCTCGATCGACCAGCAGCGCTACAACGCCCAGTTCGGCGGCCAGCTGTTCTACGAAATCGAAAACGGCAAGATCACCCGCATGCTCGAGGACGTGGCCTACCAGATCCGCACGCCGGAATTCTGGAACGCCTGCTCGGCGATCTGCGACGAGTCGGACTACCGCCTCGGCGGCAGCTTCTTCGACGGCAAGGGCCAGCCCGGCCAGATTTCCGCCGTCTCGCACGGCGCCGCGACCACGCGCTTCGACGGCGTGAACATCATCAACACCGCCCGCAACCTCGGCTGACCGGCGCAGGAGCCCTGAACCATGAGCATCTACACCGAAGAACAGGCCAAGGCCATCCTGGACAAGGTCATCGCCCTGTCCCAGGCCGACGAGTGCACGGCCACGCTGTCGGGTTCGATCACCGGCAACATCCGCTTCGCGCTCAACAACGTCTCCACCAGCGGCATCGTTTCCAATGCCCAGCTGATCGTGCAGTCGGCGTTCGGCCAGCGCGAGGGCATCACCACCATCAACAGCTTCGACGACGCCTCGCTCGAGCGCGTGGTGCGCCGTGCCGAGGAACTGGCCCGCCTGGCGCCGGAAAACCCCGAACGCATGCCGGCGCTGGAAAAGCAGTCGTACAAGCCCAGCCCCACCTTCGTGCAGGACACCGCCGACATCACGCCCGAGCAGCGCGCGCAGATCGCCGCCGCCTCGATCGGCCCGTGCAAGGACAACAAGCTGGTCGCCGCCGGCTTCCTGCAGGACGACCAGAGCTTCTTCGCCTTCGCCAACTCCAAGGGCAACTTCGGCTACCAGCGCGCCACCAACCTCGACTACACCTGCACGGTGCGCACCGAGGACGGCCGCGGTTCCGGCTGGGTGTCGCGCAACGCCGCCGACGTGAAGCACTTCGACGCCGACGAATCGATCCAGGTCGCCATCCAGAAGGCGCGTGATTCGGCCGAAGCCAAGGCGCTCGAGCCGGGCAAGTACACCGTGATCCTGGAACCGGCCGCCGCGGCGGGCCTGATCAGCTTCATGATGTTCTTCTTCGACGCCCGCCAGGCCGACGAGGGCCGCAGCTTCCTCTCGAAGAAGGGCGGCGGCACCAAGCTGGGCGAACAGGTCTACGACCCGCGCGTGAACATCATCGCCGACCCCTGGAACACCGAGGCGCCGGTGATGCCCTGGGACCAGGAAGGCCTGCCGCGCGAAAAGCACGCCATCATCAAGGACGGCAAGGTCGAGTACCTGCAGTACTCGCGCTACTGGGCCGAAAAGCAGGGCAAGCGCGCCGTGGGCCAGCCGGGCAACCTGCTGATGGCCGGCGGCAGCAAGTCCACCGCCGAGCTGGTGAAGGGCACCCAGAAGGGCATCCTGGTCACCCGCACCTGGTACATCCGCATGGTGGACCCGCAGACCGTGCTGCTTACCGGCCTGACCCGCGACGGCACCTTCTACATCGAGAACGGCGAGATCAAGCACCCGGTGAAGAACTTCCGCTTCAACGAGTCGCCGGTGATCATGCTCAACAACATCGAGGAGCTCGGCAAGCCGGTGCGCCTGAGCGGCGACGAGTCGCCGTTCGTGATGATGATTCCGCCGATGAAGCTGCGCGACTTCACCTTCACGTCGCTGTCCGACGCGGTGTGACCGATGGAGGCGCCGATGCAACGCCGTCGTTTCCTCGGCCTGCTCGGCGCTTCCCTTGTTGGAGGGGCTTCAGCCCCGAAGCTTTTCGCGGAGAGCTTCGCGGCTGAAGCCGCTCCTACGGGGGCTGCAGACTACGATTTCTGGTTCACGCGGCTGATGTACGACTCGGGCGACTGGGACGTGGACCAGCGCATGCCGGCCAACCTCATCACCTCGCTGATCGAGTACACGAAGCTGCGGGTGGACCCGAAGGAACACGTGCTGGCCCTGGCCGACCCGCGCATGCTGCAGGCGCCCTTCTGCTACCTGGCCGGGCACAAGCTGGTGGAGTTCAACCCCGACGAGCGCCGCAACTTCGAGCGCTACGTGCGCAGCGGCGGCTTCGTGTTCGTGGACGACTGCAACCACGACATCGACGGGCTGTTCGCCAAATCCTTCGAAGCCGAGATGGCCGCCATCTTCGGCCCGCGCGCGCTGCAGAAGCTGCCGCCGCGGCACCCGATCTACTCCAGCTTCTTCCGCTTCGACGGCCCGCCCGCCACCGGCTTCGAGCTCAACGGCTGGGGCGACGACCTGGTGCACGACTACCTCAAGGGCATCACCGTCGACGGCCGCCTCGGCGTGCTCTACAGCAACAAGGACTACGGCTGCGAATGGGACTACGACTGGCGCAACAAGCGCTGGCTGGCCGAAGACAACACCAAGTTCGCGGTGAACATCGTGATGTACGCGCTCACCGCCTGAATCCCACCCTGGAAAACCGATGACCGCTTCCGTTTCCGCCCCCGAACTGCAGGCCCAGCTGGCCCGCCTCACCCCGCTGCGCGAGGCCATCGGCCAGGCCATCGTCGGCCAGCACGACGTGGTCGAGCAGCTGCTGATCGGCCTGCTCGCCGGCGGCCACTGCCTGCTCGAAGGTGTGCCCGGCCTGGGCAAGACGCTGCTGGTGCGCACCCTGGGCCAGGCGCTGGACCTGCAGTTCCGGCGCGTACAGTTCACGCCCGACCTGATGCCCAGCGACATCCTGGGCACCGAGATCCTGGAAGAAGACCACGGCACCGGCCACCGCCACTTCAAGTTCCAGCCCGGCCCGGTGTTCACCAACCTGCTGCTGGCCGACGAGCTCAACCGCACGCCGCCCAAGACCCAGGCCGCGCTGCTCGAGGCCATGCAGGAAAAAACGGTGAGCTACGCCGGCGTCACCCACGAACTGCCGGCGCCGTTTTTCGTGCTGGCCACCCAGAACCCGCTCGAGCAGGCCGGCACCTACCCGCTGCCAGAGGCCCAGCTCGACCGCTTCCTGCTGCACGTGAAGGTGGACTACCCGAGCGAAGCCGAGGAGCGCGCCATCATCGAACAGACCACCGGCAGCGCGTCGGCCAAGGTGCCGCAGGTGATGCACGGCGCCGACGTGCTGGCCCTGCAGGCGCGCGTGCGCGAAGTGCACCTGGGCGCCGACCTGCTGGACTGGATCACGCGCCTGGTGCGCGCCAGCCGTCCGGGCGCGAGCGCGCCGGCCGAAATCAACCAGTACGTGAAGTGGGGCGCTGGCCCGCGCGCCGGGCAGTCGCTGGTGCTGGCCGCGAAGGCGCGCGCCCTGCTCAACGGCCGCTTCGCCGCCACCCGCGACGACATCGCCGCGCTGGCCTCGCCGGTGCTGCGCCACCGCCTGCTGCTGTCGTTCGCGGCCGAGGCGGAGCAGAAGACCGCCGACGACGTCGTGGCGGCCCTGCTACGCGCCGTGCCGCACCCCGCGTAAGGCGCCGATGTCCGGCCCGGACTTCATCCCCGCCGCGGTGCGCGCCCGGCTCAAGGACCTGCGCCTCGCCGGGCGCCGGGCCGCGGGCGGGCACGGCTTCGGCCACCACCGCAGCCGCAGCCGCGGCGCCGGGCTGGAGTTCGCGCAGTACCGCGCCTATGAACCGGGCGACGAACTGCGCCAGATCGACTGGAAGCTCTACGCGCGCTCCGACCGCTTCTTCGTGCGCGAGTCCGAACGCGACAGCCCGCTCACCGCCTGGGTGCTGGTGGACGCCACCGCCTCGATGGCCCAGGGCGACACCGCGCGCCCCGGCTGGACGCGCCTGGACGCGGCGCGCGCGCTGGCCGCCTGCGTGTTCGAACTGGCCCTGCGCCAGGGCGACCGCTTCGGCCTGGCCGCCATCAGCGGCGACGGCCTGCAGCTGGTGCCGCCCGGCGCCGGCCCGCGCCACCGCGACCGCTGCCTGCTGGAACTGCAGGGCCTGCGCGCCCGCGGCGACTGGCCCGAGGAGGCGCGCCTGCGGCCGCTGTGGGAACGCATCGGCGCCGGGCAGCTGGTGCTGCTGCTGGGCGACGACTTCGACGAAGGCGCCGTGGTGCTGATGGAAAAGCTGTCGGCGGCGCGGCGCGAGGTGCTCAACATCCAGCTGCTCACCGCCGAGGAGCGCGATTTCCCCTTCCGCGGCGGCCACCGCTTCCGCGACCCGGAGACGGAAGTCGAACTCATCGGCGACGGCACCGCCGCGCGCGCCGACTTCCTGGCGCGCTTCGGCGCCGCCCGCGAGGCGCTGCAGGCCCGCCTGGCCGCCAGCGGCGTGCGCCGGGTGGAATATTTCCTCGACCAGCCGCTGGACGCGCCGCTGCGCTGGCTGCTGGCCCCGCAGGCCGCGGAGCGCGCATGAACCTGGCCTTCCCGCTGGGCCTGCTGGCGCTGCTGGGCCTGGCCCTGCCGCTGCTGGTGCACCTGGCCCGGCGCGAGGAGCAGGTGCCGACGATGTTCGCGGCGCTGCGCTGGCTGCAGGCGCGGCGCAAGCCGCAGCGGCGCCTGAGGCTGGAAGAATTCCTGCTGCTGGCGCTGCGCCTGTTGCTGGTGGCGGGACTGGCGCTGCTGCTGGCGGTGCCCTTCCTGCGTGGCGCCACCGGCGCGCCGGCGTGGGTGCTGGTGCATCCGGCGCTGGACCCGGCGCAGGTGGAGCGAAACCCCGAAACGCCGGCACGCTGGCTGGCGCCCGGCTTCCCGCCGCTGGAAGAACCCGCGCCTGCGGCTGCCGTGCCGGTGGCCAGCCTGCTGCGGCAGGCGGACGGCGAACTCGCTGCGACCACGGTGCTGACGGTGTGGCTGCCCGATCGCGTCGCCGGTTTCGACGGCGAGCGCCCGCGGCTTTCGCGCACGGTGGACTGGCGCGTGCTGCCGACGTCGGCCACATCGGCGTCCGAAGATCCCAAAGCCGCGCCGTTCGCGCTGGCCATCCGCCACGCGCCCGACCGCGCCGACCAGGCGCGCTGGCTGCGTGCCGCGCAAGAGGCCTGGCAGGTCGACACGGGTGCCGACGCGCCTGCCGGCGATGCCGCCATCACCGGCGCGCCGCTGCCGGAAAGCGCGCAGGCCGTGGCCTGGCTGGCCCCCGGCGAACTGCCGCCAGAAATCCGCGCGTGGATCGAAGCCGGCGGCACCGCACTTGTCGCCCATGACGCAACGTGGCCAACCGCGCGCGATGAGGAGCCCGCCAGCGACAACACCGACTGGCTCAGCGAAACCCGCCACGGCGCCGGCCGCGTGCTGCAGCTGCGCCAGCCGCTGTACGCCGAGGCCTTCCCCGCGCTGCTGGAACCCGATTTCCCCGCCCGCCTGCGCGCCCGCCTCGAAGCCGCACCGCCCGCGCCCACGCTGGCCGACGCGGCGGCGATGGCGCCGCGCACCGGCGCCGACGGTTTCGAACCCGCGCCGCGCCCGCTGGAACCCTGGCTGCTGGCCGCGCTTTTGCTGCTTTTCGCGCTGGAGCGCTGGTTCGCCGCCAGCCCGCGCCGCGGGGTGCAGCCGTGAGTGCGCCACTGCGCCTGGCCAGGGCCATCGCCGCCGCGCGCCTTCGCAGCGCGGCCGTGGTGTTCGCCTTCGCCACGCCGCTGGCGCTGGCGGTGGGCGCGCTGGCGTGGCGATTCGCCGGGCCGGCACAAGCCGTGCTGGCCGTCGCCGCGCTGCTCGCCGCCGCCGTTCCGGTGGCGCAGCGCCGCCAGCGCAGGCTCGACCCCCGCTGGGCCGCGCGCCGCCTCAACGCCGACCCCGGCATGCAGGACAGCGCCGACCTGCTGTTCGCCGACGCCACCACGCTCGGCCCGCTGCAGCAGCTGCAGCGCGACCGGCTGGAACACCACCTCGCCGCCACGCCGAAGCTGGACCTTCGCGCAAAGTGGCCCACGCGCGCGCTCACGCTGGCCTGGCTCGCCGGCTTCGCCACCACCGCCGCGCTCCTGCTGTGGCCCGCCACGCCAGCCGAACGCGCCGCCGCCGAGCGCGCGGCCGTCGAAGCGTCGAAGGACGAAGCCACGCACTACACGCTCATCAGCAGCCAGCTCTTCATCGCGCCGCCCGCCTACACCGGGCTGCCCGTGCGCACCGAAACCACGCTCTCGGCCCAGGCGCCCGAGGGCGCGCGCCTGCGCTGGCGGCTGCGCTTCTCGCCCCAGCCCGAGGCGCTGGCGCTGCGCTTGCACGACGGCAGCACGCTGCCCATGCGGCTTGAAGGCGAAGACTGGGTGGCCGAACACACGCTCGCGCGCTCCACGCTCTACCGCCTCGTGCCCACCGGCGCGCTGCCGCTGCAGGAAGACACGCTCCACCGCCTCGACGCCCAGCCCGACCAGCCGCCGCAGCTGCGCGTCATCGCGCCCGAACGCAGCCTCAGCCTGCGCAGCGACGGCCAGCGGCAGTGGGCGCTGGAATTCGAAGCCAGCGACGACCACGGCCTGGGCCCCGCGCGCCTGCAGGTGACGCTGGCCCAGGGCAGCGGCGAACAGGTGACGGTGACCGAACGCAGCCTGGCCCTGCGCGGCGAGGGCGAGCCCGAGCTGCGCCGCTACCGCCAGTCGCTCGACCTGGCTTCGCTGGGCCTGGCCGAAGGCGACGACCTGATCGTGCGCCTGGAAGTGGCCGACAATCGCACGCCGGCGCCGCAGCGTGCGCGCAGCGCCAGCCTCATCCTGCGCTGGCCGATGCCGCCCAGCGGCGAATCCACCGGCATGGAAGGCCTGGTGAAGAAGACGCTGCCCGCCTACTTCCGCAGCCAGCGCCAGATCATCATCGACGCCGAGGCGCTGGTGGCGGAGAAGCCGCGCCTCGCCGCCGATGCCTTCCTGGACCGCTCCGACGCCATCGGCGTGGACCAGCGCATCCTGCGCATGCGCTACGGCCAGTTCCTGGGCGAAGAAAACGCCGGCCAGCCGGAAGCACCGCCCGGCGAGGACGGCGAAGAGCACAGCGAAGACGACGGCCACGGCCACGCCGACGAAGGCGGCGAAGCACTTGGCGGCGCCATCAGCGTGCTCGAGGAATACGGCCACACCCACGACGAAGCCGAGGCGGCCACCCTGCTCGACCCGGAAACCCGCGCCCTGCTCAAGCAGGCGCTGGACGCGATGTGGTCGTCGGAAGGCGAATTGCGCCAGGGCCAGCCTGCGCGCGCACTGCCGCACGCCTACCGCGCGCTGGGTTTCATCAAGCAGGTGCAGCAGGCCAGCCGCATCTACCTCGCCCGCGTCGGGCTGGAGCTGCCGCCGATCGACGAGGCGCGGCGCATGACCGGCAAGCGCGAGGGCCTCGGCGACCGCCGCTCCGGCCTCGTGCCCGCGGAAGCGAAGGATTCGCCGGTACCGGCGCTGTGGCGCGCGCTGGACGCCGGGGGCGCGCTGGAGCTGCAGCCCTTCGCCGACTGGCTGCAGGCCAACGAAGCCAAGCTCGAAGACCCGCTGTCGCTGGTGGCGGCGCTAGAGGACCTGCGCGCGCAGCCCGACAACCGCGAACACCGCCAGCGCCTGCGCGCCCTGCTCTGGCCCCTGCTGCCAGCCCCGGTCGCCGGCGTAGCGCCGCGCCCCGCCCCCGACGCCGCCGGCGCCGCCTACCTCGACGCGCTCACCGAAGACACCCCACCATGAACCAGGTTCATTTTTTGAACCAGGTTGAATTTTCGAACCTGGTTGGATTTTCGCTGGCGGTCATCGTGCTGCTCGCCAGCGCGCGCCTGGCCTGGCAGTGGCGGGCGGGCACGTTGCCGTGGCCGCGTTTCGCGCTGCGCGTGGCGGGCCAGGCGGCTGGCGCGGCCTTGCTGTATTTCGTGTTTTTCCCGCCACTGCAGCCGGGGCGCGAAGGCGCGCTGGTGGTGCTGGCGGCCGGGGCAACGGCACCCGCGAACCTCGCCCCCGGCGACGTGGTGGTGGCGCTGCCGGAAGCCGGCGACGTGGCCGGCGCCGAACGCGTGCCCGACCTCGGCACCGCGCTGCGCCGCCACGCCGGCCGTTCGCCCTTGCGCGTGCTCGGCTTGGGTTTGCCGGCGCGCGACCACGACGCGGCCCGCGGTCTGGCGCTGGCCTTCGAACCGACGCCGCTGCCGGACGGCCTGCAGGCGCTCGAAGCGCCGGTGACCGTCGTGACCGGGCGCCAGTGGCAAGTGCGCGGCCTCGCCACCGGCCTGGCCGGCGGCCGTGCCGAGCTGCGCGACCCGGCGGACACCGTGGTTGCGCGCGCCGAACTCGACGACACCGGCGCTTTCACGCTGGCCAGCACCGCCGGCCTGCCCGGCCAGGTGCGCTACACGCTGCAACTGCGCAACGCCGACGACACCGTCACGCAGTCGCTGAGCCTGCCCCTGCAGGTGCGCGACGCCGCGCCGCGCCGCGTGCTGCTGCTCGCCGGCGGCGCGTCGCCGGAAGTGAAGTACCTGCGGCGCTGGGCTGTGGACGCCGGCCTGCGCCTGCACAGCGTGATCAGCTTGGGCGGCGGCGTGGAGCTGGGCGACCCGCCGCTACCGCTCACCGCGGCCACGCTGGCCGGGTTCGACCTGGTGCTGCTGGACGAACGCGCCTGGCGCGAGCTGGGCGAAGGTGGCCGCGCCACGCTGCGCACCGCCGTGCGCGAGGGCCTGGGCGTGCTGCTTCGAATCACCGGCGAACTGAGCGCGGCCGACCGCGCCACGCTGCGCGCCTGGGGCCTGCAGGCCGAATCTGCCGACATGGCGCGCGGCCTGCGCCTGCCCGGCACCGAACACGCCGACGCCGCGCTGGCGCTTGACGCCGAAACCCGCGCCGCCGACACCTCGCCGATGCTCAGCCGTCGGCCGCTGGCGCTGTCGGCCGCCGATGGCGCGGTGCTGCTGCGCGCCGGCGACGGCGCGGCGCTGGCCCTCTGGCGCCCCGAAGGCCGCGGACGCGTGGCGCTATGGACGCTGTCGGACAGTTACCGCCTGTGGCTGGCTGGCCGCCGCAGCGCCTATGGCCAGCTCTGGGCCGGCGCGGTGGACATGCTGGCGCGCGGCACCGAAGCCGCCATGCCTGAACTGCCCACGCAAGCCTGGCTGCATCAGCGCATCGCGCTCTGCGGGCTGCCTGACCAGGCCCGCGTGCGCGCGCCCGACGGAACGGAATCCGCGCTGCCGCCCGACCCCGCCACCGGCGAAGCGCGCTGCGCCGGCTTCTGGCCCGTGCAGCCGGGTCGGCACGCGGTAGTGTTCGACGAACAGGAACTGCCGCTGCTCGTGCTCGACCCCGCCGAGTTGCCGGCGATGGCCGCGCGCGACAACCAGCGCGCGACGCTGGCGCTGGTGACCGGCGAAGACACCGCCACTGCGGAACCCGCGCCCGTGCCCGGTCCGCGCTGGCCCTGGTTCATTGTCTGGCTGCTGCTGAGCATCGCCCTGTGGTGGCTCGAACGCCGCCGCCCCGCCCCGCCGTAAACCTGTAGGAGCGGGGGGGGGGGGGGGGGGAGAAGGGGGGGGGGGGGGCGGGGGGGGCGGCGGGACCAAAACAGGCGGGGGGGGGGGGGGGGGGGGGGGGGGGGGGGGGGGGGGGGGGGGGGGGGGGGGGGGGG